>JBLRWU010000094.1:0-7520 GCA_047921155.1 Desulfurivibrio sp.
GACGGCGGGTAAGGAGTAAGGGGCGGCAGCAATACCAGGAACACTTCAGGAATATTATCTCGATGATCAACGGCAACGCCATCAGGCAAAAATTTCTCGACTACTTTGCGGCCCGTCACCATGCGGTGGTGGCAAGCTCGGCCCTGGTACCCCATGAGGACCCCACCCTGCTCTTCACCAACGCCGGGATGGTCCAGTTCAAAAAGGTGTTCACCGGCGAGGAGCAGCGCGATTACCGGCGGGCGGTGACCTGCCAGCGCTGCGTCCGGGCCGGCGGCAAGCACAACGACCTGGATAATGTGGGCTATACCGCCCGCCACCACACCTTTTTCGAGATGCTGGGCAACTTCTCCTTCGGCGATTACTTCAAGGAGGAGGCGATTAAACTGGCCTGGGATTTCCTGACCAAGGAGCTGCGGCTCTCCCCTGCCAACCTCTGGGTTTCGGTTTTCCGGGAGGATGACGAGGCCTTTAAAATCTGGGAGGGGATCGCGGATCTGCCCCCGGGCCGGATCGTCCGGCTGGGAGAGAAGGATAACTTCTGGGCCATGGGGGACACCGGCCCCTGCGGGCCCTGCTCCGAGATCCATATCGATCAGGGCGAGGCGATCCCCTGTGATAACCCCGATTGCGGGGTGGATTGCGATTGTGATCGTTTCCTCGAGATCTGGAACCTGGTCTTTATGCAGTACGAGCGGGACGCCTCCGGCAAGCTGACCCCCCTGCCCAAGCCCAGCATCGATACCGGGATGGGCCTGGAGCGGATTGCCGCCGTGGTCCAGGGTAAGCATAACAACTACGATTCCGATCTTTTTCAGCCGATTATCAGCCACACCGCGAGCCTGGCCGGGGTCAGGTACGGCGCCGAGCTGCGCAGCGACACCGCTCTGCGGGTGATCGCCGATCACGCCCGGACCACCACCTTTCTGGTGGCCGATGGCGTCCTGCCCTCCAACGAGGGGCGCGGCTACGTGCTGCGCCGGATCATGCGGCGGGCCATCCGTTTCGGCCGGACCCTGGGTCTGACCGAGCCCTTTCTCGGCACGGTCTGCGCCACCGTGGCCGACCTGATGCAGCCGGCTTACCCCCATCTGGAGGCCAGCCGGGAGCTGTTGCTCAAGGTGGTGCGCCACGAGGAGGAGCGTTTTCTGGAAACCCTCGATCACGGGCTGACCATGCTGGAGCAGGAGGTGCAACGGCTGCGGGCCGGGGGCGCTGGCGCCGCCTTGCGTCTGGAGGGGGATTTTATCTTCAAGCTGTACGATACCTACGGTTTTCCGGTGGATATCGCCAAGGATGTGGCCCAGGAGGAGGGGCTGGAGGTTGATGAGGCGGGATTCAATATTGCCATGACCCGTCAGCGCGAACAGTCACGCAAGTCCTGGAAGGGAGGGGGGCTGGGCGAACTGGGACCCGGCTTCAAGGAACTGCTGGAGCAGGGGGGGCGCACCGTTTTTGTCGGCTATGAGACCCGCCGCCACCATGCCGCCCTCACCGCGCTGCTCGATGGCGAAGGCAACCTCTTACCGTTGGCGGCGGCCGGGGACCGGGTCGCCCTGATCTGCGCCGAAACCCCGTTCTACGCCGAATCGGGCGGCCAGAGTGGTGATCAAGGCGAGATCGTTGGCCCCCGGGGCCGGGCCCGGGTGGAGAATACCATCAAGCTGGGCGACCATCTGGTGGTGCACCAGGCCGAGGTAACCGCTGGCAAAATCGGTCGTGGCGAAGAGGTGGCGCTGGCGGTCAGCGAAGGGCGCCGGAGCCGGATCGCCGCCAACCATACCGCCACCCACCTGCTCCACGCCGCGCTGCGCCGGGTGCTGGGGGAGCATGTTAAACAGGCCGGCTCCCTGGTGGAGCCGGAGCGGTTGCGTTTCGATTTTACCCACTTTTCCCCTCTCACCACCGCCGAGCTTCGAGAGGTGGAGAGGCTGGTCAATGAAGAGATCCGGGCCAATAACCGCCTCCACACCGCCCAGGTCAAACGTGATGAGGCCCTGCAGAGCGGGGCCGCCGCCCTCTTCGGCGAGAAATACGGCGAGACGGTGCGGGTGGTGACGGTGGGTGAATTCAGCAAGGAGCTTTGCGGCGGCACCCACGTTGGGGCCACCGGTGAGATCGGCCTGTTCAGGGTGATCTCCGAAAGCGGGATCGCCGCCTCCACCCGCCGGATCGAAGGGGTTTGCGGCGAGGTGGCCCTGCTGCGCTGCCAGGCCCTGGAAGAGGATCTGGCCCTGCTGGCCGCCCGCTTGAAAACCAGCCCGGCTGAATTGCCGACTCGGGTCGACAAACTGCTGGCCCGCCAGAAGGAGTTGGAGCGTAAGCTGACCCAGATGGCCGGCCAGAGCGCCGGTTTCGATCTGGACAAGGTGTTGCGGCAGGCGGTGGAGATCGGCGGGGTGTCGGTGCTGGCCTGCCGGGTTCCGGCCGATTCGGCCAAGGCTCTGCGGGAGATCGGCGATCGGCTGCGGGACAAAAAGGGCCACGGGATTGCGGTGCTGGCCGCCGAGGTGGATGGCAAGGTGGCTCTGCTGGCCATGGTGGGCAAGGAGCTGACCGGGCGCTTCAAAGCCGGTGATATTGTCAAGGCGGTGGCCGCTCTGGTGGGCGGCAGCGGCGGCGGCAGACCGGATATGGCCCAGGCCGGCGGCACCCGGCCGGAGAAGATCGACGAGGCCCTGGCGGCGGTGCCGCAAATTATCCAAAAAATGTAAAATGAAGTTATTGACATGGTTTGGTGAATGGATTAGAACGCCTATTTGTTTGTGAATGGCCATTCATTTTCCAGCGAAAAGATCAAGAGCGTAGCGGAGGGACCTGCCGGATGATCACCATCGATTTCACCATGCCGCTTCATATCATCAACATCCTGTTGCTGACTGTGATCCTCAATATCATCCTCTACCGTCCCATCCGCAATATCCTGGAACAGCGGCGGGAAAAGATCTCGGCCCTGACCGGCGATATTCAAAAATTTGAAAAGAACCGGCTCATGCGCCTGGAAGAGTTCGAGCGCAAGCTGCAGGAGGCTCGCACCAAAGCCAAGAACGAGTTTGATGCCACCCGCTCCGCCACCCAGGCCGAAAGTAACAGCCGGCTCGCCGCCCAGCGGCAGGAAGTGGAGGGAGCCAAGAGCAGCCAGCTTAAAGAGATTGAGAGCCAGTTCGCCGCCGCCCAAACGGAACTGCGGGGCCAGATCAGCGGCTTTGCCCAGGTGATGGCGGCCAAAGTGTTGGGGAGGGCCATTTAATGCGATACCTGCAAGCGAAACATGCCGCCGGCCTGGCGGCGCTGCTCCTGGTGCTGGGCACCGCCGCCACCGGCCAGGCAGCCGAGATTAGTTCCGCAAAGCTTTGGGACCTGTTCTATCGGGTGCTCAACTTTGCGGTCCTGGTTTTTATTCTGCTCTATTTCCTGAAAAAACCGGCGGTCAATTTTTTCAATAATCGTCGGGAAACGATCCGGGCCGAGCTGGAGGAGTTGGAGGCCAAGCGGATCGAAGTGGAGCAGGCCTACAGGGAGAGCGAGGCCAAGATGAGTTCCCTGGAAGCTTCGGCCCAGGAGATCGTGGCCGAGGCGATTCGTCAGGGTGAGGCGGAGCGGGAGCGGATTCTCAACGAGGCTGAACGGGCCGCCGTCAATATGAAACGTCAGGCCGAGATGGCAGTCCAGCATGAGCTGGCTACCGCCAAGGCCCGGCTGAAGAGCGAAATTGCCGAGGAGGCCGCCAGGGCCGCCGAAGAGTTGGTACGCAAGAATCTGCAACCGGCCGACGAGGCAAAGATGATCGCCGGTTATCTTGACAAGGTGGGAGGTGTGCAGTGAAAAACACGGTTCTGGCCAAACGCTATGCCAAGGCGCTCTTTGCCGTGGGCAAGGATGACGGCGCTTTTGCTGCTTACGGCGAAACACTCAATGAGCTGGCCGGCCTGTTCACCGGCATGAAAGAGGTGGCCGACGCTCTCACCAATCCGCTCTACCCCGAGGATGTGCGGCTTAAGGTGATGGAGAAACTGGTGGTGGGCCTGCAGGCCCCGCCGGTGATGGTCAACTTCTGCAAACTGCTGGTGGAGAAGAAGCGAGCCGCTATTTTGCCGGAGATCGCCGAATGCTATCAGGAGATGGTGGACCGTGACCGTAATCTGCTGCGGGGCACCCTGGTGACCGCCGCCGAGGTCGGCCCGGAACTGAGCGCAAAGGTTAAGGCTACAATGGAGAAGATAACCGGCAAGCAGGTCGAGTTGACCAGCCGGATTGACCCGGCCATTATCGGCGGGATGGTTGCCAAGGTTGGGGATCTGGTGCTCGACGGCAGTATCCGGTCGCAACTTGCAGGGTTAAAGGAATCCATTAAGGGGAGAGAATAGACGATGCAGATTAAAGCCGAAGAGATCAGCCAAATCATCAAGAGCCAGATCCAGGAGTATGAAGCCAAGGTCGACCTGAGCGAAACCGGCACCGTTTTGTCGGTTGGTGACGGTATCGCCCGGGTGTACGGGGTGGAAAACTGCATGGCCATGGAGCTGCTGGAGTTCACCGGCGGTATTCTGGGCGTGGCTCTGAACCTGGAGCAGGACAACGTGGGTTGCGCGGTCCTGGGCGACGTCCGCCACATTAAAGAGGGTGACATCGTCAAGCGGACCGGTCGTATCGCCGAGGTGCCGGTGGGCCCCGAGATGCTGGGCCGGGTGGTGGACGGGGTGGGCAATCCCATCGACGGCCAGGGCCCGATCACCGCCAAGGAGACCCGCAAGATCGAAGTCCTGGCCCCCGGCGTTATCGCCCGGAAGTCGGTGCATGAGCCCTGTTACACCGGGGCCAAGGCGGTGGACGCCATGACTCCGGTGGGTCGCGGCCAGCGTGAGCTGGTGATCGGTGACCGTCAGATCGGCAAGACCGCCCTCTGTGTCGACGCGATAATCGCCCAGAAAGAGACCGATATGCACTGCATCTACGTGGCCATCGGTCAGAAGAAATCCACCGTCGCCCTGGTGGTGGAAGCCCTGCGCAAGCACGGCGCCATGGATTACACCACCGTGGTTGCCGCCTGTGCCTCCGATCCGGCCCCGATGCAGTATGTTTCGGCCTTTGCCGGTACCGCCATGGGTGAGTACTTCCGCGACAATGGCAAGCACGCCCTGATCATCTACGACGATCTCTCCAAGCAGGCGGTGGCCTACCGCGAACTCTCCCTGCTGCTGCGGCGGCCGCCGGGACGTGAGGCCTTCCCCGGCGATATCTTCTTCAACCACTCCCGGCTGCTGGAGCGCTCCTCCAAGTTGAACGACGAACTGGGAGCCGGCTCGCTCACTGCCCTGCCGATTATCGAAACCCAGGCCGGCGACGTATCGGCCTATATTCCGACCAACGTGATTTCCATCACCGACGGCCAGGTTTATCTCGAGCCCAACCTCTTCTTCGCCGGGGTTCGTCCGGCGATCAACGTCGGTCTCTCGGTCTCACGGGTTGGTGGCGCCGCCCAGGTCAAGGCGATGAAACAGGTCGCCGGTACCCTGCGGCTGGATCTGGCTCAGTATCGCGAACTGGCCGCCTTTGCCGGTTTCGGTTCCGATCTCGACGCCGCCACCCAGGCCCAGCTTACCCGGGGTGCCCGGCTGGTGGAGCTTCTCAAACAGCCCCAGTATCAGCCGCTGCCCATGGAGAAGCAGGTTACCATTATCTTCGCCGGCACCAAGGGCTATCTCGATAAGCTGCCCCTGGATATGGTGGCCGAGTATGAGGCCCAGCTCTACGATCATATCGAGAAGAACGACCCCAGCGTCTTTGACGACCTCAAGAGCAAGCAGCAGATCGATGCCGATCTCGAGGCCAAGATGCGGAAGACCCTGGAAGCCTTTGGTGAATCCTTCAGGGCCGCCAAAGGCCTGAAATAGGCCGGATAAAGTTGAGGAGGGGCGTTTATGCCTAGCCTGAAAGATGTAAAAACCAAGATCGGCGGGGTCAAGAAGACCGCGCAGATCACCCGGGCCATGAATATGGTGGCCGCTGCCAAGCTGCGGGGTGCCCAGAGCAAGATGGAGGCCTTTCGGCCCTACGCCGAACAGTTCCATTCCGCCATGGCCAGTCTTTCCGCCGGAACCGGCGGGGCACGTTTCCCCCTGATGGAGGTGCGCGAGGTCCGGACGGTGGAGCTGGTGGTGGTCACCTCGGATCGAGGGCTGTGCGGCAGCTTCAATGCCAATATCCTCAAGATGGCCAAGCGGACCATGGCCGAGCTTGAGGCCGCGGGCAAGAAGGTAAGCGTGGTTTGCATCGGCAAGAAAGCCCGGAACTTCTTTCGTAAGACCGGCAAGATGCGGAAGGATTATGTCGATATCATGGGCACCTTCCAGATGTTCAACGCCCGGGCCATCGCCCAGGACACCGCCGCCAATTTTCTCGGGGGCGAGGCCGACGAGGTGCGGGTGATCTATGGCCGTTTCCATAGTGTCGGGGTCCAGCGTCCGGAGCAGACCACCATCCTGCCGATCAAACCCATCGAAGGAGAAGCGGCTGCGGCCCCGGCCAGCCAGGCCGTCTATATTTACGAGCCCAGCCAGGAAGAGATCATGGAGGTTTTGCTGCCCATGTTTCTCAACGTCATGGTCTATCACTCCATGCTGGAGGTCAGCGCCAGTGAGCATGCTGCCCGGATGACCGCCATGGATAACGCCACCAGGGCTTGCAAGGATATCATCAACAACCTGACCCTGATCTACAATAAGACCAGGCAGGCCGGCATCACCTCCGAGCTGATGGATATCGTCGGCGGCGCCGAGGCACTGAAAGGGTAAACGTCCGCCAGCACCGCATCTTGCGGCGATCGGGCCAGCTTGCGTACAACGGGTACGCGGCGCTGTCCCGCTTGCCGCAACCTGCGGCACTGGCGAACGTTTACCGGCAAATATTTTTGGTTGGCTGAAACTTTTTCATTTTTATTAGGAATGTAACTATCCGGGCCATGCCGGGGGTAACTGCTCGGCAGTGCCCCAGGTTGGGGCAAGCGGACCGGCGCCGCGTACCTGTTGTACGCAAGCCGGGCCGATCGCCCCAAGATGGGGTGCTGCCGAGCAGTTACCAAAACGCTGTCAGGAGGCTTGCAAATGAGCGAGGTTAACACGGGGAAGGTTATTCAGGTCATCGGGCCGGTGGTTGACGTTGAGTTTGAGCCGGGCAAGCTTCCGGAAATTATGAACGGGATGCTGGTCAGCAACAAGGGGATCAGCGACGAGGCCGATAACCTGGTGATCGAAGTGGCCCAGCATCTGGGTAACAACGTGGTCCGCTGCGTTTCCATGGATCAGACCGACGGTCTGGTCCGCGGCCAGGAGGTCAAGGATACCGGTAAACCCATCGAGATTCCCTGTGGCGCGCCGGCCTTGGGCCGGATTATGAACGTGGTCGGCCGGCCGGTGGATGGCCTGGGCCCGATCACCTCCGACAAGATGCGGCCGATCCATAAACTGGCTCCGGCCTTCACCGAACAGGACACCGAGATCCACGTGCTGGAAACCGGCATC
>JBLRWU010000095.1:0-7177 GCA_047921155.1 Desulfurivibrio sp.
CCAGGGCCTGGTCCTGAGCGAGAGTGCCCGGCCCGAGGGCCCGGAGATGGTGCAACGCCTGTTTGAACAGGGTCTGCTGCTCAATTTCGCCGGCAACACCGCCTTACGTTTTATCCCCCCCCTGGTGGTCAGTGAAGGGGAGATCGACCGGGCGGTGGCCATGGTTGCCGCCGTTTTGTAGGGGTCACTTCTTAGTCGGTCAGCCACGTCGCCTCCCAAAAAACCCCTTTACAAAAGGGGTTTATCTTTTGTAAGAATTCAGATTCGGCTCTGGCGTCGATGGGGGCGGCGGAGAAATTTATATAACCAATAAAATACGGAAAAGGCATGGCGCGACATCTGCTGGCCTTGAGCGATTTCAGCGGCGACGAGTTGGCGGCGCTGATCGACCGGGCCATAAACATGAAACGGGAAAGTCGGGCCGGAGTGCGGCATCGCGATCTGGCGGGCCGCACCGTCGCCCTGGTTTTCGAGAAACCCTCCACCCGGACCAGGGTCTCCTTCGAGGCGGCGATGTACGGCCTGGGCGGGCAGGTGATCTATCTCTCCTCCCGCGACACCCAGCTGGCCCGCAACGAGCCCCTCAAGGATATGGCCCGGGTGATGGCCCGCTACGTCGATGGCCTGGTGATCCGGACCTTCGGCCAGGAGATCGTTGATGAACTGGCCCGCTACTCCGGGGTACCGGTGATCAACGCCCTGACCGATCTCCACCACCCCTGTCAGATCCTGAGCGACCTGATGACGGTGATCGAGCACAAGGGGCGGCTGGATGCGCTGAAAATCGCCTGGGTGGGGGATGGCAACAATATGGCCAACTCCTGGATCCAGGCCGCTTCCCGGCTGGGCTTTGCCCTGACTCTGGCCTGTCCGGAGGGTTACGACCCCGATCCGCAAATTCTGGCGGCGGCCCGCCGTGAGGCTCGGCGGCCGATCAACGTGGTGCGCGACCCCCTTGAGGCGGTGGCCGACGCCGATGTGATCAACACCGATGTCTGGGCCAGCATGGGCCAGGAGGATGAGCAACTCCACCGGCTGCAAATTTTTCGCCCCTATCAGGTCAACGAGCGCTTACTGACCAACGCCGACCCCCAGGCCATCGTACTCCACTGCCTCCCCGCCCACCGGGGTGAGGAGATCAGCGAGGCGGTCCTGGAGGGTCCCCGCTCGGTGGTTTGGGACCAGGCCGAAAACAAGATGCATATCCATAAGTCGATCCTGGCCTCCTTTCTGGGCGGCGAGTCCCAATAACAGTTCTCCGATAAACAGGAAATTTCGTCATGATACCCAAAGTTAACAAGATCGTGCTGGCTTACTCCGGCGGCCTGGACACCTCGGTGATCCTGCGCTGGCTCGAGGAAACCTGTCAATGCCCGGTAATTGCTTACGCCGCCGATATCGGCCAGGAGGAGAACTGGGACCAGGTGCGGGCCAAGGGGCTGGCCACCGGGGCCGAAAAGGTGATCATCTCCGATCTGCGCGAGGAGTTTGTCCGCGACTACGTTTTCCCCGCCTTTCGAGCCAACGCCATCTATGAGGGCTCCTATCTGCTGGGCACCTCCCTGGCCCGCCCGGTGATTGCCAAGGAGCAGGTGCGGATCGCCCGGGCCGAAGGGGCCGACGCGGTCAGCCACGGGGCCACCGGCAAGGGTAACGACCAGGTGCGTTTCGAACTGGGCTATATGGCCCTGGACCCCAGCCTGACCATTATCGCCCCCTGGCGGATCTGGGATCTCAACTCCCGGACCAAATTGATGGCCTATGCCGAAAAACACGGCATTCCAGTGCCGGTGACCAAGGCCAAGCCCTACAGCTCCGATGAAAACCTGCTCCATATCAGTTTCGAGGGCGGCATTCTTGAAGATCCGTGGAATGAGCCGGAGGAGGGGATGTTCAAGCTGTCGGTGGCTCCGGAACAGGCCCCCGATCGTCCGACCTATATCGAACTGGAGTTTGAGCGCGGCAACCCGGTGGCCATCGATGGCGCAAAGCTGACCCCGGCGGCCATGCTGGCCCGGCTCAACCAACTGGGGGGGGGCAACGGTATCGGCCGGCTGGATATGGTGGAGAACCGTTTTGTCGGCATGAAGTCCCGGGGGGTCTATGAAACCCCGGGGGGCACCATTCTGCGGGCCGCCCACCGCGATCTCGAGACCATCACCCTGGATCGCGAGGTGATGAAGATCCGCGATTCCCTGATTCCCCGGTATGCCGAATTGATCTACAACGGCTTCTGGTTCTCCCCGGAGATGCAGCTGTTGCAGCGGACCATGGATGACGCCCAGGCCACGGTCAACGGGGTGGTTCGGCTCAAGCTTTACAAGGGGAACTGTATTCCGGTGGGCCGCAAGTCGGACAACTCCCTCTACCAGGAGAGTTTCGCCACCTTTGAAGAGGACAGCGTCTACCGCCAGGCCGATGCCGAAGGGTTTATCCGGCTCAATGGCCTGCGCTTGAAAATGCAGGCCCTGCGGGAGGCGGCCCGTGGTTGAAAAGCAGGAGATCAAGATGTGGGGCGGGCGGTTCAGTGAAAAGACCGCCGCCTCGGTGGAGGCCTTTACCGCCTCAATCCATTTCGACTGCCGCCTCTATCGTCACGATATTGCCGGCAGCCGGGCCCACGCCACCATGCTGGCCCGCCAGGGTCTGATCAGCGAGGCGGAGCGGGACCAGATCATCGGCGGTCTCAATGAGATCGAAGGGGAGATCGAGCGGGGCGAGTTCATCTTCCGGCCCGAGCTGGAAGATATCCACATGAATATCGAAAAATCCCTGGCGGAGCGGATTGGTCCGGCCGGGGAAAAGCTCCATACCGCCCGCAGCCGCAACGACCAGGTGGCCCTGGACCTGCGCCTCTATCTCCGGGAGGAGTGCCGTAACCTGATCCAACTGTTGATCGGCCTGCAAGGGGCCTTCGTGGCCCTGGCCCGGCGCTACCGCCATACGGTGATGCCCGGCTACACCCATCTGCAGCGGGCCCAGCCGGTGTTGGTGGCTCACCATATGCTGGCCTATTTCGAGATGTTCGGCCGGGATCGGCAGCGCCTGAACGATTGCCTCAAGCGGATCAATATTATGCCCCTGGGGGCGGCGGCCCTGGCCGGGACCGGGCTGCCCATTGATCGGGAGTTCGTGGCCCGGGAGCTTGATTTTCCCGAGGTCTCCGCCAACAGCATGGACACCGTGGCCGATCGGGATTTCGTGGTCGAGTTTGTGGCCGCCGCCGCCCTGATCCAGGTTCACTTAAGCCGTCTCTCCGAGGAGTTGGTACTCTGGACCAGCGAGGAGTTCTCCTTCGTCACCCTGCCCGATGCCTTCTGCACCGGCAGTTCGATCATGCCCCAGAAGAAGAACCCCGATATTCCCGAGCTGGTCCGGGGCAAGAGCGGCCGGGTGATCGGCCACCTGATGGCCCTGCTCACCCTGCTTAAGGGGCTGCCCCTGACCTACAACCGCGATCTCCAGGAGGACAAGGAGCCGGTTTTCGATACGGTGGATACCGTCAGCGCCTCCCTGGCCCTGATGAGCGAGCTGTTGGCCGGGATGCGCTTCAACGAGGAGCGCCTGGCCGCCGGCTTGGGCCGGGGCTGCATGACCGCCACCGATCTGGCCGACTACCTGGTCAAGAAACAGATCCCCTTCCGCCAGGCCCACGCCATTGTCGGGGGGGCGGTGGCCTACGCTTTGGAGCAGGGCCGGGATATCGGGGAGCTGACCCTGGCCGAATTGCAACGCTTTGCCGACTGCATCCAGGAGGATGTCTTTGCGGTGCTCTCCATCGAGGGCTCGGTCAACAGCCGCAACTCCCTGGGTGGCACCGGCGGAGCCCGGGTTGAGGAGGCGCTGGCCCGGGCCGAGAGGCAAATTTGATCCCCGTCTTGAGCCAGAGAGGGCCGGGCCCCTGGTGGCTGCTGCTCCTTGGTCTGCTGCTGCTGGCGGGGGGGTGCGGCAAGAAGACCGATCCCCTGCCGCCGGCCGAGGTGCGGCCCGCCCCGATCCAGGATCTGGCTTACCGGTTGACCGAGCAGGGGGTGGAGCTCTCCTGGTCGGTGCCCAGCCGTGGTGAAACGGGCCGCCGCCTGGGCTATCGAATCAAACAGTTTGAGCTGTACCGGGCGGGGATGGCGCCCGAGGAGTACCGGGCCGACCAGGCGCCCCCGTTCGGATCCCCCCGTGTCCTGGCCAACCTGGCTCCCGACCGGGGCCGGATGATCTTCTCGGATCTGGAATTGCGTCCCGGCTGGCGCTATGTATACCAGGTAAAAAGCCGGGCCGGCTGGCTGTTGCGCAGTGCGGCTTCCAACCGGATCTCCTTTATCTGGCTGGCTCCGCCGGCTCCGCCCCGGGAGCTGGTCGCGGAGGCGGGTGGCGGTCTGGTCAGTTTGCGGTGGCCGCCGGCGGACCCTCGGCCGGGGGAGGAGAATGGGCGCTATTACCAGGCGTACCGTTCCGACGATGGCGAGCGCTTCGCTGCCGTGGGTGGCCTGCAAAGCGTTGCCGCGTATGTCGATCGAGAGGTGGTGCCCGAGCGTCGCTACCTTTACCAGATTCGGACTGTATTTCTGCGTGACGGGAGCCGGATCGAAGGCTTGCCCGGCCCCACGGTCGGGGCCGTGCCTTTCGATCCGGAGCCGCCGGCGGCCCCCCGGCTGGTGACCCTGGTGCCGGGGCGGGAGGGGATTCGCCTGCTCTGGGAAACCGCTGCGGCTCGGGAGCCGGCCGAATTTCTGGTGCTGCGCCGGCTGGAGGGTGAGACCGAGCCGCGCCAGATCGGCCGGGTGGTTGCCCCCGCCCTCTCTTTTATCGATACCGAATTGCCGCCGGAGGCCGCCACCTGGTACTACAGCCTGGTGGCGGTGGATCGCGGCGGCAACCGGAGTGCGCCCAGCAATGAACTGGCGTTCTCCGGGCAACGCTAATGGAGGTGTAACTATCCAGCAGCACCCCATCTTGCGGCGATCAGGTCGGCTTGAGTACGATATGTACGCTGCGCCGACCTGCTTACCGCAACCTGGGGCACTGCTGAATAGTTACTTGCCGGAATGAGCTGGATAGTTACGTGGAGGTTTTGTAAAGCATGAACCATTTTTTGTATCGGGATAACCTGCTCCATGCCGAGGAGGTGGCGGTGCCGGAGATCGCGGCGGCGGTGGGTACCCCCTTCTATCTCTACAGCACCGCCACCCTGCGGCGCCATTTCTCCGCCTTTGATCAATCCTTTACCGGGATCGAGCACCTGACCTGTTTTGCGGTCAAATCCTGCTCCAATATCGCCATCCTGCGCCTCTTTGCTCAACTGGGCGGCGGGGCGGATATCGTCTCCGGCGGCGAGCTCTACCGGGCCCTTAAGGCCGGAATCGAGCCGGGCAAGATCGTCTACTCCGGAGTGGGCAAGACCGAGTCCGAGATCAGCTACGCCCTCGAGTCGGGGATTCTGATGTTCAACCTGGAATCTGCCCAGGAGCTGGAGGTGGTCCAGAAGTGCGCCGCCGCCCTGGAAAAAAGGGCCCGGATCTCCTTTCGGGTCAACCCCGATGTCGACCCCCAAACCCACGCCTATATCTCCACCGGGCTGGCCAAAAACAAGTTCGGGATTCCCATCACCGAGGCCCTGGCGGTTTATCGCCAGGCTCGGCAACTGAGCAATGTGGAGATTGTCGGGGTCAGTTGCCACATCGGTTCGCAACTCACCCAGGTATCGCCCTTTATCGATACCGTGGCCAAGCTGAAGAACTTTCTGGCCCGGTTGGCGGAGGAGGGGATCACCATTCGCTACCTCGATATCGGGGGAGGGCTGGGGATTCGTTACGACCAGGAAACCCCGCCGGAGCCCGCTGCTTATGGGGCCGCCATTCGTGAAGCCTTGGGGGATATGGCCTGCACCTTGATCCTGGAGCCGGGTCGGGTTATAGTGGGCAACGCCGGTATTCTGGTGACCAAGGTGCTCTTTACCAAGTCCGGGCAGAAAAAGTTCATCGTGGTTGATGCCGGGATGAATGATCTGGCCCGCCCCAGCCTCTACGACGCCCACCATGAGATTGCCCCGGTGGTGCGGAGCGAGGCCGCCGCCGAGGTGGCCGATCTGGTGGGCCCGATCTGTGAGACCGGTGATTTCCTGGCCCGGGGCCGGGAGCTGCCCGCCGCCAGGTCCGGCGACCTTCTGGCCGTGTTGAGCGCCGGCGCCTACGGTTTCACCATGTCCTCCAACTACAACTCCCGCCCCCGGGTGGCCGAAGTGCTGGTCAACGGGGAGCAGTTCCACCAGATCCGGCGCCGGGAAACCTACGAGGATCTGGTGCGGGGCGAAACCATTCCCGATTTTCTGGCTTGAGTTATGCAATTTCCCGTCAGTTTCACCAAGATGAGCGGCGCCGGTAACGATTTTATTCTGCTCGATCACCGCCGGCCCCTGTTTGAGGATACCGTCGCCGCCCAGCGTTTTGCCAAGGCGGTCTGCGAACGTAAGTTTTCGGTGGGCGCCGATGGGCTGATCCTGATCGAAAACTCGGAGCAGGCCGATTTTCGCTGGCAATTTTTCAACGCCGATGGCTCCATCGCCGAGATGTGCGGCAACGGGGCCCGCTGTGCGGCCCGGTTCGCCCATGAGCGGGGAATCGCCCCGGCCCGGATGACCTTCCTCACCCTGGCGGGGATGATTGAAGCCGAGGTTGCCGGGAGCGCGGTGCTGTTGACCATGACCCCCCCGGGGGCTGGCCGGCTCAACCAGCGGTTGGCCGGCCCCGATGGCCGTGAGGTGACTATTCACTCCCTCAACACCGGGGTTCCCCACGCGGTGATTTTTCCCGATGAGATCGAACAGGCGCCGGTCAGGGAGTGGGGGCACCACTTTCGCTTTCACCCCCATTTCGCCCCCGCCGGCAGCAATGTCAATTTCGTCGGCCTGGTGGGGGAAAATCTGCTCAAGGTGCGAACCTACGAGCGGGGCGTGGAGGATGAAACCCTGGCCTGCGGCACCGGCGCGGTGGCCTCGGCCCTGGTGGCCGCCCGCTTGGGTCGGGTCGCCTCTCCCACCCGGATCATCACTTCCGGGCGGGAGGAGCTGGTGATCCACTACCGGCTGACGGGAGAAGATTTCAGCCAGGTTCGCCTGGAGGGCCCGGCGGATTTCATCTACGAGGGGGCTCTGCACCCAGAAGCCTTGCGCCGGGGGTAACTG
>JBLRWU010000096.1:0-7160 GCA_047921155.1 Desulfurivibrio sp.
TGGCCGGCGACACCCTGAAAAGTTTCGCCGACTGCCATATCCCGGTGGCGGCGGTCTCTCTCCTCTACCGGCGGGGCTATTTTTCTCAACTGGTCGATATGAACCTGGGCCAGGTGGTCTGGTCGCGGGAGTGGAAACCGGAGGATACCCCCGGCCTCTATCTGCTCCATAAACCCGGCGATCCAGCCACCCCTCTCACCGTAGAGGTCGCCTTCCACGACCGCGACGACCAGCCGATCCAGGCGGTGGCTCGCCTGTGGATGAAGATGGAGATCAGCTGCGAACTAGATTTTTTCGTGCCCGAGATTCTGCTCGATTACGACCTGCCGGAATCGCCCGATTGGATCCGCCAAGCCTCCCACCAGCTCTACGACAGCAGCTCGGAGGCATCCAAAGCGATTCAGCGCCGGCTGTTAGGGGCCGGAGTTCTACCGGTGATGCGCACCCTGGGCCTGACCTCCAATACCATCCACCTTAACGAGCAACACGGGGTGATCCTGGTCCTCTCCCTGATCACCGAGATTCTGCACCGGCAACTGGGAGAAAATTACCAGCACCAGGCCAGTGATCAGGATATCCTGACCGCCGCCGAACAGGCGGCCCGACATGTGGTTTACACCATCCACACGCCGGTCAAGGCCGGTCACGACCGCTTTCCCCACGCCCTGTACCACGGCCTGGAGCACTCATTCTTCCGGCGCATTCTCCATCTGCTGGCCCTGGACGACCAGAACCCTACGGAATACAACTTCACCGCCCTGGCCATGCGAGTCAACCGGGCCACCAACAGCGTCAGTCGTCTGCACCGGGAAGTGACCCGGGCCCAGTTCCCCCAATTCAGGGAGCGGATCAGCGCCATCACCAACGGGGTTCATCACCTGACCTGGATCAGCGACGCCAAGGCGGCGGTCTACGACAGTGCTCCCGAGCTGGCCGGCTGGCGCCTGGAGCCCAGTGCCTTTACCCGGGCCGGCAAACTGCTGCACAACAATAAATTCCGCCGAAGTTTCGCCGATGCCTGGCAGCAGGATACGTCTCTCTTGATCACTTACCTCAACGGGATGCTTTCCCAGCACCGGCATCAGCGGGTTTCCACCTGGATTGATCCGCCCAACTATCTCTCCTACCTGGGCGAAACCGAGGGCCGCCTGGATGACCAGGCATTCACCATGGGTTTCGCCCGCCGTTTCTCCACCTACAAGCGGGCCGACCTGATCTTCGGGGACCTCGAACGCCTGGCGGAAATTCTGCTGGCCTCGCGCTGGCCGGTGAACTTCATTTACGCCGGCAAGGCCCACCCGGCTGATGAGCCCGGCAAGGTGCTGATCAAAGGCATCCTCGATATCCAGGAGGAACTTTACCGAAAAACCGAGGGGTTGGCCCGCCTGGTCTTCGTGCCGGACTACGATATGTCGGTGGCCAAGATGATGGTGGCCGGCTGTCATGCCTGGCTCAACAGCCCCAAGCGCCCCCTGGAGGCCAGCGGCACCAGCGGCATGAAAGCGGCGATGAACGGCATCCCCAACGTCAGCATCATGGACGGCTGGTGGGTGGAGGGTTATCACGAAGGCAGGACCGGCTGGAAATTCGGCTACGAAGGGCCGGTGAACGCCTCCCGGCTCAGCGAACACCCCTCCGAACTGCTCTATCAGGAGGACGCCGCCTCCTTCTACGAGATCCTCCCGGACCTGCTGGGCAAATTCTACCACCCCCAGGGCCGCGATCAGTACCTGGACCGTTGCATCAACAACCTGTTGCTCAACTGCCCGATCTTCAACACCCACCGGATGGCGGCTGAATATGTGGAGCGCTATCAACTGCCCCTGCCCGTCGAGATCGACGAGCGAATGAGAAAATTCCGCACCCTCTACCGCAGCGATCCAGACGATTAAAGTTTTTCCGGTTTCCTGCCGATGGGAGTGAAAGGTGGCCACCGCCCCTGCTTCCCCCCTTCGACGCCGCCGCCAGTCGGTTGTTCGTTTGCAACTGCCAGGAGACCGATTATGAATGAACTTACCGCCTCCCCCGCCTTCGCCGGCTTACCGCCCGGCCTCGGACACCCCGCCGCCACGACCCACCCCGGCCACCGGAGCGTGGACTACCGGGAATCGGTGCTGCTGTCCCGCCAAAGCACAATCTCCCTGATCACCGCCGAGGGCGACAGGGTGAACATCTCCGCCGACTGGAGCCTTGCCCACCAGAGGGGAATCAGCCAGGCCCAAAAAGGCGGCACCATGCTCAGCGGCTACAGCTTGAGTTCCCTGGAACAACAGTCCTATACGCTCAGGGTCCAGGGCGATCTCAACGCGGAGGAGCTGGAGGATATCGAACGACTGATGGCCGAACTTACCAGCATCGCTTACGATTTCTTTAACGGTGATCTGGAAAAGGCCATGCAGGGGGCAGTTACCCTGGGGGATATGGGCTCCATCCGCGAGCTTTCCGCCACCTTCATTCAGTCCACCTTCACTTCCCAACAGCTGGTCAGCCGGGGTCCGCGGGCCTTGGGGCACTTGCCGCCGCCGGCCGGCAGTTTTGCCGAAGCGCAGGCGCAACTCCCCGCGGCAAGCAGGGTTTATCGCTACCACGATATTATCCAGGCCCAATGGCAACAGCTGAAAGAGTGGTTTGAAGCGGAAACGGCCGGGGGCGGCCGGTTAGAATCGACGGGCGGTGGCAAAGCGGAAGGTTTGCCACCCTCGGAACGGATGCTGGAAGCGCTCAAGGCAACCATGCGCCAACATCCCCGCCTGACCCCCCTCAGCCGGGCCCTGGCCGAAAAGGCGATAGAGCGGGCGCAAGAGCTGTTCCGGGCTGATCAAGGAAACTCGCCGCCGCCGGGGGCGGGCGAAGAGCTCCGGCAGCGACTGGGAGAACGGCTGGATAACTGGCTGCTTACTTAAAAATCCTCAAAATCGCCATCGTCCATCGGGATTATATCTTCCGGCTTGCTGCTCTTTTTCCCCGGCTGGGGCCTGGCTGCCGGCTTGGCCGGCGGAGGCAGGGCGGCCGAACGTGAACGGTGTTCAGCCCTGACCGCCGCGGCAGGACGGGAGGGTGGCCGTTTCAGGGCCGGGCCGGCGCTGCGCGAGACACTCCCCTCCTCCTCCATTCCCCCGACAATCCGCATCAGGTCACGCACCGTCCCATTCATCATCTCCGACTGGGCGCTCAACTCCTCGGCGGCGGAAGCCGACTCCTCGGCAGTGGCCGCATTCTGCTGGGTTACGGTATCAATCTGGCTGATGGCGACGCTGACCTGGGAGATCGCCTTGGCCTGTTCATCGGTGGAACCGGCGATCTCCGCCACCAGGGAGGAAACATGACCGATGGATTTTGCCGCCTCGCCGAAGGAACCACTGGTTTCGTTGACCAGGCCGGAACCGGCCTGAACCTTTTGCACCGTGCCTTCGATCAGGGTGGAGGTGTTGCGGGCGGCTTCAGCGGCCCGCATCGCCAGGTTTCTCACCTCGTCGGCCACCACGGCGAATCCGGCCCCGGCCTCTCCGGCCCGGGCCGCTTCCACCGCCGCATTCAAGGCCAGCAGGTTGGTCTGGAAGGCGATCTCATCGATGGTTTTAACGATCTTCTGGGTTTCGGCGCTGGCGGCGGAGATCTCGGCCATCGACTCGATCAACCGCGCCATGGATCCTTCGGCCCGATGGACCACTTCGGCAGCATTTTTCATTACCTGGTCGGCCTGCCCGGCATTCTCGGCCCCCCGCTGGGTCATGCTGGAAACCTCCTCCAGGGAGGCCGAGGTCTCCTCCAGGGAGGCCGCCTGCTCCGAGGCTCCTTCGGCCAAATGCTGACTGGAGGAAGAGACCTGGGCGGCGGCGGCGGCCACCTGACCGGAGCCTTCGGACATCTGGCGAGCAATCCCTTGCAAAATCGCGGCAATCCCCCGATGGGTCTGGAAGGCCACCAAAACCACCAGGCCCACAACCACAAGGGATATCACGGCAAAGCTGGTGCGCAGCCATCGGGCGGCGTCCAGCATTGCCTGCTCACCGTCCTGACGGACAATCTGTTCGATCCCCCAATAATTGAACAGGCCGACGGCTATCATTAGTACAATGATAACCCCGAACGCACCGGCAATCTTCTGGGCAATCGTTAACTTCCGCAGATTCATCCCTTTACCTCCCGCAAATTATGTGCCGCACCTTTATTGTTGCCAAAACCACCGGAACACAACTAACATACCGGGCGAACAACCACCAGGCCCCGCTGGAATCAACGGGATAATGGAGTTTTTTTGTGATGTGACGGTCACGCGCTTTTCAACCCGCAGAACCGGCCCGAAACCCTTACCCATAACTACCAGAACCTTATCCTACCAACAAGGGGAAAAGCGAGATGTGGAGTTCAAAAGATATCTACTTTGTTTCCGACAGCACCGGGATTCTGGCCACCAACCTTGGGCATGCCATGATTCGCCAGTTTCCCGAAGTCAGCTTCCATGAGGAGCGCTTTCCCTTTATTCTGACCGAGGAGGTGGCGGCAAAAACCCTGGCCTATATCCTGAAGCATTCCGGCGGCCGAAGACCCATTATCTTCAGCACCATCATGAACGAGAAGATCCGCCGAATATTTGACCATCCGGAAGTGGAGTTGTTCGACCCCTTCCAGGCCTTCCTCGAAGATCTGGAGAGCTGCCTGGAGGCCAGAGCCCTGCGGGTGCCGGGTTTTTCCCGGCATGTGGACAATATCTCCATGGCCAAACGGGTGGAGGCGATCCATTTCTGCCTCGAACATGACGACGGCGTCAGGACCAACGAGCTTGACGATGCCGACGTTATTCTGCTCGGGGTTTCCCGTACCGGAAAAACTCCGGTCAGCGTCTACCTCGCCACCCAGATGGGCTTGAAAGCCGCCAACTTTCCCATGACCGCCGAATATCTCAAGGAGTATAAACTGCCGGATGCCTTGCGCCGCAACGCCCGCCGGGCCGTGGGCCTGACCACCACCCCGGAGCTGCTGCACAACGTGAGGGAAAAACGCTACCAGGGGAGCGTCTACGCCAAACTGGCCACCTGCAGCGAGGAGATCAAGCAGGCCGAGCAGATTCTGAACAACTATCAGATTCCGATCATCTCCACCGCCGGCCGGTCGATCGAGGAGATCGCCACCCAGGTTACCCAGGAGTTGGGAATCAGCAAAAAACCGGCGGAGTTGAACAGTCAGTCCTGAAAAGCGGTGGTCCGATTTCCCGATTACAGGCGGATCAGGTTGAGCGGTTCGGCCCGGCCGAGCTCACCGTGCAGCCTGCGGATATGACCGATCTCGCGCCAGTCGCGACCGAGTAAACCGGCCCCGAAGGCGTCTATGGCCACCGGATCGTGGGCGGCGGCCAGCAGGCCGGGGGGCGGATCGCAGACCGGACCGCCCAGATGGGATTGACTGAGGCCAATGGTGGCATCAAGCAGGGTGAAATCGGGGCAACGATAGCGATTAAGGTCGGCCACCGCCGCCTGGATCTCCCGGTGGAAGGCGGCCTTCTTCCAATGTCCGCCCTGCTGGTAGCGGCTGGGCGGGGCGACCCCCATCATGTTTTTCATGGTCAGGGTAACCTTGGCCAGGGTGTGGGCCTTGAGAACCGGCAGCGAGATCAGGAAGGCATCGAACAGCAGGGATGGCAGCTCCATCTCCGGCCAGCGCCGGCACCCGGGGCGGGCCAGACGGGTCAAAGGGGCGTGGTTGAGGTCGAGCAGTTCGATCCCTCTCGCCGCTGCCATCCGGGTATAACCCAAGGTGGCGAAACAGTGTTCGGTATCGTAGTTTTTGGAACCGCATCCTTCGGCAACGATAATCTCCGCTGCCGGGTGGACCCGGCGCAGGTAATCAACCAGAGCCGCCACCAGGGCCACCGGGGTGGTTATCGGCGGCGGGGCCGCCTCAACCAGGTTGGGTTTAAGCACAATCCGGGGCCGCTCCCTTAAAGCCGCCGGCAACCCCGCCCGGTCCAGCAAACTCCCCACCTCGATGGCCCAATCGCCACCAAACGGGCACAGATATACCACCCCCTCTTCCCGCACCATGGGATCAACCGGCCAGCGAGGAGTATAGTCGCGTCCACTCCCGGGCGTCACTGTCATCAACCTTTAACCCCATCGGTTAAGTGGGACTTGACCAACTGAAAATCTTTTGCCGTCAGCTTGCCGTTCTTATTCAAGATTTCGGGCTCGATCATCACCTTGCCGAGGTCGTGCATAAAATAGCCGCTGGAAATATTCCGCAACTCGGAGGCGGTGTAGTAAACGAAGGCTCTGTGATCTCGAGGCGCCGCACCCGTCGTCCCGCCGGGATGATCGTTGAGGAACGAATTGACGGCGACGCTGAAAGAGGCGTTGAATCTCTGCATGATCACCGTTCCGAATTCCCCCCTCTTCCCGGTCGGCGATGGGCACCATCTTGGCCCCCTGGGCCTTAACCCGGCGCAAAATATTGGGGTCGGCCACCAGAACGCTCTTCTCCAGCAACAGCACCCCGTGGCCGTTGAAAACATCCACTCCGGTACGCACCTTGCCGCCATTCTCGACAACAGCAATCAGCCGGTCGATGGGCAGGTGAGGGCAGGCAACGGGACTGGGACTGGCCAGGTGAGGGCTGGTCTGCATGGGTGACCGAATCACAAAAGGGCTGAAGAGGAGGATCGACTCCCGGGACGATAAGGCAGGGGCCGGTGAGTACGAGGACAAATTACGGGCCGGCGAGATTTGAATCCCCGATCCAGAGCCTGTAGTTTTAGCGAAACATTGCACAGCATCTGCAATAACCTCACATTAGCTTGATATTTTGCGATGGTAAGGAATCGACCAATGATTGTCAACAAATAAGCACCTATTTGCATCATTATAACCCGTCGCGACCGAGATGATTCAAGGGGTTAATCCAGCCCCATTGTAGCCGATCCAATAAATATCCCTTGCTGGCAAGCAGTTGCTCAAGTTAGCATATCGCCGACGTTCCAAGAATACCATTGACATCCCCCGCCACCGACCACCACTGGAGAGCCCGATATGGGTAGTGAAAAAGATACCGCATCCCGGGCAGTCACCCCCAGACCCAAGGTTTTGATCGCCGAAGACAATCCCGTGGTCCGGCGAGGACTCACCAATTTTCTTGCTAAATGGGGTTATGAGCCCATCGAAAGTGAA
>JBLRWU010000097.1:0-7145 GCA_047921155.1 Desulfurivibrio sp.
GCGGATCGGTGGGTCTGGTCGATCCGGAACTGGCCTCCGGTTGGGGAGTACAGCGACGTGAACAGGCTCGGGGGTTGCCGGTGGTGACCTATTGCGCAGGTTGCGCCGGTTTTCTGCAGCAGGCCGGCCTCCAGACCATCCATCTGGCCGACCTGCTGGCCGAACCTGAAAAAGCACGAGCCGGTAAATCATCGGTGGCCGTTCCTCCCTGGACCTACCTTGGCCGCCTCCTTCTGAAACTCCGCCTTTGCTGCCAGGTCGTAGCCTTGTTTTTGCCTAAAATTTCAGTAGAATAATCAGAAGAACACTATGGGCATTCGCCCCTCTAAAAGGGAAGTAAAACCATGAAATATATCGGGGCCCATGTTTCAGCTTCCGGCGGGGTGCAGAACGCCCCCCTCAATGCCCGGGCGATCGGGGCCACCGCCTTTGCCCTGTTCACCAAAAATCAGCGCCGCTGGGTTGCCAGGCCCCTTGAACCGGCAACCATTGCCGCCTTCAGGGAAAATCTGGCCGCCGTCGGCATCGCCCCGGAGCATGTATTACCCCACGATAGTTATCTGATCAACCTGGGCCACCCCGATCCCGAGGGTTTGGCCAAGTCCCGGACCGCCTTTCTCGACGAGATGCGGCGTTGTGAACAGTTGGGCCTGGTGATGCTTAATTTTCACCCCGGCAGCCACCTGCAAAAGATCGACGAGGAGGAGTGCCTGGAGCGGGTGGCCGATTCGATTAACTGGGCCCTGGCAAGGAGCCGCGGGGTTACGGCGGTGATCGAGAATACCGCCGGCCAGGGCAGCAATGTCGGCTACCGTTTCGAGCATCTGGCGGCGATCATTGCCGGGTTGGAGGATAAAAGCCGGGTGGGAGTCTGTCTCGATACCTGTCACAGCCTGGCCGCCGGTTACGATCTGCGCACCCGGGCGGGTTGCGAGGCCGTCTTCGCCGAGTTTGAACGGGTGGTCGGCTTCAGCTACCTGCGGGGGATGCATCTCAACGATGCCAAATCGGAATTCGGCTCCAAGGTGGATCGCCATGCCAGTCTCGGCCAGGGGCGGCTGGGGCTGGAGGTGTTCCGCTACCTGATGAACGACCCCCGCTTCGACAATATCCCCCTGATCCTGGAGACCATCGACGAAAGCCGGTGGGCCCGGGAGATCAAAATGCTCTACGGCTTGGTGGAGGGAAGTTGAGCGTCGGAGGTTCGGACATAGAGGGGTACGGCCCGGCCCGGATCCAGGAAGTTTTGCCGTTGCCACTCCGTTAGGGCCAGGTGGCCGATGGCGGCGGCCCGGGGGAAAAAGAGGGCGGGGGGCGCGAATCGGGCCAGTTCCCCCAGCTTTTCTTGCAGCAGGTGGCGGTACAGCTCGGCCCCACTGCCGATCAGCAGGGTGGGGCGGGTGATGCGGGCGGCCAGGTCGGCCGGCGTAATCGCCAGGTACTCGCCGACCCGTTGCAGTTGCTCTCCCTCTTCATAAAAGGCGGCAAACACCTCCTGCTTGCGGGCATCGATCAGGGCGCAGATCGGGTAGGGCGAAGGCAGGCCCTGGCCGGCCAGGGCATCCAATGAGCTGATCCCCAGCAGCGGCTTGCCGGTGGCCAGCACCAGACCTTTGGCACTGGCCAGGCCGATGCGCAATCCGGTAAAACTGCCGGGGCCCAGGCCCACCGCAATGCCATCCAACTGGTCCCATTCCACCTGGCACTCCGCCATCAGCCGGGCCACCGCCTCCAGCAGCCGCCGGGAATGGGTCCGGCTCGACTGCAACGAGTACTCGGCCCGGCAGCCGGCCTGGTCCACCAGGGCCACGCTGCCGCACCTCCCAGAGGTCTCCAGGGCCAGGATCAGGGGCTGGTTGACAGTTGCGGCCATCTTTTATCCGTTGAATAACCGCATGATGTCGTTATAGAAGACAAAAAACATCAGGGCGATCAGCAGGAAAAGCCCCACCTGCTGGGCCATTTCCCGGATCTTCATGCTCACCGGCCGGCGGGTGATCGCTTCGACGGTGAAGAAGACCAGATGGCCGCCATCCAGGATCGGGATCGGCAGCAGATTAAGGATCCCCAGGTTGATGCTGATCAGGGCGATGAAATAGATGAAGTTGATCCAGCCCACCTCCATCTGCTGGCCGGCCAGTTGGGCGATCAGGATCGGCCCGCCCAGCTCGGAGGCGGGGATGATCTGCTGGAACATTTTGACAATCGCCACCAGGGTCAGCCAGATCAGGCTCCAGGTCTGTTCCAGCCCGGCCGTCATGGCGCTGGGGATCGAGATCGGTTGATAGACCGTTTCGCTGCTGCGGGTGATCCCCAGCATATAGCGTTGCCCCACCACCTCGCCGAAGATATTTTTCACCTCCTGCTTGGCCGGAACCCCCACCGTTTCGAAAACCTCATTGCCGCGCCGGACGGTGAGCGCCACCTCCCGCCCCTCGCTGTCACGGATCAGACGGGAAACATCCTCCCACTCCTCGGTGGCGACCCCGTCGACCGTGAGAATCATGTCCCCCTTGCTCAAGCCGGCCGCCGCCGCCGGCGAGTCCGCGGCGATCTCACCAATGGTGGTGCCGGGGGCCGGATGGGGCATCCCCACCGTCGCGAAGATCATAAAAAAGAGCAACACCGCAAAGGCCAGATTAAAAAAGGGTCCGGCGGCGACAATGATGAAGCGTTGCCAAACCGGTCTGGCGGAAAAGCTCCGCTTCTGATCGGCGGCGGTGGTCTCATCGCCGGGATTTTCCCCCAGCATATTGACGTAACCCCCCAGAGGGAAGGCGCTGATCTGATACTCGGTCTCCCCCACCTTGCGCCCCACCACCCGGGGACCGAAGCCCAGAGAAAACTTCAGGACCTTGACCCCGAAGAGTTTGGCAAAAAGAAAATGGCCCAGTTCATGGACAAAAATCAGTAATCCCAGCACGATGATAAAAGAGACAATGGTGTTCATAGTTAATCCAGGTTTTTTTGACGGCGATTATTAGTTTTGATCATCAGGGCCTCAACCACCGATTCGGCCAGCATCCGGGCGGCGAGATCCACCGCCAGCACCGTCCCGATCCGGTCGGCTTCCTTGTATTCCGCTCGGCTCACCGTCTCCGCCACCACCAGGGCGATCTCGGGAAAGCGGATCTTGCCGGCCAGGAAGGCCTCCACTGCCACCTCGTTGGCGGCGTTGAGGGTCGCCGGCATGGTGCCCCCCCGCTTACAGGCCTTGTAAGCCAGTTGCAGGGCCGGGAAACGGTTGAAATCCGGGGGCGAAAAGCTGAGATCGCCGCACTTGCTCAGGTTGAGCCGGGGCAGGCCCAGTCGTAGCCGTTCGGGGTAGGAGAGGGCATAGACAATGGGGATCCGCATATCGGGAATCCCCATCTGGGCCACCACCGAGCCGTCGATATACTCCACCATGGAGTGAACAATGCTCTGGGGGTGGACCAGGACCTCGATCTGCTCCACCGGCACGCCGAAGAGCCAGTGGGCCTCGATCACCTCCAGGCCCTTGTTCATCAGGGTGGCGGAGTCGATGGAGATTTTGCGGCCCATGGACCAGTTGGGATGGCTCAGCGCCTGTTCCGGGGTGACCTCCCAGAGATCCCGGGCCGGGGTTGCGCGAAAGGGGCCGCCGGAGGCGGTGAGAATCAGGCGATGGATATCCTGGTGCCGCCCCGCCTCCAGGGCCTGGGCGATGGCGTTATGTTCGCTGTCGATGGGCAGCAGTTGCACTCCCTGACGGGCCACGGCGTTCATCACCAGAGCGCCGGCCATCACCAGGGTTTCCTTGTTGGCCAGGGCGATATCCTTGCCGGCTTCGATGGCGGCCATGGTGGGGGTCAGGCCGGCGGCGCCGACGATGGCCGAAACCACCAGCTCGGCCTCCGGCAGGCGGGCCACCTCCTCGTTACCGGAGCGGCCCACCAACACTCTTTCCCCCCAGCCCCGGGGCAGACTCTGGATCAGGTCACCGGCCAGGGTTTCGTCGGCCACCGAGACCAGCATGGGGTGAAAGGCCTCGATCTGGTCGCGCAGCAGCTTGATATTGTTGCCCGCCGCCATCCCCACCACCCGGAAGCGGCCGGGGTACTGGCGCACCACCTCCAGGACGTTGCAGCCGATGGAGCCGGTGGAGCCCAGCAGAGAGATATTTTTGGTTGTGGTCATGATATTTTGGTCAGCAGCAGCAGGTAGTAGAGCAGGGGGGCCACCAGCAGCAGCGAGTCGATGCGATCAAGCACGCCGCCGTGGCCCGGCAGCAGGCGGCCGGAATCCTTAACCCCGGCCCCGCGTTTCAGCAGTGATTCGGTCAGGTCCCCGACCACGCCGGTGAGCGAGAGGATAAAGGCAAAGATCAGGGATTGCAACAGATTGATGGCGGGGAAAAAGAGCCAGGTGGCCAGCCCGGCTACCACCAGCCCGGTCAGTACTCCGCCCAGCAGGCCCTCCACCGTCTTGCCGGGGCTCAGGGCCGGGCAGAGCTTGTGGCGGCCCAGGTTGATGCCGGTGTAGTAAGCGCCGGAATCGGCGGCCACCGCGATCAGTCCGGCGATAATCAGCCATTCACGCCCCAGGGGCAGGGCCAGCAGCAGCGGGAAGTGGGCCAGCAGCAGGCCGGGGTAAAAGATGGCAAATACCGAGCGCAGCAGAAAACCGTGGGGTTCGGCCAGCCGGGCGTAGCGGAAAATGGTCAGCAGAATCAAACCGGCCAGAGCGGCCATGGCGGCGGCGCCGATCAGGGCGGGGCTGGTGGTGGCAGCGGCCAGGACCGGCAGCAGAGCCAGGACGATGAACGGCGGCCGCAGCTCCGGCTCCCCCCCTTTGACCAGCAGCATGGCCCCATATTCCCGCAGGGAGAGCAGAGCCAGCAGGCAGATCACCGCCCAGAACAGCAGCGGCGGGGCGTAAAGCAGCAGCAGCAGCCAGGCTATGCCGATCACAACCCCGGTCAGGATTCGTTGCATTATGCCTGCTCCCGGTCGCCGACCTGTTCTCCGGTGCGGCCGAAGCGGCGCTGGCGCTGCTGGTAGTCGGCGATGGCGGCCAGAAAATCTTCCCGGCCGAAATCGGGCCAAAGTACCTTGGTGAAATGAAGTTCGCTGTAGGAGAGTTGCCAGAGCAGGAAATTACTCAGCCGGGCCTCGCCGCCGGTGCGGATCAACAGATCCGGGTCGGGCAGTCCGGCGCTGTCCAGTTGGGCGCTGAACAGTTCCTCGTTGATTTCATCGGGCCGAAGCCGACCCTCGGCTGCTTCCCGGGCCAGATGGCGGGTGGCCCGCAACAGCTCGTCGCGGCTGCCGTAGCTCAGGGCCAGATTAAGAATCAGGCCCTCGTTGGCCGCGGTTTTGGCCACGGTCTTTTCCAGAACCTGGCGGACCTTGGCCGGCAGCCGTTCGATCCGGCCGCAGGTCCTCAGACGGACCTGGTTTTGCAGCATCTTGTCCAACTGGCTTTCCAGGTAGGTCTGGAGCAGGCCCATCAGGTTCTCCACCTCGGAGCCGGGCCGTTGCCAGTTTTCGGTGGAGAAGGCGTAGAGGGTGAGGGCCTTGATCTCCAGTTCGCGGGCGCATCTGACCACTTCCTGGACCGAGCCGACCCCGGCCTGGTGGCCCATGATTCGGGGTTTGCCCCGTTGGCGGGCCCAGCGGCCGTTGCCATCCATGATGATGGCGATATGGCGGGGCAGCTGGGATTGGTCGACCATCAGACTTCCATCATCTCTTTTTCTTTGTCGGCCATGATGGCGTCGATTTTAGCGATGAAACTGTCGGTTTCCTTCTGGGCCTCATCCTGGAGGCGGAAGAAATCGTCCTCGGGCAACTGCTTGTCGGTTTTAAGTTTTTTGAGGGCGTCCAGGGCCTCGCGCCGGGAGTTACGGATCGCTACCCGGTACTCCTCGCTGACCTTTTTGACCTGCTTGACCAGATCCCGGCGCCGCTCTTCGGTGAGCTGGGGGATTGCCAGTCGGATCACCTTGCCGTCGCTGCTGGGGTTGAGACCGATATCGGAGGCGAAAATCGCCTTTTCGATCCCTTTGAGCTGTTGGGTGTCCCAGGGCTGAATAACGATCATCCGGCTTTCGGGGATGGTGAGAGTGGCCACCTGATTGAGCGGCATCGAGGAGCCGTAAGCCTCCACTTTGATTCCATCCAGCAGGTTCAGCGAGGCGCGGCCGGTGCGGATGCGGGTCAGTTCGCGGCGGTAAGCCTCCAGGCTCTGCTCCATCTTCTCGGACATCTCCAGAATCACTTCATCCATCGCGCTCACTCCTTGGAAAGGATCTTTACTTGATCAGGGTTCCGACCTGTTCGCCGCACACCGCCCTTTTCATGTTGCCCGGCACATTCATGTCGAAGACCATGATCGGGGTGGCGTTGTCCATGGCCAGGGAGATCGCCGCCGAATCCATTACCTTCAGCCGGCGGCTCAGCACCTCTTCAAAGCTCAGGGTGTCGAAACGGACGGCGTCCGGGTGGCGCAGGGGATCCTTGTCGTAGACCCCATCCACCCGGGTGGCCTTGCAGACCAGGTCGGCCTTGATCTCCAGGGCCCGCAGCATGGCGGCGGTGTCGGTGGTGAAGAAGGGGTTGCCGGTACCGGCGGCGAAGATCACCACCCGATCCTTGTTCAGGTGGTGGTGGGCCTTCTGGCGGGAAAAGGATTCGCAGACCGACGGCATCTCGATGGCCGACAGTACCCGGGTTGCCAGGCCGTGGCGCTCCAGGGCGTCGTGCAGGGACAGGGCGTTGATCACCGTGGCCAGCATCCCCATATTGTCGGCAGTGGCTCGGTCCATCCCGGCGGCGGAGCCGGCCATGCCCCGGAAGATGTTGCCGGCCCCGATCACCAGCCCCAGTTGGACACCCAGGGCGACGATCTCCCGGATCTCAGCGGCGAGATAGTTGAGAACCTCGCCGCTGATTCCGTAAGCCTGCTCTCCCATCAGGGCTTCGCCGCTCAGCTTGAGCAGCACCCGCTGATGGGGTTTGTTTGAAGATTCGCCGGCCATCGTTTATCCGATCTGGAAACGGGCGAAGCGCTTAACGGAGATATTTTCGCCCAATTTGGCGATCAGCTCGTTGAGCAGATCCTGGATGGACAGGTCGGGGTTTTTAACGTATTTCTGTTCCATCAGGCAGATCTCGGCATAATAT
>JBLRWU010000098.1:0-7109 GCA_047921155.1 Desulfurivibrio sp.
TGGCGGCGCGGTTCGGTGGCGGCGGGCTCCAGGGGCTTTTTCAGGTAGCGCAGGGCGGCATAACCCAGGGTTTTCTCCACCTCGCGGCTGAACTCCCGGCCGGGGCGCACCGTCAGGTCGGGCGAGACCGCCACCTCCACCTCGCCCCGATCGGGGAAATGGAGGCTGATGGCCACCCGGCAGGGGCCGTGGAAAAGCTGCACCGTCTTTTTCACCGCCTCCAACTGGGGGCGGCCCACCTGGTCGGCCTTGAGTCGGATCACCACCTTGTCGGTGTACTTGACCTGGGCTTCGGCCAGGGAGTCCACGGTGTCGGCGATCAGTTTGACCCCGCTCTCCTCCTTCTGGGCCTTGCCCTGGATCACGAGGGGCTCATCCCCCCCCAAGAGATGGGCGCAGGCCGCGTAGGCCTCGGGAAAGATCACCACCTCGACCGAATCCACCGTGTCCTCAAGGGTGACAAAGGCCATGGCCGCCCCCTTTTTACTGCGGTGGGGCTTCCACTGGCGGATCAGTCCCCCCACCCGGACCATCTGGTTGTCGCCCCACTCCCGCAGGCCGTGGAGATCGGTATCCACCACCGCCGCCAGCTCCCGCCGGTGTTTGTCCAGGGGATGGCCGGTCAGGTAGAAGCCCACCGTCTCCTTCTCCAGCAGCAGCCGTTGCTTCTCGTCCCATTCGGGCAGATCGGGCAGCTCGATGGTGGTGGCCTGGTCGGCCTGGGTCTGGGGCATCGCCGCGAAAAGCGAGATCTGGCCGCTTAAACGATCGCGCTGGGCCGCCTGGGCCTGGTCCAGGGCCTGGTCGAGGATGGCGAACAGTTGCGAACGCTTGGCCCCCAAAGAGTCGAAGGCCCCGGCCTTGATCAGGCTCTCCACCACCCGGCGGTTGACCTTACGGCCGTCCACCCGCAGGCAGAAATCCTCCAGCGACTTGTAGGGGCCATCCTGCCCCCGCACCTCCAGGATCGATTCCAGGGCCGAACCGCCCACATTTTTCACCGCCGCCAGGCCGAACCGGATCCGGTCGCTGATAACCGTGAAGTCGGGGAACGATTCGTTGATATCCGGCGGCAGCACCTCGATCTCGTGCTCCTTGCACTCGTTGATGTAGCGCACCACCTTGTCGGTGTTGCCCATATCACACGACAGCAACGCGGCCATGAACTGGGCCGGGTAGTGGGCTTTGAGCCAGGCGGTCTGGTAGGCGACCAGGGCGTAGGCGGCGCTGTGGCTCTTGTTGAAGCCGTAGCCGGCGAACTTGGCCATCAGGTCGAAGATATGCTCCGACTTCTTGGGGTCGATGGCGTTTTTTTCGCAGCCGGCCAGGAATTTGCCCTTTTCGGCATCCATCACCGCGGCGATCTTCTTGCCCATGGCCCGCCGCAGGTTGTCGGCATCGCCCAAAGAGTAGCCGGCCAGGACGTTGGCGATCTTCATCACCTGCTCCTGGTAGACGATCACCCCGTAGGTCTCCTTGAGGATCGGCTCCAGTTGGGGCAGGGGGTATTTGGCCACCATCCGGCCATGCTTGGTGTTGACGAAATCATCCACCATCCCCGATTCCAGGGGGCCGGGGCGGTAGAGGGCGACCAAGGCGATCAGGTCGGAGAACACCTCGGGCTTCATCTTCATCAGCAGCGAGCGCATCCCGGAGCTTTCCAGCTGGAACACCCCCAGAGCATCGCCCTTGCAGAGCAGGTCGTAGGTTTTGGGGTCATCCATGGGGATGGCGGCGATATCCACCGCGTGGCCCAGATCGCCCTTGATCAGTTTCAGGGCCCGGTCGATGACGGTGAGGGTTTTCAGGCCGAGGAAGTCGAACTTGATCAGCCCGGTCATCTCGGTGTGCTTCATGTCGTACTGGGTCAGGACCTCGCCCTTGGGGCCCCGGCAGACCGGGAGATACTCCACCATGGGCTGCGGCGAGATCACCACCCCGGCGGCGTGGGTGGAGGTGTGGCGGTTCAGCCCCTCCAGAATCTGGGCTACCGTAAGCAGTTCCGCCACCTGGGGGTCACGCTTCATCAGATCCTGGAGGCGGGGCTCCTGGGCGATCGCCTTATCCAGAGTGATCCCCAGTTCCTCGGGGATCAGCTTGGCGATCCGGTCCACCTCGCCGTAGGCCATGGCCAGGGCCCGGCCCACGTCGCGAATCACCGCCTTGGCCTTCATCGAGCCGTAGGTGACGATCTGGGCCACATGCTCGGCCCCGCCGTACCTCTGCTGGACATACTCGATCACCTCGCCCCGGCGCTCCATGCAGAAATCGACGTCGAAGTCGGGCATCGACTTGCGTTCGATATTGAGGAAGCGTTCGAAGATCAGGCCGTAGGGAAGTGGGTCGATATCGGTGATCCGCATGGCCCAGGCCACCAGGCTGCCGGCCCCCGAACCCCGGCCCGGCCCCACCGGAATCTCCCGGTCCTTGGCCCAGTTGATGAAGTCGGCCACGATCAGGAAGTAGCCGGGAAAGCCCATCTTGTTGATCACCTCGATCTCATGCTCCAGACGGAGGCGGTAGCTCTCCTCCTGTTCGGGGGCAAGACCGCTGAGGGCCTGGATCTCGGCCAGCCGTTTCTCCAGGCCCTGGCGGGCGGCGCTTTCAAAGAGGGTGGCTAAAGTTTCCCCCTCCGGCACCGGGAAATCAGGGAAGTGGTGGGAGCTTAGATCCAGCTCCAGGTTGCAGCGCTCGGCCACCTTCACCGTTTCCGCCACCGCCTCGGGGCAGTGGGCAAAGGCGGCCTTCATCTCGGCAGGCGATTTGAAAAAGAGTTCGTCGGTGGAAAAGCGGAACCGGCCGGCATCGGCCATGGTCTTGCCGGTCTGGATGCAGAGCAGCACCTCGTGGGCCTGGGCCTCCTCCCGGTTGAGATAGTGGCAGTCGTTGGTGGCCACCAGAGGCAGGTTCAGCTCGGCGGCCAGCTTTTTCAGCCCTTCGTTGACGACCTGCTGTTCGGCCAGGCCGTTCTCCTGCATCTCCAGATAGAGGCGGCCGGGGAACAGCTCGTGCAGCCGCCCGGCCTCCCGGGCTGCCCCGGCCAGATCCCCTCGCGTAATCATCGTGGGTACCAGGCCGTGGAGGCAGGCGGTCAAGGCCAGCAGGCCCTCGCTGTGGGCGGCCAGCACCTCCATGTCGATGCGGGGCTTGTAGTGAAACCCTTCCATCTGGGCGATGCTGGCCAGCTTCATCAGATTGCGGTAGCCGGTGATATCCATGGCCAGCAGCAGCAGGTGATAGGCGGCCTTGCCGGCGCTTTTGGCGCTTTTGTCGGTGCGGCTCTCGGGGGCGATATAGAATTCGCAGCCGATCAGCGGTTTGATCCCGGCCTTCTTGGCCTTGACGTAAAACTCCAAAGCCCCGAACATCGCCCCGTGGTCGGTCATGGCCACCGCCCCCATGCCGTACTCCTTGCACTTGGCCAGCAGGCGATCCAGGCGGATGGCTCCATCCAGCAGGCTGTACTGGGTATGGACATGGAGATGGACAAAGCCGGGGTCAGCCGGCTGGGGCGTGGTAATAACAGGGTCCGCCATTACAAAAACTCCGGAAGAGGAAAGCCGGGGACAGATTTGCAATCCGCCCCCCAACGTTGGTAATAGGAGTAAAGCCGGGTGATGCTGGGGATAGATTCTGAATCTGTCCCCGCATCTTTGCCAGGGGGGAGATCTAGTTAATTTTTACCGCTTCGTCAATGAGCATGATGGGGATTTCGTCCCGGATCTCGAAAAGCAGGGCGCAGTTGTCGCAGATCAGCCCGTTCTCCTGCTCGTTGAGTCGCACCGGCCCTTTGCATTTGGGGCAGGCCAGGATGGCCAGCAGTTCCGGGTTGATCATGATTGGGCCTCGAACATGGGGGTGCTGAGGTAGCGTTCGCCGGTGTCGCAGACCACGGTGACGATCTGTTTGCCCTTGAACTCCGGCAGTTCGGCCGCCTGCATGGCGGCGAAAACGTTGGCCCCCGAGGAGATCCCGCAGAGAATTCCCTCCCGGGCCGCCACCAGCCGGGCGGTGGCCAGGGCCTGCTCGTTGCTTACCTGGATGATCCGATCGATGATGGCGGTGTTGAGGATCGAGGGGACAAACCCGGCCCCGATCCCCTGAATTTTGTGGGGTCCGGGCTTGCCGCCGGAGAGGACCGGCGAGTCGGAGGGTTCCACCGCGAAGCTCTGGAATCCGGGTTTGCGGGCCTTGATCACTTCGCCCACCCCGGTGATGGTGCCGCCGGTTCCCACCCCGGCCACGAACAGGTCGATCCCGCCGGCGGTGTCCCGCCAGATCTCTTCGGCGGTGGTTTGGCGGTGGATCTCCGGGTTGGCCGGGTTGCTGAACTGGTTGGGCATAAAGCTGTCGGGGGTGGCCGCGGTCAGCTCTTCGGCCTTGGCGATGGCCCCCTTCATCCCCTCCGGGCCCGGGGTCAGGACCAGTTCGGCCCCGAAATGTTTGAGCAGGGCCCGCCGTTCCAGGCTCATGGTTTCCGGCATGGTCAGGATCAGCCGCCGGCCCGTGGCGGCACAGAGCATGGCCAGGGCGATGCCGGTATTGCCGCTGGTGGGTTCAATCACCACGGTGTCGGCCTTGAGCTTGCCGGTGGCGGCCGCCGCCGCCAGCATCGCCTTGCCGATCCGGTCCTTGACGCTGAAGGCGGGGTTGCGCGACTCCATCTTCACCAGAATTTCCGCCCCGCAACGGGCGCTGAGGTTTTCAAGTCGCAGCAGGGGGGTATTCCCCACCAGGCCGGCCACCCCGGCCACCACCTTTTCGCATTCGCTCATCACTTCTTCTCCTTCTTTTTAGCCAGCATAAATATCCCGTAGGTGGCGCGCAGATTGGGCAGCAGCCGGACCACATTGCCGTACCGGTCGTGGTGATCGGTGTTGATCGCCGTCTCCCGCACAATCCGCCAGCCCATTTTTTTAACGAACCGGCGAAAATCGATAATGGCGACCACCCGAATATTGGGGGTGTTGTACCATTCAAAGGGTAACTGTTTGGAGAGCGGGGCCCGGCCCTGCCAGACCAGTTGCCAGCGATTTTTCCAGTGGGTGAAGTTGGGAAAGCTGACCACCACCCGGCGGCCGATGGTCAGCAGGGAGTTGAGCAACTGGGCCGGGGCGTAAACCTGCTGCAGGGTCTGGCTGAGGATCACGTAGTCGAAGGTGTTTTCGGCGTAATCCTGCACCTCTTCGGTGATATCCCCCTGGAGGACGCTGAGCCCCTTTTCGATACAGCGCAGGGCCTTGGCCTCCACCATCTCGATGCCGGTCCCCGCCACCCCCTTGTGCTGTTTCAGGTGGTAGAGCAGATCGCCCTCGCCGCAGCCCAGATCCAGCACCTTGCTGCCGGGCTCGATCCAGGAGGCGATCACCGAAAGATCAAAACGCATCGCCGGGGTGGCGTCGGCGGACTTAAAATCTGCTTTCATCGCGGGTTCGTTCCAGGAAATTACCGATCAGGCTGCTTAATCGCTTGTTGGGAATTAGAAAGGCGTCGTGGCCGCAATCGGCCTTGATTTCGCAAAAACTGACGTCGAGGCTGTTTTTCTTCAGGGCCCGCACCAGCTCCTTGGACTGATAGGTGGGGTAGAGCCAGTCCGAGGTGAAGGAGACCACCAGGAAACGGGAGCGGGCCGCGGCGAAGGCCTCCACCGCCGAGCCGGCTCCGGCCCGGCGTTCCAGGTCGAAATAGTCGGCCGCCTTGGTCACATAAAGAAAGGAGTTGGCGTCGAAGCGGGCCACAAACTTGTCGCCCTGGTGGCGCAGATAGCTCTCCACCTCGAAGTCGATATCGAACTGGAAGGAGAAGGCATCCTTCTCCTGGAGGCGGCGGCCGAACTTGCGCCGCATCGCCTCGTCGGAAAGATAGGTGACATGGCCGATCATCCGGGCCACCGCCAGGCCGGTATCCGGCTTGGGCCCGTCGTAATAGTGGCCGTGGCGCCAGTTGGGATCGGCCATGATCGCCTGGCGGGCGATCTCGTTGAAGGCGATGGCCAGGGCCGAATGGCGCATGGTGGTGGCCAGGGCGATCACCCCGGCCACCCGGTCGGGATAACGCAGGCTCCACTCCAGGGCCTGCATCCCCCCTAAAGAGCCGCCGATCACCGCCAGCAGCTTCTCCACCCCCAGGTGATCCAGCAGTTTTTGCTGAACCGTGACCATATCCCCCACCGTGACCACCGGAAAATCCAGGCCGTAGGGTTTGCCGGTGGCGGAGTTGGCGGCGCAGGGGCCGGTGGTGCCGCCGCAACTGCCCAGGATGCTGGCGCAGATCACAAAATAGCGGTCGGTGTCGATCCCCTTGCCCGGGCCCACCATATTCTCCCACCAGCCGGGCTTGGCATCGGCCTTGCTGTAGTAGCCGGCCACATGGCAGTCGCCGGATAGGGCGTGCAATACCAGCACCGCGTTGTCCCGTTCAGGGGCCAGACGGCCGTAAGTCTCGTACGCCACCGTCACCGGGCCGATCCTGGCCCCGCTTTCCAGAACCAGGGCCTGGTCGGCGCTTTCGGCGAAGGTGTAAAATTTTTTCTCCACGATTCCCACGGAAATTTCGTCGGCGTCGCGGGCGCTGTATTCGCTCATTGCTGGTTATTTCCGGAAATCTTGCTTAGAGCAGCGGGATCATCACTTCACATTTTTTACAGACCACCATCTTCTCCTTCCAGTTCTTGCGGGCGCTGCACTCGCAGATGGTGCCGTTGATGAACCAGCACATCTTGCCGGCCCGAAACTCCCAGGCCGGGCAGTTCTTCTTGCGGGACGGGGGACATTTTTTAACGGTCCAGCATGGTTTGGGGGCCTTATCGTGCAGTTCGCGCTGGCGGGAAACCAGGAAATAGATCTGGCGCTCCACATGGGGCGGAATCGAGCGCCAGCCCTGTTCGTAGCTGTGGATCGCCTTGATGGAGGTGCCCAGCAGTTCGGCGATCTCCTTCTGGGTTTTTTGCAGTTTTTTCCTGGCCCTGAGAAACTCGCTGCTTTCCATGGTTCACCTCATGATAAGTCGCTCTGCTTATAGCCGGTCCACCCTCGTTTCCGACGCCACCACCATAACAGGGTGGTAGTTCCAAGCTTGCTCATTAATCGCCGCAATATACCACTTATGGG
>JBLRWU010000099.1:0-7098 GCA_047921155.1 Desulfurivibrio sp.
AACTGGTGGCGGCCAGCGATTTCAGCGAGGCCCATGGTCCCTTCCGGTTGCCGGTGGACCGGGTCTTCACCATGAAGGGTTTCGGGGCGGTGGTCACCGGCAGTTCGATCTCCGGCCGGATCTCCCTGGGGGAGGAGGTTTGCTTCTACCCCAGGGAGATCCGCGGCAAGATTCGCGGGATCCAGGTCCACGGCCAGGAGCGGGATGAGGTCGAGGCCGGTTACCGCACCGCGATCAATGTCCAGGGGGTGGACAAGGAGCAGATCCGGCGGGGGGATGTTCTGGCCAGCCCCGATTCCCTGGCCCCCTCCTACATGTTCGACGCCGATTTTCTCTACCTTTCCGGCAACGAAAAAAAGCTGAAAAACCGCCGCCGGGTGCGGGTTCACGTCGGGACCGCCGAGGTGATGGGCCGGATCGCCCTGCTTGATGCCGATGAGCTGGCTCCAGGCGAGAACGCCGCCGTCCAGTTGCTGCTGGAGGAGCCGGTCAGCGTCTGGCCCGGCGACCATTATGTGGTGCGGAGCTATTCGCCGGTACACACCATCGGCGGCGGGGTGATCTGGAACTGCGCCCCCCCCAAGCGCCGGCGCTTCAGCGCCGGCCAGCGCCAGGTCAATCGGGCAATTTTCGCCCTTTACCGGGAGGGCTCCCCCGAGGATCTGGCCATCTTCCACCTGCGGGAGAGCGGGATTGCCGGCCTGACCCGCCAGGAGTTGGCGGTCCGGCTGGGGCTGTTCGGCAAACGGTTGCAAAAGATCCTGGAGAAAAGCATCTCGGCCCGCCGCATCCTGATTGTCGAACCCGACAAACAACGGATGATCGCCGCCGAAACCCTGGTGGAGCTGGTGGCCAAGGCCGAAAAACTGCTGACCGATTTCCATCGCGACCACCCCCTCAAGAGCGGGCTCTCGGCCGAGGAGCTGCGGGGTCGTCTGGCCCGGGATCTTTCCGCCCGCCTCTTCCAGATCATCCTGCAGGAGGGCGATAAAAAGGGGGTGTTGAAACAGGAGGGATCGCTGATCCGCCTGGCCTCCCACCAGGTGTCCCTGGCCGGTGACGCCGAAACCCTGCGCCGGGAGCTGCTGGATTTTTACCGGGGCGCCGGACTGCAGGCCCCGACCATCAAGGAGACCATCGAGGGTCATGGCAAGTATCCGCTGGCCCTGGTCCGTGAGCTGCTGGCGGTGCTGGTCCGCGACGGCGAGCTGGTCAAGGTAAGCGAGGATCTCTACTACGATGCCGTTGCCTTGAACGATCTTCGGGCCAAACTGGTCGCCTTCCTTGCCCGGGAGGGGGAGATCGACGCCCCTCGCTTCAAGAACCTCACCGGGCTCACCCGCAAATTTTCAATCCCCCTGCTGGAGTACTTCGATCGGGTCAAGCTGACTCTGCGCATCGGCGACGTGCGGCGATTGCGGTGAAAACCGGTCCCCTCAGGGCAGGGAGCGGAGGTTTTCCAAATTGAAGAGTGGCGGCGGTGCTGTCTCCTCGCAGATCTCCTCCTGCCGGTCATATTCGCAACCCTCCTCGGCGGCCGGTTCGCCGTCGGGAGCCGGGACCGCCAGCAGCCCCGGGGACGAAGTCAGCAGGTAGGGAACCGTCCGGGCGCCGATTGCAGCCAGGAAGGCCCGGTTGCGGAAGGAAAGGCGGCGGATTTGCCACAGTTCCCCGGTCCCGGGCCGCTCCGGGCCGATCTCGGTCAAGGTGTCGACGGCGGCGGCCAGGGAGCCGGAGCTTGCCAGTTCCTGGCGGAAACGGAGGATGAACGGCAGATCGGCCCTCTTGAGGGCCAGGGGATAAAGGGCCAGCCGGGGGTGAAGCTCCTCCCGCCCGGCCAGCTCCCGCAGTTCCTCCAGGCAGGAGGGGCAGGATGGGGCGAAAAACACCTTGACCGCCGCATCGGACTGGCCGAAGACGGGCACCGGTTCAAATTGCTGCCGCAGGAGTCCGCTCAGCGCCGCCACCAGCACCAGGGTCCAGACCAGCAGCGTCCCGGTCAGCAGCTTCGAGCCGGGTCGGAGCAGCCAGGCCGTCGTCCCCAGCAGGCCGGCGGCGATCAGGCAGCTCAGGCAGGGCACGGTAAGGGCCTGCACCCCGAGTAAAAACGCGCTGACGGTCAGGCCGGCCACCAGCCAGAGGGTCAGGAGGGTCGAGGAGCGCCGCCGGAACTGATCCCGGCGGCTTATCCGCCTGGCGATCAGGGCCACCGTCACCCCGAAGAAGAGCGCCCCGTACCAGTAGAGGTCAAGGCCCAGCAAGGTTGTTCCCCGGAAGAGTTGACACCCTCCGGTAACGCAGACTCCGTCGGTCAGTCCCAGGGCGGATAGCAGTGAGAAAACCAGTCCGGCCAGGGCCGTCAGTAAGGCGGTAAAACCTTTGATCATGATATTCCCTTTCAGGTTTTGGTCTCAACCGGGGCGAATGCCGCAGTCTGGCAATTCCCGTGCCGGTTGTCAATCGGAAAACCCGGCCTAAATTTCCGGGGCCGCTACCTGCGGGGTTGGCGGCATTGCCAAACGCCCGGACGATAGGCTAGAATGTGGCTCTGCCAAACCCGGCTGCGGCTCCGAGTAACTGTTCGGGACTACCATTGCAACCTGGAGACTTACGACCATTGCAACCTTAAGCGGTAATACCGCCGGTTTGAAGCCGGCGCAGTTGAAAGAGCTGGAGCGTTTGGGGCGGCGCCGGTTGGAGCCGGATCAGATCGTCACCCCGGAGCTGGCCCGCGCCCTGGCCGCGGCCTCCCGGGGGACCGGCCGCCAGGTCGGGTTGATTATTGACCGGGCCGGCCAGGTAGAGCTGGTGCTGGTGGGGGATCACCGCTCGATCATGATCCCGTCCCTGGGCCAGAGCCGGGCCGCCGGAGGTCGTTTGCGGGGACTGCGTTGCCTGCATACCCATCTGGGGGGCGAAGGTCTGACCCAGGATGATTTTATGGATCTGCTCTTCCTGCGCCTGGATCTGATGAGCGCCCTGGAGGTTGACCACGAAGGGATGCCCGGCATGCTGCACAGCGCCCAGCTTAATCCGCGTCCGGTGGGGAGTTTGCCGGACAGTGCGGAGCAGGCCTGGCTGTTGTTGCCGCCGGCCAGGATCTCACGGCATTCCGATAACCTGCGGGAATTGATCGCCTCTCTGGAGGGTGAGTTCACCCGGCTGCGGCCCACCCGGGAAGTTGATCTGGGGCGGGACCGGGCCATTCTGGTCAGTGTCTCCAGCGCCTCCCGCCGCCAGGCCGGGGAATCGATGGACGAGCTGGTGGAGCTGGCCGCCTCGGCCGGGGTGGTGGTGCTGGATACCGTGATCCAGCGCCGGGACAAAATCAACCCCCGCCTGATTCTGGGGCGGGGCAAGCTGGGGGAGATCATGTTGCAGGCCCTCCAGCTCAACGCCAATCTCCTGATCTTCGACCAGGAGCTGAACCCCTCCCAGGTGCGCTCGATCACCGATCATACCGAGATGCGGGTAATCGACCGCACCCAGTTGATCCTCGATATCTTTGCCCGCCGGGCCCTGAGCCGGGAGGGCAAGCTCCAGGTGGAGATGGCCCAGCTTAAGTATATGATGCCCCGGCTGGGCACCCGTGATGACGCGCTCTCCCGGCTCACCGGCGGTATCGGCGGCCGGGGGCCGGGGGAGACCCGGCTGGAGGTGGATCGCCGCCGGATTCGCGACCGGCTGGCCAAATTAACCGCCAAACTCAAGGAGGTGGGGCGTGAGCGCCACCGTCGCCGGGAGCGCCGCCGCAAGAAGGAGATTCCGGTGCTGTCGCTGGTGGGTTACACCAACGCCGGCAAATCGACTCTGCTCAACGCCCTCACCGGCAGTAATATCCTGGCCGAGGACAAGCTTTTCGCCACCCTGGACCCCACCAGCCGCCGCCTCCGCTTTCCCGAGGAGATGGAGGTGATCATCACCGACACCGTGGGTTTTATCAATCATCTGCCCGCCGAGCTGCTGCAGGCCTTCAAGGCCACCCTGGAGGAGCTGGGCGAGGCCGATGTGCTGATCCATGTGGTGGATGCCAGCAACCCCCGGATGGTCGAACATGTCCGGGTGGTGGAAAAACTGCTGCGGGAACTGGAGCTGTCCGGGCTGCCGCGTCTTACCGTACTCAACAAGATCGACCTGGTGGAGGATCGGGAGTGGCTTGTGGATCAGGCCGCCGATTACGACGCGGTCCTGGTCAGCGCCATGGATCCCGCCACCTTTCCGCCGCTGCTGGAACGGGCCCGCAACGCGGTGCTGAAAGTTTGGCAATAACAAGGGAGTTTTCTTTGCGATACTGGCTGGTAGTTGCAATGCTGGCGCTGGTCCAATTGACCGGGGCGCCGCCGGCGCGGGCCGAAACCCGGATCGACGAGGTGGTGGTCACCAACTCCAGTAATGACCTGCTGCTCTATTTCCAGCTCCGCAACGCCATCACCCTGGAGATGGAGCAGGGGTTGAAGAGCGGCCTGCCGTTGACCTTCACCTTCTTCGTTGAACTGCATCGTCAGCGCAACGGCTGGCTGGATCAACATATTTTGAGCAGCGAGTTCAATCATCGTCTGAATTACGACAGCCTCAAGGATGAATATCATGTTGTGCGCGAGGAGGAGGGGGAGACGATCCTGACCGCCACCTCCCTGGCCGAGGCCAACCAACTGATGACCAGAGTCAACGGCCTGGTCCTGCTGCCTCTGGATCAGCTGGTTACCGGTCACTCCTACACCCTGCGTGTCCGGGCCCGCCTTGCGGAAAAGAGCCGACCCCTGTCCTTCCACCGTCTGCTGCCCCTGCGCCGACTGTGGAGTTTTGAAACCGCTTGGCATAATGTCGAGTTCCACTACTAACCCCTTTGCCCCCCGAGCGCCGAGCCGATGAGCGAAACCGTTCCCAGTGAAGCCCACGATGAGATTGCCCGCCGGGACCGGGAGCGGCGCCGCCGCCGTTTGCGCTGGGTGGTGGTGGGCTGCCTGGCCCTCTTTGGCCTGTTGACCTGGCTGGAAACCAGGATCTTCGATCTGGGCGAGGTCGATCTGCCGGTCAGCGGTAATCTGCTGATCTTTATCTTCCTCAATATCAATGTGCTGCTGTTGCTGGTGGTGATCTTCCTGGTGTTGCGCAACCTGGCGGAGCTGGTCTTCGAGCGTCGCCGCCGAATCATGGGAGCCCGGTTGCGGACCAAACTGGTGGTCGCCTTCGTTTCGCTCTCCATGATCCCCACCGGGTTACTCTTTCTGATCTCCCTGCAATTTATCTCCACCAGCATGGACTACTGGTTCAATATCAACGTTGAACACGCCCTGGTGGAATCCCTGGATGTGGCCCGCGAGGTTTATCAGGAGACCCAGGCCGAAACGGTCCGGGAGGGCGAGGTGGTTGCCGTTCGGTTGCAGGCGGAACAGGCCCTGCTGGCGGCCGATGACTCGCTGACCCCTTTTTTGCGCGATATCCTGGAGATCCACGGTCTGGGCGGAGTCGAACTTATCAGCCAGGATCGGGTCATCCTGGCCTCCGTTTACCGCCCGGAGCTGACCGCCGTCGAGATCCCGGAACTGCCGGGGGAAAATCTGCGCCGGGCCCTGGTCGGGGAGAGCGGTCAGGTGGTGGTCCAGGTGCTGCCGGTGGGTGAACTGATCCGCAGTCTGACCCCCATCACTCCGGCGGACCGGGATGGAGCGGTGGTGGTGCTGGCCCTCTCCCGCCTGCTGCCCCTGGAGCGGTTGCAGCGGCTGGAGGGGATCTCCTCGGGACTGGAGGGCTATCGTCAGTTGATGATGTTCAAGGCCCCCCTGAAGACCAGCCTGCTGGTGACCCTGTTGATTGTCACCCTGCTGATCGTCTTTTGCGCCATCTGGTTTGGCTTCTACGTGGCCGGCGGATTAACCGGCCCGCTCCGCAAACTGGCCGAGGCCACCCGGCGGGTGGCCGATGGTGACCTGGATTTCGTAATCGAAAAAAAATCCGGTGACGAGATTGGTTCGTTGGTCGATTCCTTCAACCGGATGACTCGCGATCTGCTGACCGGTCGCCGCCAGATCGAGCAGACCGCCCAGGAGTTGGACCGGCGGCGGCGTTACACCGAAACCATCCTCCAGAACGTGACCGCCGGGGTGATTTCGCTGGATGATTCCGGGCGGGTCATTACCATCAACCGCTTCGCCGAGGAGCTGCTCAAGGTGGAGCGGGAGCAGATCATCGGCCGCCACTATCGGGCCATTCTGCGCCGCCAGCACCTCAAGGTGCTGGAGGGTTTTCTCCGGGAACTGAGTGAATCGGGCAAGAGCTCCATTCAGATCCCCCTGCGGCTCACCGTCGGCGATGAAACCTACTCCCTGCGGGTCAACCTTACCCGGCTCTACGACGAGGATGGCCGCCCCCTGGGGGTGGTTCTGGTGTTCGATAATCTCAGTGACCTGGAAAAGGCCCAGCGGATGGCGGCCTGGCGCGAGGTGGCCCGCCGCATCGCCCACGAGGTCAAGAACCCCCTGACCCCGATTCAACTTTCCGCCCAGCGGCTGCGCAAACGCTATCTTGCAAAGCTGGCCGATGAGGGCGAGGTGTTCGACCTCTGCACCAAGACGATCATCAATCAGGTGGAGGAGCTGCAAAAACTGGTGGGCGAATTTTCCAACTTTGCCCGGATGCCCGCCATCCATAAAAGTATGGCCGATCTGGCCGCCATGGTGGATGAGGTGCTGGTGCTTTACCGCGAGGGGCACAAAGAGATCACCTTCACCCGGGAGGGGGAGACGCCGACCTTCCTCTTCGATCCCAAGCAGTTGAAACGGGTGCTGATCAACCTGGTGGATAACGCGGTGGCGGTGGTGCCCAAGCCGGGCGGCAGGGTTGGTGTGCGCCTGAGCCACGACCCGGAGCGGAAGCTGGTGTTGCTCGAAGTGGCGGACAACGGCCCCGGCATCCGGGAGGAGGATAAGCTGCGCCTGTTTGAGCCCTATTTTTCCACCAAAAAATCGGGTACCGGACTGGGGCTGGCCATAGCCGGCACCGTGGTCGCCGACCACGGCGGCGCCATTCGGGTTCGGGACCATGAACCCCATGGGGCCTGTTTTGTGGTCGAACTGCCCTTCACGACGGAGTTGTAGC
>JBLRWU010000100.1:0-7091 GCA_047921155.1 Desulfurivibrio sp.
GGCGGCGCCCTGCTGCTGCTGGGCACCCTCTGGCTCTGGACCCTGGCCGGCGATCTCAACTTCAGCCCCGGGGGAATCCTGAGCGGGACCGATCCGGCCAACCATCTCAGCCTCCAGGTGATCTTTTTCCTGCTGATTGCCGGGGTGGGGGTCAAGGCGGCCCTCTTTCCCTTCAGCCACTGGCTGCCCATCGCCATGGCGGCCCCGGCTCCGGTGTCCGCCCTGCTCCATGCGGTGGCGGTGGTCAAGGCCGGGGCTTTCGGGATCGTGCGGGTGGTCTTCGATATCTACGGGGTGGAATTCGCCCGCCTGCTGGCGGTGTTGCCCTGGCTGGCGGGGCTGGCCGCAATCACCATTATTTACGGCTCGTTGCGGGCCATGGGCCAGGACAATCTCAAGAAGCGGCTGGCCTGGTCCACGGTCAGCCAGGTTTCCTATATCGCCCTGGGGGTTGGGGTGGGGGGGCCGACGGCGGTGATCGGCGGCCTGGCCCACCTGGTGCATCAGGGCCTGATGAAGATCACCCTCTTTTTCTGCGCCGGCAACCTGGCCGAAACCCTGGGGGTCCACAAAATCTCCCAGATGACCGGGATGGGCCGCCGGATGCCCTGGACCATGGCCGCCTTCACCGTCGCCGCCCTGGGAATGATCGGGGTGCCGCCCCTGGCTGGTTTTTTCAGCAAATGGTATCTGGGCTGGGGGGGACTTGAAGCCGGCCAGCCCTGGGTCGTGGTGGTACTGGGGGTCAGCACTCTGCTCAACGCCGCCTATTTTCTGCCGGTACTCTACCGGGCCTGGTTCCGGGCTCCGGAGCATACCCCGCAACGGGATCACCGTGCCACCCAGATCGGCTATCGGCGCGGCGGCCAGGAGGCCAACTGGATGCTGCTGGCCCCCTCGCTGATCACCGCTCTGCTGGTAATACTGGCCGGGATGCTGGCCAACACCCCCTGGAGTCCCCTCTCCTGGGCCACCATCACCGCCCTGGGAGGTTTCCGGCCATGACCAGCGACCAGACCACCCTGCTGCTGGCCCTGAGCATATTGACGCCGCTGCTGCTGCCCCTGCTGCTCTGGTGGCCGACCCGGCGGGAGGCGGTTTTGCGGCTGGCGCCGCTGGCCGCTCTGCCCGCCCTGCTGCTGGCCCTGCTCGGAGTCGAGGGGGCAACCCTCTCTTTGCCCTGGCTCTTTTTGGGAGCGGAATTGCGCCTGGACGCCACCGGTCGGGTTTTTCTGCTGCTCGCCGCCTGGCTCTGGCTGATCGCCACCTGGTTTGCCGCCGACTATCTGGCCCACGACCGCCGCAGCCACCTCTTCCTGCTCTTCTTTCTGCCGGCCATGGCGGGCAATTTCGGGCTGATCGTCGCCCAGGACCTGATCAGCTTCAACGTTTTTTTCTCCCTGATGGGCCTGAGCGCCTACGGGCTGGTGATCCACCGCCGCGACCCCGCCGCCCTGCGGGCCGGCCGGGTTTATCTGACCATGGTGCTGCTGGGCGAAACCCTGGTCTTTATCGGCCTGGTGGGTCTGGTCTGGCAAACTAAGGGAGTGGTGCAACTGGTTGCCCTGCAGGGCCTGGAGGGATTACCCGGACCGCTGGTTGCCTGCCTGTTGCTGGGTTTCGGGATCAAGGCCGGGATGGTGCCGCTCCATTTCTGGCTTCCCCTGGCCCATCCTGCCGCCCCGATCCCGGCCAGCGCCGTCCTCTCCGGGGTGATGATCAAGGCGGGGCTGTTGGGCTGGCTCCGTTTTCTGCCCGGAGATGGCGCTACCCCGGATCTGGGCCCGCTGTGCGTGCTGATCGGACTGATCGCCGCCTTTTACGGCGCCCTGAAGGGGTTGACCCGGGATGACCCCAAAACCGTCCTGGCTTGGTCCAGTATCAGTCAAATGGGTCTGCTCACCGTGGGCCTGGGACTCTTTTTAGGCGGTGGGGAGGCCCGGGAGCCGGCCCTGGCAGCCATCCAGCTTTACGCCGTCCATCACGGCCTGGCCAAGGGGGCCCTCTTCCTGGCGGTGGGCGTGGCGGGCATGGCCTTCCATCGCTCGGCAAGAAACGCCGGGAAAGTGAACGGGATCCCCGGGGGCGAACTGCTGCTGGGGGCGGCGGTGCTGCTCCCGGCCCTCTCCCTGGCGGGAGCCCCGCTGACCAGCGGTTTTGCCGCCAAAAATCTGCTGCTGACGGCCGCCGGACGAGGGGAAACCCTGTTTGTCCCCACCTGGCTGCCCGTCTGGGCCGGCGCAATCACCGACGGCCGGGATATTTTCCCCTGGCTGCTGAGCGCCTCGTCCCTGCTCACCGCCCTGCTGATGCTGCATTTCCTGCAACGGCTCCGAGTCCTTCACCAACGGAAAAAAGAGTCCGCCCGGAAGTCCGGTCAGTCGCCGGCCCGGGCTGACGGCCGCCTGCTGCCCCTGGTGCTCCTGGCTGGGTCCGGGCTGCCCCTGCTGTGGTTTTTGGTGCCCGTGCTGGCCGGGTTGCAGACCATGCTGCCGGATGCCGGTTGGGGCAAGTATGGCGCCGCCATGCTCCCGCTTCTTTTGGCCTCGCTGCTGGCCGGGCTGGCCCGCCGCTTCCGACCCCGCCCGGCCGGGGGGAACGGGCAGCCTCCCCCGGATGCCGCACCGGCGCAGGAGGACCGCCTTACCGTGATCATCCGCTGGTGGCAACGCCACGTCAGCAAAACCCAACATGTCGGGGCCGCCACCCACTGCCGCCGCCGCCGACTGCTGGCCGACTGGCGCAAAGAGGGGCAACGCGCCGAGCTGGCCCCCACCCCCTGGCCCCTGGCCGGCTGCTGTTGTCTTACGCTGATCCTGCTTTTCTTTCTGCTTATCCGTTGACCATGAGCTGAACGGTTAACGGGGTATCGAGGACGATCCGCTCCCGGGTGGGAGCGGCCCGGTAAGCCAGGATCAGGACCCCGGCGGCGGCGGCTTCCCGCAGGGCGGCAGCGTAGGTGGGATCGATCCGGGTTGCCGGCGCGAAACGGCGCGCGTCACCGCGCTGCACACAGAAGAGAAGCGCCGCCCCGTGCCCGGCCCTGCGCAGAGCCAGCAGTTCCCCGATATGCCTGGTACCCCGGCTGGTGACCGCGTCGGGGAAAAGGGCCAGGTCGTCTTGCGCCAGGGTGCAGTTTTTAACCTCCAGATAGGTGACCCGCCCACCGCCGTGGTCCAGGAGAAAATCCAGCCGGCTATGGGCGGAAACCTTGACCTCGGCCCGAATCGCCACCAGCGGTTGCAGTTCCCGGATCACCCCCGCGGCCAGGGCCTCCCTCACCAGAGCATTGCTGCGGGCCGTGTTGATCCCGATCCAGACGCCGCCGATCTTGACCAGCTCCAGGGTATGGGGGTATTTGCGCCCGGGATTGGCGGAGATGGAAAGCAGCACCTGGCCACCCTCCTCGACGCACCCCAGCATACTGCCGGAATTGGGGCAGTGGACGGTCAACTCGCTGCCGTCTTCCAGGCGCACATCGGCCAGAAAACGCTGGTAGCGGCGAATCATCCGGGCTCTGATCAGTTTGGCGGGGAAATCCATAGGGGGAAACGCTAGGCCTTGAGCCGGTAGCCGATGCCGCGGACCGTTTCGATGCAGCCCCCCAGCGGACCCAGTTTTTTGCGCAAACCGAAGACCTGCACATCCACCGCCCGAGGGGTGATGGCATAATCGTAACCCCGAACCGCGTCGATGATCTGCTGACGGCTGAAGACCCAGCCGGGGCGGCGGGCCAGCAGTTCCAGAATCCCGAACTCCGACAGGGTCAGGGCCACCGGCTCACCCCGGACCAGCACCTCGTAGCGGCGGGGGTCGATTACAATTTCAGCCAGCCGCACCACCCCGCCCTCGCCCCCTTCCCGGCCCTCACCCTCGGCTTCGCGGCCACGGCGCAAGGCCGATTTAATTCGGGAGATCAGGATTTTGGGACTGAAAGGCTTGGTGATGTAGTCATCGGCCCCCAGGTCCAGCCCGGCGCTGATCTCATCTTCGGCACCGCGGGCGGTGAGCATGATGATCGGCAACTGGCGGCTGCGGGGATCGTGACGCAGCTTTTTGCAGACCTCGCGCCCGTCCAGGCCGGGCAGCATGATATCCAGGATCACCAGATCGGGTTTATCCCGAAAAACCAGGGACAAGGCCTGCTCGCCGTTATCGGCGTAGATCACCTGAAACCCGGCCTTGACCAGGTTGTAGCCCACCAGCTGCTGAATATTTTCGTCATCCTCGACTATCAGAATGACCGGCTTGGCATTTTCCGGCCCCATGTTCACCCCAGCTTGTGGCGCACGATTTTACCCTGCGCCATGTAGATTATATCCTCGCAGATATTGGTGCAGTGGTCGGCGATCCGCTCCAGGGACCGGGCCACCCCCAGCAGTTTGGCCAGATAGACATGCTGGGCTGGATTGTGGGCGATGATCTCCTCCAGCTCCTCCCGGATCGCCCGCTTGTCGGTATCCACCTCGTCGTCGGTCAGACAGACCTTGTAAGCCAGATCGATATCCTCGTTATGAAAGGCGTCCATGGTGCTTTTCAGCATGCCCATGGTCTTTTCGTACATCGACTGGAAAATCTCGGGGATCATCATCCCGGCGGTGTCGTAAACTTCGGTATCGAGATCGGAGATCTGCAAGACCTTGTCGGCGATCTTGGCCGCCAGATCGCCGATCCGTTCCAGATCGCCGTTGATCTTCAGCACCGTGACCAGGAAGCGCAGATCGCCGGCCACCGGATGGTAGAGGGCCATGACCCGCAGGCACTCCTCCTCCAGCAGGATCTCCAGCCGGTCGATCTCCTCCTTGTCCAGGCGGACCACCAGGCGGGCCGCCGCGGCGTCCTTCTCCAGCAGGGCTTTGACCGCCCGCTGCAAATTTTCCTCGATCAGGGTGGCCAGCTCCCCGGTACGGTTTTTAATCTTATCAATCTCCTGGATCAGGCGGGGCATGGAATTACTCCTCTAAGGTCATAAGGACAGATGGCTTTTTTCCGTCACAACTTGCTAAAGAGATAGTCCCCGTTTGTTAGCGTTAGATTAGATTTCCATTAAGAGAAGATCAAGGGGTGTCTGCGGAATCGGGCAGATAAATGGTAAAAACCGTGCCTTGGCCCGGCGCGCTGCTCACCTCCACCCGGCCCCGGTGGGCCTGGACGATATGCTTGACGATGGCCAGCCCCAGGCCGGTCCCCCCCATCCGGCTACTGCGGGCCTTGTCCACCCGGTAGAAACGCTCGAAGAGCCGGGGCAGGGCGGCAGCCGGAATCCCGGGCCCCCGGTCGCGAACCATGATCATGATTTCGCCCTCCCCGGACCGGGCCTCGATGGTGATGGGCCTGCCCGCCGGACTGTACTTGATGGCATTGTCGATCAGATTGACCAGGGCCTGCTCCAGCAGGGCCGGATTGATCCAGGCCCGCAGCTTCTCCGGGCCGTGCAGCGCAAGCTCCATGCCCCGCGCCGCCGCCCGCTCCCGGCAGACCTGGACCGCCGCCTGGAGGGTCTCCAGCAGGGGCAACTCCTGCAATGGAATCTCCCGGCGGCGGTCCTCCTGCTCGATCCGGGAGAGGGTCAGCAGGTCCTCGACAATGGCGTGGAGCCGGCGGGATTGCTGGAGAATGATCCCGGTGAAGCGGCGGGCCTCCTCCGGTTCCTCCAGGGCGCCGTCGAGCAGGGTTTCGGCAAAACCTTCGATGGAGGTGATCGGAGTTTTAAGCTCGTGGGAAACATTGGCGACAAAATCGCGGCGCAGGCTTTCCAGACGGCGCAGGCGGGTGAGATCGCTGATCACCACCACCGCCCCGTGGCCCCGATCATCCAGGTCGGCCAGGCGGTTGCCCTGGACCCGGCAGAAATGCTCCCTTCCCTGCGGACCCAGCAGGGTAAGATCGCTCTCCACCGGCTCCCCGCCGCTTAAGGTCCGGCGAATCAGTTGCTTAAGGGCACTGTTGCGGATGGCCACCTCGATGTTTTTACCTTTGGCCCGTTCCGGTTGCACCCCCAGCAGATCGGCGGCGGCCTGGTTGATCTCCACCACCCGTTCGGCCCCATCCACGGTGATCACCCCATCCACCATGCTGGAGAAAACCGTCTGCAACTGGCTGCGCTGGCGCTCGATGGTCCGCAACCGCCGGTCAAGCTGTCCGGCCATCCGGTTCATCGCCCGGGCCAGACCGACCACCTCCTCCGGCCCATCTTCGGTGATCCCGCCGCTGAGTTCACCGGCGGCAAAACGCTCGGCCCCCGCCTTCATCTCCTCCAACGGGCGGCTTAAATGGCGGGCGACCAGCCAGGCCAGCATGATCACCAGCAGGGCGATCAACAGCCCGCTGAGCGCGATCTGCCGCAGAATTTCAGCCAAGGCCTCGTTAACGGCGGTCAGGGCGATGGCGGTCCGCAGCACTCCCACCACCTGACCCTCATGCAGCAGCGGAATAGCCACATACATGGTGTCGTACTGGACCGAACTGCTGAAACGGCGATCACCGCCGCTCCGGCCGGCCAGGGCGGCGATGATCTCCGGCCGGCCGCCATGATTCTCCAGGGCGGCCGCCTCCTGTTCGGAGTCGGCCAGGACCAGGCCCGAGGGTGCGACCACGGTGAGGCGGGTGCCGGAGGCCCGGCCCGCTTCCCGACAGTAGCTCTGCAAGGATTCCAGCTGACCGGCCTGCACCAGCTCGGCCACCTTGCCGTGCAGCAGCACCGCCCGGGCTTCCAGGTCCAGCTCCACCTGCTGGAGATAAAAACCGCGCACCGAACTGCCGGCCAGCCAGGAAACCGCCAGCAGGGCCGCTAAAGCGATCAGAACATGGCTGGGATAAAGGTACCAGACCAACCGCCGATGAGTGCTTGCCGCCATAACTCGCGCTCCAGCAAAGAATAAATTGAATTTGGCCGGTTGCCGCCCCAACCCGATTGGACCACAACTGCCGGGAGCCGGTCAACCATTCACCCGAACTCATCCCCCGCTTGACGTCCTTTTTTTTTGCGGGCACACTACAGCATATGAACGACCAGCTCATTATCATCACGGTGATCGTCGCCGCCATGGCCATGTTCCTCTGGGGCCGCTGGCGGCACGATATGGTGGCGG
>JBLRWU010000101.1:0-7091 GCA_047921155.1 Desulfurivibrio sp.
TGCCGCAGGTTGCGGCAAGCGGGACGGCGATGCGTACGCCAGTACGTGAGCCGGACCGATCGCCGCAAGATGCGGTGCCCCGTGATCGCTTACCTTAGATCCGCAACTCTCCGTCCGGATCTTCCGTCACCCCCACCACCACCAGACCGGCCCGATCGGCCATCTCCAGCATCTCCCGGGGATCGAAGAGCAAAGCCTGGGCGGCTTCCACCGCCAGCACCGAAGCCTTGACATCCAGCATGGTGGCGATGGTCTGCTTGCCGATGGCCGGCAGATCGAAGCGGAAATCCTGATTGGGTTTCTTGACCTTGACCACCACCGCCTTTTCCCGGCCCAGTTCCCCCCCCCGGCGGATGGCCGCGTCGGTGCCCTCGATCGCCTCCACCGCCAGTACCGTGCGGTCACGCACCACCACGCATTGGCCGATATCCAGCGCCCCCACCCGGCGGGCGACCTGCCAGCCGAAGCGGATATCCTCAAGCTGCTCGGGGTCGGGTTTTTTACGGCTCAACACCCCTCGGGGGAAGAGGAGATCCTGCAGATAGATGGTGGAGGCCACCACCTCGATCCCCTCCTCGGCCAGCAGACCGGCAATGGCCCGCAGTATGGCGTCATCCTGGCGAATATCGATCCGGCGCCACAGTTTCAGGGCCTTGGTATCCGGCCAGACATCGCGGAAGATCCGGGTTTTGGTGATGGTTCCGGCAAAGACGCACTCCTTAACCCCCTGGTGATGAAGAAAGGAGAGCAGTTTGTTGAGCTGGCCCAGCTTGACCCAGAGACAGGCATCCGCCGCCGTTTCCAGCTCCGGCGACGACTCGCCGCGGTGGGCGACCACCACCACCTCCCGCCCGTGCCGCCGGGCGGCCTCGGCAACCAGGACCGGAAACTGCCCGCCCCCGGCGATAATCCCCAGCTTACTCATCGTTATCGCCGCCGACCTGGCGGAGTACTCCATGATGGGAGTTTTGGAAGAACTCGACCAGGTGGCGCACCTCCGGACAATCGCCGTACTCGGCCAGGGCCCTTTCCAGGGCGTCGGCCAGCAGCAGCTCGGAGTTGCGGAAAATGATCTTGAAAGCGCCGTGCAGGCCCCTGATGCTTTCGGCGGCAAACCCGGCCCGTTTAAGACCGACCCGGTTAATGCCGCTGACCCGCATCTGGCCACGCACACCGGCCATCACCACGTAGGGGGGTACATCTTTGCTCAGACCGCTCATCCCGCCGATATAGGTGAAGGCGCCGATCCGGGTAAACTGCTGAACGGCGGTCATCCCGCCGATAATCGCCCGGTCGTGAATACTCACATGCCCGGCCAGGGCGACGGCGTTGGCCAGGATAACCCCGTTGTCGATGGTGCAATCATGGGCGATATGGACGTAGGCCATCAACAGGTTACGATCACCCAGCCGGGTATAGCCCAAACCGCCCGGGGTGCCGCGGTGGATGGAAACATACTCACGGATCACGTTATGATCCCCGATGATCAGCTCGGTGGGTTCCCCCTTATATTTGAGATCCTGGGGGGGAGCCCCCACGGTGGCAAAGGGTCCGATCCGGTTATGACTCCCGATTCTGGTCGGACCACTGATTACGCAATGGGGGCCGATTTCACACCCGGCCCCGATCCGCACTCCGGGACCAATTATGGTATAAGGGCCGACCGCCACCGTCTCATGCAGTTCAGCAGCGGGATCAACCACCGCTGTGGGATGAATATTCATAGGGTTTACAGATCCGAAGTTTAAGGTTCTCTCGTTCAGCAGCGGGGCACCAGTGCCCTAGGTGAAGGTGGCCATCAATTGGGCCTCGGCGGCCAGGGCGCCATCCACATAGGCCTTCCCTTCCATAAACCAGAACCGGCTTTTGCGTTTCAGCACCGTCAACTCGTAGTGCAACTGGTCACCGGGCACCACCTTGCGGCGGAACTTGACCCCATCCAATCCGGCGAAATAGACCAGTTTACCGGTGGTGGTCTCGCTTTCGGAAAGGTAGGCCAGCAGGGCGCCGGTCTGGGCCAGTCCTTCCAGGATCAGCACCCCCGGCATCACCGGTTCACCCGGGAAGTGGCCCTGGAAAAAATTCTCGTTAACACTCACGTTTTTGTAACCTCTGATCTGCTGGTCGGGCACCACCTCCACAACCCGGTCCACCATCACAAAAGGGTAACGGTGGGGCAGCAGCTCCAAAATCTGCTTGATATCAAGACCTTGCCAATCCTGTTCACTCATCTTGCGACTCCTTTTTTTCTCCTGCTGGCCCTGCCGCCTCAGCCGGTGCAAGTTGCTCCACCCGGCGCCTCAACTCCCGCAATTCCCGCTGCATCTCCGGCAACTTCGCCGTAATCGCGCTGGCCCGCAACCATTTACGGTGGTCGATGGCCGGATAGCCGGCCACCACCTTCCCGGCCGGCTGATTATTGTGTACCCCAGACTGGCCGGCCACCATCACCCGGTCCCCGATGGTCAGATGTCCCGCCAGAGCGGACTGGCCGCCCATCACCACTCCCCGTCCCAGGCGAGTGCTGCCGGAGATCCCGACCTGGGCCACCAGCAGGCAGTTTTCTCCCACCTCGACATTGTGGGCAACCTGAACCAGGTTATCGATCTTGGTCCCGGCCCCGATCACCGTTTCTCCGAAGGTGGCCCGGTCAACGCAGACATTGGCCCCGATCTCCACCTCGTCGCCGATCACCACGATCCCCTGGTGCAATCGTTTGATATGCCTGCCGTCGGCGGTGGTGGCATAACCGAAGCCGTCGCTGCCGATCACGCTGCCGGCATGGATAATCACCCGGTTGCCGATCCGGCTGCGGGGATAAATGGTAACATTGGGATGCAGCACCACCTGGTCACCGATCTCCACCTCGTCGCCGATCACCACCCCGGCGCCGATGGTAACCTCCCTTCCCACCCGCACCCGTTCCCCCAGCACAGCCCCGGGACCAATACTGATCGCGACGGGCAGTCGGCAATCGGCACCGATCACCGCGCCGGGGTGGATCCCCGCGGCCACAAAAGGGCGGGCGGAGAAAAAATTCTGAATCAGGGTCGCGGCCAGGTAGGGGTTGTCCACCCGGATCAGGGGACGCTGATCAAACGGTTCCAGCTTACGGGGCACAATCAGGGCCGAGGCCCGACATGCGGCCAGCCGCTCCCGCAGCTTGAGATCGGCCAGGAAGGAGATCTCTCCCGCTTGGGCGCTTTTCAGATCGTTGAGCCCGGAAACCAGGCAATTGCCATCCCCGTAGACCTCCCCAGCCACCAGGGCGGCCAGCTCCTTTACCGTAGCCATCACAAATCCCCTAAAAAAGCGGGGCGCTTCCGCCCAAACCGGAAACGCCCAACCATTGTTATCAGTCTACCCCGAATCACCGCTTGCCAGGTCACCCGGCCAGCCACCGGACGGTTACCCGCCGCCATTGATCCGTTTGCGCAGAATTCCGGAGGGCTTGAAGGTGATCACCTTGCGCGGCCCCAGGATAAGCTCGTCGCCGGTCTGCGGATTGCGGCCCCGGCGCGCTTGCTTCTGCTTAACGTTGAACTTGCCGAAACCGCTGAGCAACAGGTCATCCCCCCGGCGCAATGAGTTCTTGGCGATCTCCAGAAAGGACTCCACCACTTCGGCGGCCTGGGCCTTGGTCAAATCATGTTCCTGATACACCTGCTGGATCAGGTCGGCTTTGGTCAAGGTCATAACTCCCTCTCCATTAATACGGTTAACGGGCAGACCCGGCGGATCGACAAACCGGGCTAACAGATCAAAGTAACGGAATATTGTCAAGCATTAAGTCGCAAGGCTCCGTGACCGGCAAAACGGGCCGCCGCCCCCAACTCACTCTCAATCCGCAGCAGCTGATTGTACTTGGCCACCCGGTCGGTGCGGGAGGGGGCCCCGGTTTTGATCTGACCGGTATTCAAAGCCACGCTGAGATCGGCGATGGTGGTATCTTCGGTCTCCCCGGAACGGTGGGAGATCACCGCGGTGAAGCCGGCCCGGTGGGCCATATCCACCGCGTCAAGGGTCTCGGTGACCGTGCCGATCTGATTGAGCTTGATCAGAATCGAGTTGGCCACCCGCTGCTTGATCCCCTTGGCCAGGATGGCGGTGTTGGTCACAAAAATATCATCGCCGACAATCTGGACCTTATCCCCCAACTGCTCGGTCATGCTCTTCCAGCCCGCCCAGTCGCCTTCGGCCAGGCCATCCTCAATGGAAACCAGCGGATATTTCTTGATCCAGGAGGCGTAGAGTTTGATCAGTTCCGCCGCCGACTTCTTCGGTTTCTTCTCGGCGGCCATCACATAACACTTGGCCTTCTCGTCATAGATTTCGCTGGCGGCCACATCCAGGGCGATGGCGATATCCTGGCCGGGCTTGTAACCGGCCTTGACGATCGCCTCCAGCAGGCACTCCATCGCCTCTTCGTTGGAGCGGAGGTTGGGGGCGAAACCGCCCTCATCACCCACCGCCGTCTGGTGACCGGCCTTTTTCAGTACCGCTTTCAGGGAGTGGAAGGTCTCCACCCCCATCCGCAGGGCCTCGGCAAAGCTGGGGGCGCCCAGGGGCATGACCATGAACTCCTGGACATCGACGTTGTTGTCGGCATGGGCGCCGCCGTTCAAGACATTCATCATCGGCACCGGCAGCACCTTGGCGTTGACCCCGCCCAGATAGCTGTAGAGAGGCAGGGCCACATCTTCGGCCGAAGCCCGGGCCACCGCCATGGAAACTCCCAGGATGGCGTTGGCGCCCAGCTTCTTCTTGTTCTCGGTGCCGTCCAGCTCCAGCATGATGCGATCGATCAACACCTGCTCGCAGGATTCCAGGCCGAGCAGGGTCGGGCCGATCAGGTTGTTGACATTGGCCACCGCCGTTTCCACCCCCTTGCCCAGATAGCGCTTCTTGCGGGTATCACGCAGCTCCAGGGCCTCGCGAGTGCCGGTGGAAGCGCCGGAGGGCACCAGGGCCCGGCCGCTGGCCCCGGAATCCAGATAAACTTCCACTTCCACGGTGGGGTTGCCTCGCGAATCGATCACTTCCCGCCCCAGTACCCCGATAATCTCACCCATCTTGCGCTCTCCTTCTCTTAGCTGAATAATCCAGGTAAAAAACTAGCCTATGGCCGCAGCCATGCTGAAAATCGGCAGATACATGGCGACCACCAGGCCGCCGATCATCCCGCCCAAAAATACCATCATCAAAGGTTCAATGGCGGCGGTCAGGTTTTCCACCGCCTGATCCACCTCTTCATCATAAAAATCGGCGATCTTGGCCAGCATGGTATCCAGGGCCCCGGTGGCTTCACCGACGTTGATCATCTGCACCACCATCCCGGGAAAAACTCCGGTTTCGGCCAGGGGCTCGGAGATACTGCGCCCCTCGCTGATACTGTCGGTAACCCGGAATACCGCCTTTTCAATCACCTTGTTTCCGGCGGTGCGGGCCACCACGTTGAGCGACTCCAGAATCGGCACCCCACTCTGCAGCATGGTGCCCAGAGTCCGGGAAAACTTGGCCACCGCCACCCGCCGCAACAGGGTGCCGACCACCGGCAGGTGGAGCATCATCTCATCGATCCGCTCCTGGCCCCGCTCGGTTTTGTAGATTTTTTTGATGGCGGTAATCAGCAGAAAGATGGCGCCGATGATGTAGAGGAAATAGCTCTGGGCAAAAGCGCTCAGATCCACCACCATCTGGGTGGGCGCCGGCAGAGCCGAACCGAAATCGGCGAACATCGCCTCAAACACCGGGACCACGAAGATCAGCATCACCGCCAGGACGACAAAAGAGATGAGGATACAGATTACCGGGTAGGTCATGGCCCCTTTAACCTTTTTCACCAGGGCCTGGCTCTTCTCCATAAAGGCGGCCAACCGACTACAGATGGTGTCCAGGATGCCGCCGATCTCACCGGCCTCCATCATGTTACAGTAAAGTGTGTCGAAAATATCGGGATGTTTTTTCAGCGAATCGGCAAAAGTGGAACCGGTTTCGACATCGGCGCGAACGGCGCGCAGAACTTTCTTGAAGGTGGGGTTTTCCTGCTGCTCTCCCAGAATTTGCAGACTCTGCACCAGGGGGAGGCCGGCATCGATCATGGTGGAAAGCTGCCGGGTGAAGATCACCACATCCTTGCCGGTGACCTTGGGCTGAAAAAAGGGGATATCGGCAAAGATATCCTTGGGCGCCTCCTTGAGCAGCGACGGGGTAACCCGCATCCGCTTGAGCTGAGCCTGGGCCGCGCCTTCGCTGGGGGCCTCCAGCTTGCCTTTGCGTTTCTCGCCGTAGGCATTGACCCCTTTCCAGACATAAACCGGCATAACATCCACCCTCCCGAATGATGTTCAGATATAAACGGCAAGATTCCCGGGCGCCGGGCCGGTCAGGTCAAGCAACTCCGCCCGGTGTCGATTTGCACCAGCAACTTATAGCCTATGAGTGCGGTAAAAACAAGAAGGTAAGAAGTCCCCCCCTTTTTCTTTTGACATCAACCGGTCGATCATTTATATAACGGGGTTTCACGATTTACCGACCCGGTTCTATCTCTTCCCCAAGTTTACGGAGGTTAAAATTATGGCCAAGGCAGCAGCAAAACAAGAAGATTTAAGCAGATACACGAGCGGCATGTTCCAGGCGGTCATCGACAAATGCGAAGGCTGTGGACGCATTGTGGAGGTGGAAGCCAACAAGTTCTGCCGGACTTACACGGCTCCCTCCGCCAAGTGGCGGCTTGGTTTCTGCAACCTCGCCACCCATGCCAAACCGGAGATCGTGGCCACCGCCGTCCGGGTCAATCCCCTGAAGGCCTCCAAGCGAGCCGCCGCCAAAAGCAAGAAGTAATGGTGCGGGGCAGCGCTGCGCCGGTTACGACCCGTTGCCCCCGGAGTGGAGTTGCTATCACCCAACCGTCTTTCACCCCCGAAAGACGGTTTTTTATTTGCCGACGTCCCGCCATGCCGAAATTTACCCCCATGACTAGCCGACTAAGGAGGCCAAGATGAGCGTTATCGGCATCATCGGTGGTTCCGGCCTGGATGATCCCCGTTTTTTCGAGGCGGCCGACGAGCTGGAGGTGGACACTCCCTACG
>JBLRWU010000102.1:0-6951 GCA_047921155.1 Desulfurivibrio sp.
CCACCACAATCCGGCGGGGCTGGTCGAGGCGCTGTTTCAATTCGTCGGCGCTGAGATCGTTGATCCCCCGCGCCAGGACCGAACCGGCCGCGACCAGCAGCAACAGGCAGGCTGTCAGACTTAAGGCAACAATTTTGTGATGCATCTTTTTCTCCTTGGTTCTTTTGAGGTTGAACGGTTACAAAGCTGAAATGCTATTCAATAGTGGTGCCGGTGTCAATGCTAAAGGGTGTCACCAATCGGTAATAGCTATGGGTGGTCCGGCGGGAGGAGCCGATGTGGCGATGGTTTAAGAACTGGCGGCGGCAAAGGTTGCTGCGGCGGGCGGCGCTGCCCGATTCTCTGTGGCGGCAAGCCCTGGTCAGCCCCCCGGAACTGTTCGCGGAGCTGGATTGCGGAGAGCGGCAGCGCCTGCACGAGCTGGCCACCCGCTTTTTGGCCCGGAAGGAGTTTTACGGGGCCCGCGGTTTCAGGGTGACCCCCTTGATGCGGGCGACCATCGCCGCCCAGGCCTGTGTGCCGATCCTCAATCTTGGGCTTGACTGCTACGCCGGCTGGACCTCAATCGTGGTTTATCAGGACAGCTTTATCGCCCCCCGTGAGGAAACCGATGAAGACGGCATCGTCCACAGCGGCCACGAGGTATTGGCCGGCGAATCGTGGGATGGCGGCCCGGTGGTCCTCTCTTGGGCCGACTGTGCCCCCGGTGCTTATCCCCACGGCCCGGCCGGCAATGTGATCATCCACGAGTTCGCCCACAAGCTCGACATGCTCAGCGGTACGGTCAACGGGACCCCGCCGCTGCCCCCGGAGATGAGCGTTAGCGAGTGGGCCAGGGTTCTCTCCGCCGCCTATGAAAGCCTGCGGGCCGATTTGGAGCGCGGTCTTGAAACGGCGCTTGATCAATACGCCGCCCAGGACCCCGGCGAGTTCTTCGCGGTCTGCAGCGAATATTTTTTCATGGCTCCCACCACGCTGCAGCGAGTTTTTCCCGCCGTCTACCAGCAGTTGGCCCACTACTACCATCGTGATCCCCTATTCAGCAGTGCTCCGCAGCCAGGCACAGGGAGAGGTAGATCTTAACGGCGTTGAGAACTTCCGCCATGGTGGTGTGCTCTTCCGGGGTGTGGGCCACCTCCAGGGCGCCGGGGCCCAGGATCAAGGGGTTGACTCCGGCCTGGTAAAAAAGGTTGCCGTCGGAGTGGGAGCGAAAGGCGTCCTGACGCCAGGGGATCTCCAGTTGGTCGTAGGTTTGGCGCAGCCGGTCGGTCAGGGGATTGTCCAACTCCAGATTGTAGCCGGGAGCGGCGAAATTGCAGGTAAAATCCAGGTTCAGGTCGGGAATCAGGGCCGGAGCCCCGGCGATCCGGGCCCGGATCGCCTCCTCCACCTTGGCCGGGTCCAGGTGGGGCGGCAGGTGGAGGTCGATCCAGGTCTCGCAGCGGTCCGGGACCACGAAACCGGCCCGGGATGAGCTCATTTCGCGGATCGAATAGGCGATCTGCGAATGGTTGCGGTCGAAGAGGGGGTCGCGGCCCAGATGGAGCAGGACCCGCAGCATCGACTCAACCGCGTTGTGGCCCAGTTCCGGCAGGGAGGAGTGGGTCTGCCGACCCTTGGTGGTGAAAACCGCCTCCAGGTAGCCGTAATGGGCGAAGTTGGGGATAAGCCCGGTGGGTTCACCGATCACCACCCACGCCGGCCGGCTGCTTTCGAGAAAGGCGGCGCTGCCGTCGCCGTTCTCCTCTTCACCCACCACCAGCAGCAGGCCCACCGGCGGGCGCTGCTCCGGCGGCAGTACCTTGGCCAGGGTGAGGAAGGTGGCCACCATGGCGGCGCAGCCCCCCTTCATATCGGCGCTGCCCAGGCCGTAAAGGCGGCCGTTTTCCTCGCGGACCCCGTATTCATCGAGATCCCAGGCGGGGACGGTGTCCACATGCCCCACCAGGTAGAGCCGGGGCTCCCGCCAGCCCAGGGGGACCACCAGGTTGCAGCGTTTATCCTCCACCTCCTGGCGATGGACGGCAAAGCCTCCGGCCTGCAGGGTCTCCTCCAGGTGGAGCTGGATATCCTCCTCCTTACCCGAAGGGGAATAGATATCGATCAACTCCCCGAGCAGCCGGCGCAGCCCTTCCCGGTCAATGGCCTCCCACAGCCGCTGGAGGTCAGGAGTCGTCGCCGGCATCTTTTTTCTTCCTCTTTTTCTTGGCTTTGCGATCCAGATTCAGGGTCATGTACACATGTTCCTGGCTGTTGCCGAAGCCCAGTTTGGTGAAAAAATCGATTCCCGCCCGGTTTTCGGCATCGGTGTCGATGATGATCATCCGCACTCCCTGGGCCAGCATCCTTCTCTTCATCTCCTTGAACAGGCTTTGGCCCACCCGCAGTTTTTGCGCCTGGGGACAGACTCCCAGCCAAACCAGATAACCGTATTTCCAGGCGGAATGATGCTTTTCCACCGTGGTGCCCAGGGCGAAGCCGACAATCCTCCCGCCGCTTTCAGCCACCAGGCAGAGTTCCGAATCGCTGTTGAACATGGAGATCACTTCATACTCGTCCCAGGTGCGGTAGAGGCTGGGAGAATACTCGGCGGTGAAGATTATTTCCCCGATATGGAAAACCTCGGCCAGGTCGTCCACCCCCATGGGTCTGATGCAGAGGGAGCCCTTCTGGCCGATCTGGTTGCATGTCGTCATGGTTTCGGGTCTGGCGGGCAGGGTTAGCGTTGGGGGCGGTTAAGGCCGAATTAGCGGTCGGTGCCGTTATCTTAACATTGTGCCGCTGGTGATGAAAGGGGATTATGTCGTCATAATACTTGAAATGTTACGGTTAAAATGGGCATATAGGCATGGATGATAAAATTTGCCGATTTGACAGCGGGAGAGTGGCCCATGGCGGAAAAGGCGGAGCAGGAAGCGGGTCGGGAGCTCGAAGAAGAGGCGGCGGCCCGTTTTATCATTCATGTCCGGCCGGATCGGATGATGGTTTATCTGGAAATGCTCTTCTGGCCCGGGGATGGCGACCCGGCCTTCGGGACGGCCAGACTCCGGGAGGAGTTGAGCCAGCGCAAGGTGGTCTTCGGCTACGATGACGCGACGCTGGAGCGGGCTTTGGCGGAGGTGCAGCGGGCGGCGGCGACGGGGAGTCGCGATAAAATCATGCTGGCCGAGGGCCGGCCCGCCGTGGACGGGACCAATGGTCGGCTGGAATACCGGGTGGGGGAGGGGGCCGTCAATCCCGACCCCGCCGCGGCTGATCTGGTGCGCCCCGGCCAGGTGCTGGTGTTGCGAATTGCCGCCGAACCGGGGACGTCGGGCTGTAATGTGTTCGGCGAGGAGGTGGCGGCCAAGCCCGGCCACGAGCCGCCGCTGGCCATCGGTGATAACGTGAGGCTGGCCGACGATGGTCTCTCTTACCTGGCGGCGGTCTACGGGCGGGCGACGGTGGCCGGTGGTCTGGTGGCGGTGATCCCCCTGGTGGAGATTTCCGGAGACCGCATGAGCGCCTGGCTGCCGATCTACCCTAAGATGGCAGACGGCAATCCCCTGCAGTATGAAGATTTGGTTCTCAGCCTGGAGGCGGCCGGGGTGGTGCACGGGATCATGGAGGAGGCGATCCGGGCCGTGCTGGAGCAGGAGGTGGTGCTGCCCCGTTTACTGGTGGCTAAAGGCGATTTGCCGGTGGACGGCCGGAATGCCACGGTCAGCTTCTCCTTCACCATTAACGGCGAAGATCCTTTGAAGATGGATGCGGCCGGCCGGGCCGGAGTGGTCGATCCCCAGCGTCTGCGCAAGAGTTTAATGCAAGCTGGTGAGCTGCTGGCGGAAAAAACCCCGGCGGTGGCGGCGATTCCCGGGCGGCGGGTGACCGGTGACGAGTTCAGCGGGCGGGAGCCGCGAGATATCGTGCTGGTGGCGGGTGAAAATGTGGTTGAGATTGGCGAAGGCCCGATTCTGGCGGTGGCCGACACCCTGGTCGCCGGTTACGCCGACTACCGGGCCGGGGTGGTGACGGTGACCGATCCCGTGCAGGTGAGCGATGACGGGATGCAGGCCGTGATGGAGATCCACCCTCCCGATGAGCAAGGTCGCGGCTTGAACGGCGATTTGCTGCTCAAGCTGCTGGCCGCCCACCAGATCACCTACGGGGTGCGCAAGAAAACGATCCGCCGGGCGGTGGCATACGCGGCGGCCAAGGGCCGGATTATGCGGGGGGTGGTGGCCCGGGGGCGGGAGCCGGTGGCCGGCCAGGATGCCCGGATCGAGGTGCTGGTAACCGCCGGTAAGAGCGCCGGGCGGATCTCCGAGCCCAACGATGTGATCGATTTTCGGGAACGGGATACCATCAGTTCGGTCAAAAAAGGCCAACTGCTGGCCCGCCGCACCCCGCCGGAGCCGGGGGTCGAGGGCTGGACGGTACGCGGCGTGCCCCTGCCGGCCAAACCCGGGGCGGATATCCGTTTTCAGCCCCAGCCCAACGTGGTGATCAGTGATGACAACCTGAGTCTGCTTTCCGATATCGATGGCATGGTGACGATCCAGTCCGATAACAAGATCGCAGTGTTCACGGTTTACGAAGTTAAGGGCGATGTCGACTATCGGGTGGGGAATCTGGATATGGTCGGAACCCTGCTGATCTCGGGTTGGGTGCGGCCCGGCTTCACCGTCAGGGCCAGCGGCGAGATCCGAGTGGGCGGAGGGGTGGAGGACGCGATTCTGATTGCCGGCAGCAACACGGTGATCGGCGGCGGTATGATCTCCCGAGGACAGGGGCGGATCAGGAGCGGCGGCGATCTCAGCATCCGGTTTCTGGAGTGGACCCGGGTCCATGCCGCTGGTAATATCCTGGTTCGGGATCAGGTTATGCGCTGCCATGTTTTCGCCGCCGGCACCTTGACCGTCACCGCCGGCCTGGGCCTGATCCGGGGTGGGGTGGTGTCCGCGATTCAGGGGATCGAGGCTAACGAGATCGGCTCCCCGGCCGGGGTGCGTACCGTGGTGATGGTCGGGGCCAACCCCGCTCTGCGACGCCGCCAGTTGCAGGTTGAGCGGCAACTGGCGGACTTCGCCCGGCAGCGGGCCAAAATGGACACGGTGTTGGGGCGCTGGCTCAACCATGGCCGCCAGGGCGGCAAATTGCCTCCCGATACCCAGGGGAAACTCTCCCTGCTGGCCAAACGGCGGCGAGCCCTGGTTCAGTCGGAACAGCGGTTGGCGAGGCCCCGGCAGGAGCTGGCCCGGGAACTGGCCGCCATCGATCTGCAGAAGGTGAGGATCCGGGCCAGAAAGGCGGTTTTTGCCGGCACGGTGGTGGTGATCGGACGGGTTAAGCATCAGGTGCGGGAGGATCTGCCCCGGCCGGTGACTTTCCGTCTGGAGCGGGGGCGCCGGGAGGTTACTGTTGAATAGGGTGCTGTTGACCGGTTACCGGCGGCTGCAAGTCGGATAGTTATCGCGGAATTGAAACGGGAGGAAGCAAGGTTGATCGATATCAAAAAATTACGAGTGCGGGACCTGATGCAGCCGGAGGTGCAGACCGTGGAGCGCACTGTTACCCTGAGGGCGGCGGCCAGGCTGATGCATGAGCGGAAATGCTCCAGCCTGCTGATCCTGCCGGCCGATGATAGCGATGCTTATGGAATCGTGACCCGCAAGGATATCCTGAACATCCTGGTAATGGAGGTTCAGGATGAGTTTGTCTCCCAGGTTGGGGATATCATGACCAAGCCGGCCATCACCGTGGGGCCGGCGCTCTCCGTCGAAAACTGCCTTCTGTTGATGCGGGTCACCGGCACCCGCCGGCTGCCGGTGGTGGAGGGGGACAGGTTGGTGGGGATCATCAGCAACACCGACGTGTTCAACCGCCTGGTCGGCGAAATGGGCTGAAGGGGAAGAGGAAGGGTGAGGGTATGATGCGACCGCAGCAGCAGGCGGGCCTGGACGATGTCATGGCTGCCGAACTCAAGCAGGAGATCGCCGGGCGTTATTTCGGCTTTCGCAAGCTGATCGAGGAGGACAGCCAGGATTATGCCCAGAAGGTAAGGGAGCACTCGTTTATCCTGGAAAAAAGGATCAGCTTCGATCTGATCCGGGTCTATCTGCTGTTGCGCGACGAGTCGCTGATCCAGGAGTTTATGGAGCTGGTGGGACTCAACGAGCGTCTCTTTTTTGACCGCTATCTGCTGGACTCACCCTCGATTCAGACGCGGGTTTTTGAGTGTCAGCGTTTTCCGGGCTGGACCAGAAAGGGCCGTTTTGTCCGTTACTTTTTTACCTGCTACGAAAACCTGGCCTTCCACGTCAAGGTGTTCGACGGCAAGGTGAGAGAGCTGGAAAATTTGCAGGGCGCCATCACCGATGAGATCAAGTACTTCTACCGGCAGAATAACATCAGCGCCATTATGGCTTTTCTGCGTTCGCTGGGGGATCAGCAGGCCGGCGGCGCCAAGCATATGCAGGGCGGGATGGAGATCGGCCTGGCCGAAGGGTTGGACAGTAAGCTGATGATCAGGCCCCCGGCCCCCATTGAACAACTGCTGCCGATGATTAAGCCCCTGCCGCCCCTGGCCGAGATCAGACGCCCCCTGAAAAAATTGGTTAAGGAGTCATATCGCCGCCAGATTCCCCAGATTCTGGCGCTATTCAACGAAAACAGTACCCCCTGTCCGGAAAGGAGCCTTTGAGATGAAGATGGAGATTTTGCCCGCTGTGGTTCCCCTGGTTATGGTTGCGGTTCTGGCCCTGAGTACGCCTGCGGAGGTCGACACCGATCTGACCTCCGCCTCCCCCCGCCTCAACCTGTAAAGCCCAAAGGCTTCCTCCTCCCCGTTGATTAGCGGTTAACGAATCAGGTTTACAGTTTTTAATTTGGCGGATCTCTCCGCTCTTTTTCCCCGTCGGGCGGCGGTAATCGGCAACGGTTATCGCCGCCCCTCTCTTTTGCCCCGTTGAC
>JBLRWU010000103.1:0-6738 GCA_047921155.1 Desulfurivibrio sp.
TTTTGCTGGAGGCTTTTTTAGTATGGCACGGATCAACGACAACTATCTCAAACTCAAGGCCGGTTACCTCTTTCCCGAAATCGGCCGGCGAATCAAAATGTTCACCGAAGCCAACCCCGAGGCCAAGGTGATCCGGCTGGGGATCGGCGATGTCACCCGGCCCCTGGCCCCGGCGGTGATCGAGGCCTTTCACCGGGGAATCGACGACCTCACCCGGGTTGACTCCTTCATGGGTTATGGCCCCGAGCAGGGTTACGAATGGCTGATCGACACCATCATCGAGAAGGCCTTCGCCCCCCGGGGGGTCAAACTCAAGCGTTCGGAAATTTTCATCTCCGACGGTTCCAAGTGCGACTGCGGCAACATTCTCGATATCTTCGACCTGGGCAACAAGGTGGCCATCGGTGATCCGGTCTATCCGGTCTACAACGACACCAACGTGATGGTGGGCCGCACCGGCGAGGCCGACAGCCGGGGCTATTACGACGGGATCGTCTATATCCCCTGCACGGCGGAGAACAACTTCACCCCGCCCCTGCCCACGGAAAAGGTCGATCTGATCTATCTCTGTTTTCCCAACAACCCCACCGGGGCGGTGGCCGGCAAGGCCGAGCTGCAAAAGTGGGTGGACTACGCCCTGGCCAACGAGGCGATCATCTTTTTCGATGCCGCCTACGAGGCCTTTATCACCGATCCGGCCATCCCCCATTCGATCTATGAGCTTGAGGGGGCGGAACGGTGCGCCATCGAGTTCCGCTCCTTCTCCAAAACCGCCGGCTTCACCGGGGTGCGCTGCGCCTTCACCGTGGTGCCCGAGGCCCTCACCGGCAAAACCGCCCAGGGGGAGACGGTGGCGCTGAACAAACTCTGGAACCGGCGGCAGTCCACCAAATTCAACGGGGTCTCCTACCCGGTGCAACGGGCCGCCCAGGCGGTCTATTCCGCCGAGGGGTGGCGCCAGAACCAGGAGATCATCAACTACTACCTGGAAAACGCCCGTCTGATCCGCGAAGGGCTCAGCGCCGCCGGGATCACCTGTTACGGCGGCACCAACGCCCCCTATATCTGGCTGCGGACCCCGGAGGGCATCTCTTCGTGGGAGTTCTTCGACAAACTGCTCAATGAGTGCCATGTGGTGGGCACCCCCGGCTCCGGTTTCGGCCCCAGCGGCGAGGGTTATTTCCGGCTGTCGGCCTTCGGCCAGCGGGAAAACGTGGAGGAGGCGGTCAGCCGGATCAGAAAAAACCTGGCCCAATGAATAAGATCGACCAGTCCCTGCGGGATATTTTCGGCTTCGACACCTTCCGGCCCCACCAGCGGGAGATCATCGAGGCGCTGGTCGGGGGCCAGGACGCCTTTGTCCTGATGCCCACCGGCGGGGGCAAGTCGCTGTGCTACCAGATCCCGGCCCTGCACCGGCCGGGGGTGGCCATCGTGGTTTCGCCCCTGATTTCGCTGATGAAGGATCAGGTCGACGCCCTCCGGGTCCATGGCCTGAAGGCGGCCTTTTACAACTCCTCCCTCCAGGCCGGGGAGGCCCGCCAGGTCCTGGCCCGAATGCACGCCGGCGAGCTGGATCTGCTCTATGTGGCCCCCGAACGGCTGATGAACAGCGATTTTCTGGCCCGGCTCTCGGAGCTGACCATCGCCCTCTTCGCCATCGACGAGGCCCACTGCGTCTCCCAGTGGGGCCACGATTTCCGCCCGGAATATATTCAGCTGGGCCGGCTGCGGCAGCAGTTCCCCGCCGTCCCGATCATCGCCCTGACCGCCACCGCCGAGCCCCATACCCGCAAGGATATTCTGGCCCGCCTGGGGCTGGAGAACGCCCGCTGCTATCTCACCAGTTTCGACCGGCCCAATATCCGCTACACGGTGCTGGAGAAAAAGAATCCCTTCCGCCAGCTCACCACCTTCCTGGAGGATCGCCAAAAGGAGGCGGGGATCATCTACTGCCTCAGCCGGAAACGGGTGGAGCAGCTCACCGCCAAGCTCAACGCCGCCGGGTATAGCGCCCGCAGCTACCATGCCGGCCTGCCCGCCGAGGAGCGGGAAAGCGCCCAGGAGGCCTTTCTTCGCGACGATACCCTGATCATTGTTGCCACCGTGGCCTTCGGGATGGGGATCGATAAATCCAATATCCGCTACGTGGTCCATTACGATATCCCCAAAAATATCGAGGGCTACTATCAGGAGACCGGCCGGGCCGGCCGCGACGGCCTGGAGGCCGAGGCCCTGCTGCTCTTCGGCTTTGGCGATGTGGCGTTGGCCCGCGGCCTGATCGACAACAGTGACAACGAGGAACGGCGCCGGATCGAGAGCCACAAACTTAACGCCATGGTGGGTTTTGCCCAGGCCTGCGGCTGCCGCCGCCGGGTGTTGCTGGGTTATTTCGGGGAGAACCTGGCCCGGGATTGCGGCAACTGCGACACCTGCCTTAATCCCCCGGAGATGGTGGATGTCACCGAGGACGCCCGCAAGGCCCTCTCCTGTATCTTCCGGGTGGGGCAGCGGTTCGGGATGACCCATGTGATTGAGGTGCTGCGGGGTTCGAAAAACCAGCGGCTGCTGACCTTGGGCCACGACCGCCTCTCCACTTACGGGATCGGGGCCGACCGGGACAAGGACTACTGGGCCGCCCTGCTGCGCCACCTGATCCATCTGGGTTATGTGGAGCAGGATGTGGGCAGCTATTCGGTGTTGAAACTTACCCCCACCAGCCGCCCCCTGCTGCGGGGGGAGAGCAGCCTGGAGATGGGGCGGCCCCGGCCCCGGCCGGTGGCGGAGAGGGCTGTTCCGGCCGGGCGCTATCGGCCGGGAGCCGGCGGGGCGACCAAAGAGGGCCCAAGCCGCCTTGACCAAGCGGGGCAAGCCCTCTTCGAGAACCTGCGCCGGTTGCGCAAGGAGATCGCCGAGCGGGACGGGGTGCCCCCCTTCGTGGTCTTCAGCGATGCCGCCCTGGTCGCCATGGTGACCCAACGCCCCGCCGATGAAGCCGCCTTCCTGGAAATCCACGGGGTTGGCCAACACAAACTGCAACGTTACGGAGCCCAATTTCTCGCCGCCATCAACCAGTAACCCACAACCTCACGAGGGCAACATGGAACTTATCGGACGGTATCTGCAAGGTATAAGCTGGGAGGGTATTGTCAGCACCAGCATCCGGATCATGCTGATTCTGCTGGTTGCCTGGGTGGTAATGCTGCTGATCCGCAGGGGGCTGAAAAATCTGGAACAGCGCCTGCTGGCTCAAGGCAGAAAGGAGGGCGAGCCGCCCAGCGAGGCGGCCAAACGGGTGGAAACCCTGATCCGCCTGGTTCGCCAGGCCGCCCTGAGCGCGATTACGATCACGGTGGGGCTGATTATCCTGCGGGAACTGGGGCTGGATATCGCCCCGATCCTGGCCGGGGCCGGTATCCTCGGCTTGGCCCTGGGCTTCGGGGCCCAGCACCTGGTCCGCGACGTGATCTCCGGTTTCTTCTTTATCCTGGAAAATCAGGTCCGGGTGGGGGATGTGGCGGTGGTCAACGGCACCGGCGGCCTGGTGGAGAGGGTCAATTTCCGGACCCTGGTGCTGCGGGATCTGGGCGGCGTGGTCCATATCTTTCCCAACGGCACCGTAACCACTCTGAGCAACATGACCAACGACTGGTCGGCCTATATCTTCGACATCGGGGTGGCTTACAAGGAGAACACCGATCAGGTGATCGCGGTGATGAAAAAGGTGGGTGAGGAGATGAAGGCCGATCCGGAGATCGGCCCCCTGATGCTGGAGGAGCCGGAGATTTTCGGGGTAGACAAGTTCGCTGATTCTTCGGTGGTGATCAAGGGCCGGATCAAGACCTGGCCGATCCGCCAGTGGGGGGTGGGCCGGGAATACCTCCGTCGGGTCAAGCTGGCCTTCGACCAAAACGGCATCGAAATCCCCTTCCCCCACCGCACCCTCTATTTCGGTGAGGCCAGCAAACCCATCGAACTGCAACTGCTGGAGAAATACCGCCCCGACTCCGACCCGGCTACTCCCCCCACTTCAGGATCAGCCGCATGAAGTAGCTGGTGTCCAGTCTCTTCTCGCCGGCCGGGCGGCTGTCGTATTCGTTGCGCACCCCCGTCCGCAGGGACCAGAAGTCGCCCAGCCCCACCGGCATCTCCTTTTTTAACCACTTGGCAAAGACCGCAGGGTAACCCGAAATTTCCCGGTCGGGCAAGGGAGGATAACCGGAGAAGCTCGCCGATAATGAGCTTGACAGTCAACAACCGCCCATAATATGGTGCCCGCAGAGCCATGCTCATGCCCGCTTTTTAACTAAAATTTTTGGCTGAGTTGGAGGAATTTAGCGATGCATGATTTTGTTTTTCATAACCCGACTAAAATTATCTTCGGTCACGGGGCCGAAGAGCAGATCGGCGCCGAACTTAAAGCCGCCGGGATCGGTAATGTGCTGCTGCTTTACGGCCGGGAGTCGGCCCGGAAAAGCGGCCTGCTCGACCGGGTGATCGCTGCCCTCAATGAGAACGGGATCGGATTTGTCGAGTTTGGCGGGGTGGTATCGAACCCGGTTTTGAGCCACACCCGGGAGGGGATCTCTCTGGCCCGCCGCAGCGGGGTGGAGGCGGTGCTGGCAGTGGGCGGCGGTTCGGTCTTGGATGAAGGCAAGGCGATTGCGGTGGGGGCGGTGGCCGAGGAGGATATCTGGGAATTTTTTCTGGGCCGGGAGGTAACTCTCGCCCTGCCGGTCTTCACCGTCCTGACCCTGGCCGCCACCGGCAGCGAGATGAACGGCAACGCGGTGATTACCAACGAGGAGACCCGCCAAAAGTACAATATCGGCAGTATCCACACCTATCCCCGGGTTTCGATCCTTAATCCGGAGCTGACCCACAGTGTAAGCCCGGCCTATTCCGCCTACGGGGCGGTGGATGCCATCGCCCACCTGATCGAGGCCTATTTCACCAAGGAAACGGGGGGGGAAGCCACCCGCCTGCAGGACCGACTGGTGGAGGGAATGATTAAAACCATCATGGAGGATGCCGAAACCATTCGGGCCCGCCCCACCGACCCGGAGGCCCGCGCCTCGCTGATGTGGGCCGCCACCCTGGCCTTAAACGGCCTGACCCCGGCCGGGGTGGGTCCCTACACCTTCCCCAACCACATGATCGAACACTCGTTGAGCGCCCTCTACAACATCGCCCACGGGGCCGGACTCTCCATTGTCATCCCGGCCTGGATGGAGTGGTATCGACCCCGGAATCCCGACCAGTTTCGGCGCTTTGCCCGGGAGATTTTCGACCTGGATGATGGGGCGGCCGGCATCGTCGCCCTTAAGAACTGGTTTGCCGAGCTGGGCAGTCCGGTAAGTTTGCAGGAGGCGGATATTCCGGCTGAAGATATCGAAGAGATTGCCGCCAACGCCCACGGTCTGGCCCAACGCTGGGGAATCGCCGCGCTCTACCCTCAAACCACCATCGCCGAAATCCTGCGGCTGGCCTAAAGGGGGGTTAATCTTCCAGAAGCCTGATCACCGTGTCGTGGAACAGGGGCCGGAATTTTTTAATCTGGTCATTGTAGCGACTGGGGTGCACCCGGTTGCTTAACAGAACCACCACCAGCTCCCGCCGGGGGTCGATCCAGAAAGAGGTTCCGGAGTAGCCCAGATGGCCGATACTCTCCGGAGAGAGGAGATGGCCGCCGGAGGAACCCTGCCGGGAGGGGGTGTCCACCCCCAGTGCCCAGGTTGTATCCGAATTTATCCTTTGTCGGCTGAAACAGCGGCGAAGCTCCTCCGGGTCCAGCAGTTCCACCGCCGCCCTGCCCTGCCAGAGATCGAGCAGATAGGCCGCTAAGCTTGCCACTCCCCCAATGTTACCGAACAACCCGGCATGACCGGCCACTCCCCCGAGCAGGGCGCAGTTTTCATCACCCACCTCGCCGTGTAAAATTCGTTGCCGCCAGGCGCAAAACTCGCCGGGGGCATAGCCGGCCGGATGGTGATGGTTGGCGCCATTGAAAAAAAGCTGGTCGCTTAACCCCAGGGGTTCATAAACATTTTTCCGGACAAAGCTCGCCAGATCTTCCCCGCTTTTAATCTCCACAATCATCCCGGCCAGGATATAGCCGAGATCACTGTAAACGGTAGCGCTTCCCGGTGGATAAATTAAGGGTTGGGCCAGGATTTCCGCCAATATCGATTCCCTTACTTCGTCTCGCCTTTCAGGGGGTGGTGGGCCCGGCCGGTGGTTGAAAAAAGGGATATGGGCGGCCAGACCGGCGCTGTGTCCCAGGAGCTGTCGTAAACAGATATCTCTTTTTTCCCGGGGCAGATCCCGCTGCAACAACTCCCCCAGTTTATCCTCCATTTTGATCCGGCCGGCGGTCAGCAGGGTGAGCAGGGCCGGTAGGGTGGCCAGGGGTTTGGTTAAAGAGGCCAGATCATAGAAGGTTGCAGGGCCGACCGGGGTAAGATCATCACCCTGATAAGCCGTGTTTCCATAGCATTTAATCAGCTTTTTTCGCTCCGTTCCGCGGCCCTGAAAAATGGCAGTCGCCGCCCCGGGGAAAATCCCTTTTTTCTGGGCTGCCAGAAAAATATCTTCTAACATTTTGTTTTGCTGTGAAAAAAAATTATCCATTCTCTTTATTTCCTTATTTTTCTTTATTTTTTCCACCTTTTAAGCTAAAATGGCAGGAATTTGGCGGATACTTTTTTCAATTCAAATCGCCACTTTAAAAATGATTTA
>JBLRWU010000104.1:0-6564 GCA_047921155.1 Desulfurivibrio sp.
CCCACCGCCTGCTGGAGGAGGCGGTACGCCGCTTCGGCCTTTCCGCCCGGGCCTATCACCGAATCCTGAAGATCGCCCGCACCATCGCAGATCTGGCCGCCAGTGCGGAACTGGCCACCGCCCATGTGGCGGAAGCGGTGCAGTATCGCCGCCTGGAGATCAAAAAATAGGTAAACGTTCAGCAGCACCCCATCTTCGGGCGATCAGCCAAGCTTACGTACCCGGGGTACGCGGCGCTTGGCTGCTTACCCGAATCTGGGGCACTGCTGAACGTTTACCGCCCGTTAAATCAACACTTTGTTGGCACTGGTAAACGTTTACAAAACCTGAAGGGGCAGGATCCGGGCTTCAGGGGCAGATCAGGACGACGGCGCCGTAGGCGGCCACTTCCACGCCGGGTCCGGACACTGTCGCGGCCCGGGCCACCGTCACGATATCGGCGGGGGGGACGGCGGCGGTGTCGATCAAACGTCGCCAGCGACGGCCCGGCAGCGGCTCCGGCAGCAGGAAACGCCGGGAGTTGGAGGCGGCATTGAGCATCACCAGGAAATCGGGGCCGTCACCCCCATGGAGCCGAAACGCCAGGCAGCGGGCCTCCGGCGACCAGTCCTGACGCCCGGGCACCAGTGATTGCCAGGAGATCTCCGGCCGGCCATCCCCGGCATCGGCCCTGAAAAAACCGGCCCGGCGAAAGATGGGGTACTCCTTGCGCAGGGCGATCAGCCGCCGGAAGAAACGGAGCTGATCGGCGTGGCGCTCTTCCAACTCCCAGTTCAACCACGAAATCTCGTTATCCTGACAGTAGGCGTTGTTGTTACCCTGCTGGCTGCGGGCAAACTCATCGCCGGCGGAGATCATCGGCACCCCCTGGGAGAGCAGCAGGATCACCGCCGCAGTCCTGATCCGCCGCCGCCGCAGGGCGGTAATCTCGGGATCATCGGTCTCCCCCTCCACCCCGCTGTTCCAGGAGATATTGTGATTGTCGCCGTCCCGGTTATCCTCGCCGTTGGCTTCATTATGCTTGCGGGAGTAGCTGACCAGATCATGCAGGGTGAAGCCGTCGTGGCTGGTGATAAAGTTGATTGAGTTGAAGGGCAGCCGGCCGTTGTGCCCGTAAAGATCGGAGCTGCCGGCGATCCGGGTGGCCAGGGGGGCCACGCAATCCGGGTGGCCGCAGAGAAAGCGGCGCACATCATCCCGGAACCGGCCGTTCCATTCGGCCCAGCGACGGTGGGGGGAGAAGCTGCCCACCTGGTAAAGCCCGGCCGCATCCCAGGCCTCGGCGATGATCTTGGTGTTGGCCAGCACCGGATCCTCGGCGATCTTTTCCACCATGGGCGGATCGGCCAGCACCTCGCCCCGGGGCCCCCGGCCGAAGATCGAGGCCAGGTCGAAGCGGAAGCCGTCCACATGCATCTCGGTCACCCAGTAGTGCAGGCAATCCATGATCAGATCCCGCACCCAGGGGTGGTTGCAGTTGACGGTGTTGCCGCAGCCGGAGAAGTTGAGATACTCGCGGGTGACCGGGTCCAGCAGGTAGTAGATGGTATTGTCGATCCCGCGCAGGCTGATGGTGGGGCCATCGGCTCCCCCCTCGGCGGTGTGGTTGAAGACCACATCGAGAATCACCTCGATCCCGGCGGCATGCAGGGCCTTGACCAGCTCCTTGAACTCCCGCACCTGATTGCCGTTGCGCCCGTTGACCGCGTAAGCCGCCTTGGGGGCAAAAAACGCCAGCGGCGAATAACCCCAGAAGTTCTTCAACGGCTCCCCGGTGGCCGGGTTGAGCCGGGTGTTCTCCAGTTCGTTGAACTCGGCCACCGGCAGCAGTTCAACGGCGGTGATCCCCAGTTTGCGCAGATAGGGGATCTTTTCCGCCAAACCGCGATAGGTGCCGGGATGCTTGACCCCCGAGGAGGGGTGGCAGGTAAAGCCCCGGGGATGCAGCTCGTAGATGATGGTATCCTTGAGGGGCAAGTTGAGCGGTCGGTCCCCTTCCCAGTCGAAATCGTTCTCGACGTGGATGCAGCGGCGGTTAAAGCTGGCCAGAGGGTCGGGCCGGCCGGAACGGCGGTAGGCCACCCCCCAGTCCGACCCGCCGGTCAGGGCCCGGGCGTGGGGATCCAGCATGATCAACTCCGGCCGGTAACAGTGGCCGGAGCCGTTGAGGTCACAGGGGCCGTGCAAACGATAGCCGTAGCGCAGGGTGGGATCGAAATCACGGACCAGCAGATGCCAGACATCGCCGGTGCGGTTGAGCCGGGGATCAAACTCAAGTTCGGCCACCGGCTCCACCAGTCCTGAGCGAAATAATACCAGCGAGACCGCGGTGGCATGGCGAGCGGCGATGGCGAAATTGTGTCCCGCCGGGGTTCGAGTGACCCCCAGGGGCAGAGGGGAACCGGCGGCGGTGCTGACAGAGATGCGACCCTTGTTCATGGAACCCCCGTAAACTTTTTGATAATTAATACTAAATACCTTGCCCTCTCTTCCGGGCCTCCCTATAATACCCTTAAAGATCAGGATAGACAGTCAGATTATATTTGGCTCAAACCAAGGAGGCACCATGGGACTGCGCGAAAAACTGGGGGCGGACGCTCCGGCGGAAATTGGCATCGACTGGGATATCACCCCGGCGGACACCTTCGGCATCTTTGAAAGCTGGGGGGGCAAGGTGCGGGTGCGCAACAGAAGTGAGCGCTACTACTATTTCTACATCGACGGTTGGGTGGAACCCCCTCGCCTGCTCTTCATGGAGCGCGGGATCAAACACGCCAAAGTGATGGCCCGGATCATGGCCCCCCAGGAGATGATCGACGCCTGTGTTGCCGCCCAGGGCCGGGGGATGCTGGACAAGAGCTACGCCATCGACGAAGCCCTGAAGAGCTGGCTGACCGCCAACGTACTGGAGGGAGGAGACCCCGCGCTGGTGGCACCCTATGCCGAGGAAAACAACGAGGAGTCGCTGGTAACCGATCTGCCCCGCCGGGATGACCGTCACCCCGCCCTGGAGAAGGCAGCCCTGCGCCACGACCCGGCCTTTATCGCCGAGGATGAGGTGGCGGGAATTATCAAGAAATTCAACTTTCATGACAGCCAGCGCAATCCGGGCGGCGATTTTCAGTGCTACCTGGTGGATAACGGCGACGACCTGACGGTCAGCGAACTGAGGAGCGGGGTGATGTGGCAGCGGGGTGGTTGCGATATCACCAACCACCGCAACGTGGCCGCCTATATCAAAAGCCTTAATGAACAGAAGTTCGCCGGGTTTGCCGACTGGCGCCTGCCCACCATGGAGGAGGGCCTGGCCCTGCTGGGACCGACCTGTAACGAAAAGGGGCTGCTGATCTCCCCCTCATTCTCCAAGGAGCAGCCCTTTATCTTTCTGGCCGATGAGCGCAAACCCGGGGGCTACTGGTTCATCGACTTTAAGCAGGGCACGGTTTTCTGGGCCTCGGGCACCATTCCGGGAGCATTCGGCCGGGCTTGCCGCTCGCTTTAATCGGAATCGAGCCAGGTGATGATCCGGGGCTGGTAGTGGACCAGCCCCTCGATCACCCCGGCGCTGTAGTTGCCGTTGAGGCCGCGGAAGTTACCGGTGGCGCAATAGAGGGTTTCCTCCCGGCCGGCGGCGCGGACCAGCTCCCGGGCCTGCCGGCGCACCTCCTCCGGGGCGTTGGCCACCAGGACGGCATTCAGCTCGCTGCCCAGCACATCCAAATCGTTGCCCGAATCACCGGCAAAAACGGTATCGGCCGGCGTAAAACCCAGATTACGCATCAGAAAACGGATGGCCGGCAGTTTGCCGGCCCGTTCCGGCAACAGGTCCAGCAGACCGCAATCCTTTTCCTCGTCGATGCTCCAGATCAGGCAGGCGTGGATATCCGCCGGGGCCAGGCGTTCCCGTACCCGGGCCAGCAACCGCTCCCGCCCCGCGTCTCCCTCCGGGAAACGGGCCGGAGTATAGAAGCTCAGCTTGCAGGTGTTCTGCTTTTCCGGCTCCTGCAAGCGCAACCCCTCCACGCCGGCCAGGAGCGGGGCCAGATCGAAGCCGGTTTTCCCCCGCCAGTCCCGGGCGATCTCCTCCTGCCAGGCGGGAAGCGGTTGCCAGTTGCCGTCGGTCACCCGATAGATGGTGGTGCCCACATCGCCGATGGCGTAAGTGGGCAGCGGGATATCGTATTGGGCAATGGCGGCCCGCAGCAGCACCAGATCACGCCCGCTGACGTAGGCCAGTTGCAACTCTGGCCGCCGGGCCAGCCGCCGCAAAATGGCCCTGGCCCCGGGGGATTCAGGCCAGGGACCGTTGGGCAGAATGGTCCGGTCCAGGTCCGAGCAGAGCAGCACCCCATTATCAAGATTCTTAACAGTCATTGACGCAATCCCCTTGCCCCTCGTAGCGATATGGAACATAATGACCTTCCACGCGGTCTACTCCCAGGTACCTTACGCCTTTGCAGCAACCGAATTCACCTAACCAGCCAGCAATGAGGATTAAGATGAAGACAGGCAGAGCAGCGGCAATCTTGGCCATTTTGATGATTTTTTCGTTGGGCGGCCAAGTTGCCCACACCGCCCCGACCCCCTTCAATGAGTGGCTGCAAGAGCTGCGGGTCGAAGCTTTACAGCGGGGCATCCGGGCGGAAACTCTGGATGCGGCCCTGACCGGCGTGGAACCGATTCCCCGGGTGATCGAACTGGACCAGCAGCAACCGGAGTTCACCCTGACCTTCCAGCAGTATCGCGACCGGGTGGTGCCCCAATCCAGGATCGAGATGGGCCGCAAACGCCTGGCCGACCACCATGAACTGCTCACCGAGATCGGCAAGAAGTTCGGGGTTCAACCCCGCTTTATCGTGGCCCTGTGGGGGATTGAAACCGATTTCGGCCGGATCACCGGCGGCTTCCCGGTGATCGCCTCCCTGGCCACCCTGGCCCACGACGGCCGCCGCAGCGCCTATTTCCGCCGGGAGCTGTTTAACGCCCTGCAGATCCTCGATGAGGGCCATATTACGCCGGACAAGATGCGGGGCTCCTGGGCCGGGGCCATGGGCCAGAGCCAGTTTATGCCCTCGAGTTTCCTCAACTTCGCGGTGGATTACGATGGCGACGGCCGCCGGGACATCTGGCAAACCCAGGCCGACGTTTTCGCCTCGGCCGCCAACTACCTGGCCCGTTCCGGCTGGCGCGACGACCAGACCTGGGGCCGGGCGGTGCGCCTGCCCGCCGGTTTCAATCGGGATCTCACCGGACTGGAGACCCGCAAACCGATCGGCCAGTGGCAAGCCCTGGGAGTACGCCAACCCGACGGCGCCGCCCTGCCCGCTCGCCAGCTCAGCGCCTCCATCATCATCCCCGACCCCGAGAACAGCCCGGAACTGGCTTTCATGGTTTATGAAAATTTCCGCACCACCCTCAAATGGAATCGTTCCAACAATTTTGCCCTGGCCGTCGGCCTGCTCTCCGACGCCATCGCCGAGTAGCGGCCGGCGCTCGACACTATACACGGCGAGAGCCGATGAAGGCAAATCCGGTCATAACCTTTCCCGGCATCCCGCACGCCAACCAGGGAGCATTTCCCCCATGGCCGAACTCGTTTTCATTGGTGATTCGCTGATCGAATACTTCGACTGGACGGCCCGGTTCCCCACCCACCGGGTCTACAATCTGGGCCGGTCCGGAGAAACGGTGGAGGAGCTGGGCTACCGGCTAAAACGGGTGATCGCCACCACCTCCCAACCCGACTTCATCCTGATCATGAGCGGGACCAACAACGTCGCCATGGAAGATACCGGCTTCACCGAAACCTACCGGGAGATCATCCTACGGCTGCAAAGCGCCTTCCCCGCCGCTCGCGTCGTGATCCACAGCCTGCCGCCGATCATCCTCCCCTGGTTCAACTCCCAACTGGTGGAGCAGGCCAATGCCAAAATCCGGGCCCTGGCCGGGGCAACCGGCACCACCTTGCTCGACGTTAACGCCATATTTGCCCAAGCCGGCGAGGCTGACTGTCTGGCGGCGGACGGGGTCCATATCAATGACCAAGGCTACCAGCTCTGGTCCGCCGCCGTCGCGGAGCTGATCGGCGCCTGAAAGGGGGCCGGCAGCGGGATCAATGGGTCCGGCGGGTCAGAATCTTGCTTAACATTGCTCTATTCCTGCTGATGATTTGGCTGATTTCGCTACCGGTGGGGCTGTTACCTCACCCCCGTAGAAGCGGCGCAGGAAGTAGAGGCTGACATGGACCAGGCCGATGAGCACCGGTACTTCCACCAGCGGGCCGATAACGGTGGCGAAGGCGACGGGGGAGGCAATCCCGAACACGGCGATGGCCACCGCGATGGCCAGCTCAAAGTTGTTGCCCGAGGCGGTGAAGGAGAGTGAGGCGCTGCGGGCGTAATCGGCCCCCAGGCGGCGGGCCATGTAAAAGCTGAACAAGAACATCAGGGCGAAGTAGGTGGCCAGGGGGATGGCGATCCAGAGTACGTCGAAGGGGCGCATCAGGATCTGCGCGCCCTGGGTGCTGAACATCACCACGATGGTAAAGAGCAGGGCCCCCAGGGT
>JBLRWU010000105.1:0-6486 GCA_047921155.1 Desulfurivibrio sp.
ACATGCGGCTTCTTACGCTCAAACTTTTGCTTTGCCATGATCTTCTCCTTAAGCGCACTTTTTGGTCGGCAATGCTGCCGACGTTTGACTGATCAATGCTTAGAATTTCTTATATTAACTACAAGCCCCGAACCCGCTTGATAATCTGCTGGGCAAGATGATCCGGAACCGCTTCATAACGGTAAAACTGCATGGTAAAACTGGCCCTTCCCTGACTGGCCGACCGCAGATCGGTTGAGTAGCCAAACATTTCCGCCAGGGGCACCTGGGCCTGCATAATTCGCAGGTCGCCACTTAAGGCATCATTGCCCATGATCACCGCCCGGCGCCCATTAAGATCGCCGATCACCTCACCCATAAAACCTTCCGGGACGGTGATCTCCACCGCCATCACCGGTTCCAGCAGAATGGGTCCGGCCTCCAGTAACCCTTGCCGGCAGGCCATATTGGCCGCAATCCCGAAGGCCTGGGGAGTGGACTCCTCCTCGTGCCAGGAGCCATCGACCAGGATCACCTCCAGGTCGATCACCGGAAATCCAAGCAGCACCCCCGAGGTCATGCTGTCCTCCACCGACTTGGCGATGGTGGCGACCAGGGCGGCCGGAATCTGCTCATCATCAACCCGGCTGACAAACTCCAGGCCGTTGCCCCGTTCCCGGGGGTTGAACTCCAGCACCAGGTGGGCGTATTGCCCCTTGCCCCCGGCAGTGGGGTGTTCAAATTTCGTTTCCGTCCGTGCCGACCGGGAGATACTCTCCTTATAGGCCACCTGGGGCCGGCCCACATTGGCCCCGACCTTGAACTCACGCAGCAGGCGGTCAACGATGATCTCCAGGTGCAGCTCGCCCATCCCGGCGATAATGGTCTGACCGGTATCGGGGTCAGTCCGCACCTTGAAGGAGGGATCCTCAATGGCGATCCGGGCCAGGGTGTCGGCCAGCTTCTCTTCGTCGGCCTTGCCCTTGGGCTCGATGGCCACACTGATCACCGGCTCGGGAAACTCCATGGTATCCAGGAGGATGAAATCTCCGGCCTCGCAAAGGGTGTCCCCGGTGGTGGTGAACTTCAAACCCACCACCGCGCCGATCTCGCCGGCATGCATCTCCTTGATCTCTTCGCGCTTATTGGAGTGCATGCGCAACATCCGCCCGATCTTTTCCTGCTTGCGCTTGAGCGGATTGTAAACCTTGTCTCCGGCCCTGAGCACCCCGGAATAAACCCGGACATAGGCCAGATTATCCACAAAGGGATCGGAGGTGATCTTAAAAGCCAAAGCGCAAAGTTTCTCTTTGTCACCGGCCTTCCGGACCACCGTCTCCCCATCCTGGTCGACCCCACGTACCGGGGGGACATCCAGCGGGGACGGCAAATACTCCAACACGGCATCAAGGAGCGGCTGCACCCCCCGGTTTTTGAAAGAGGTGCCGCACAAAACCGGCACCGCCCGCAAACTCAGGGTGGCTGAGCGGATCGCTCCATATAACTCGGCTGCCGTGAACGTCTCTTCGTTCAGGAATTTCTCCATGACCCCATCATCGAAGTCGGCCAACTTCTCGATCAGGGCCATACGTGCGGCCGTGGACTCTTCTAGTAGATCGGCAGGGATCGGTTCTTCAATAACCGTGGCCCCCTGTGAGCCTTCATCAAAAAGGAGCATCTTCTCGGTGATGAGATCGATGATGCCCCGAAAGTTCTCTTCCCTGCCCACCGGCAGTTGGGTCATTAGCGGCACCGTATTGAGCCGCCCGACCATCATCCGCAGACAGCGCTCATGATCGGCGCCGGTGCGGTCCATCTTATTGATGTAAGCGATCCGCGGAACTCGATAGCGATCCGCCTGCCGCCAAACCGTCTCCGACTGGGGCTCGACTCCGCCCACCGCGCAAAAAACGGCAATCGCTCCATCCAGCACCCGCAGGCAACGCTCCACCTCAACCGTGAAGTCCACATGCCCGGGAGTATCGATTATATTGATCCGATAACCCTTCCACTGGCAGGTGGTGGCGGCGGAGGTAATCGTAATCCCGCGCTCCTGCTCCTGCTCCATCCAGTCCATGATGGCGTTACCATCGTGGACCTCGCCCATTTTATGCGAGCGCCCGGTGTAAAAAAGAATGCGCTCGGTGGTGGTGGTCTTGCCGGCATCGATATGGGCCATGATGCCTATGTTTCGCAACCGCGATAAATCGTCCTCGCCTGCCACAACCATTCTCCTTCCCGGACCCACTCTGGCGTACTTCCCGCGACACCGCCGCCGCCATGCAAAGGAGTGCCTATTTAACCTGCCCGCCCCGGTTTGTCAACCACAAGGAATTGGAAGGAAACTCTAATTTACTTTACCAGCGATAATGGGCGAAGGCCTTGTTGGCCTCGGCCATCCGATGGGTATCTTCTTTCTTCTTGACGGCCGCTCCCCGGTTTTGAAAAGCATCGGACAGTTCAGCGGCCAGCTTTTCCGCCATGGTCTTCCCGGGGCGCTGACGGGCAAAAGCAACCAGCCAGCGAATGGCCAGGGCGTTACGACGCTCGGTACGAACCTCCATCGGCACCTGGTAAGTGGCGCCACCAACCCGGCGGGACTTGACCTCAAGCTTGGGCCGAACCCTGTCCAGGGCACCCTCGAAAACTTCCAGGGGGCTGGCCTCTTTGACTCGGGTCTCCAGCAGATCCATGGCATCGTAAAAGATGCCGCGGGCGGTACTCTTCTTGCCTGCCAGCATGATCCGGTTGATGAACTTGGAGACCACCACGCTGTTAAAACGCGGGTCCGGAGTCATCGGTCTTTTTGCTACTACTCTACGTCTAGGCATTCCAGCTTCTCCCTGCGAGAAGATTTATTATGATGATTTATTTAGGCCGCTTGGCGCCGTACTTGGAACGCCCCTGCTTACGATTGGCCACGCCCAGGGTGTCCAGGGTGCCACGGACCACATGATAACGGACGCCGGGAAGATCCTTCACCCGGCCGCCACGGATCAGCACCACGGAATGCTCCTGCAGATTGTGGCCGATACCCGGAATGTAGGAGGTCACCTCGATGCCGTTGGTCAGCCGCACCCTGGCTACCTTACGCAAAGCCGAGTTGGGCTTTTTCGGGGTGGTGGTATAAACCCTGACACATACCCCGCGCTTCTGGGGACAACCCTTCATGGCCGGGGTGTTGGTCTTCTTGACCTTCTGCTTCCTGCCCTGGCGTACCAGTTGATTTATCGTCGGCATCTAACACAACTCCTGAAATTTCTTGTTTCCGTTTCTGCCTGCCCGGCTTGCGCCTTTAGTCGGCACCGAGTTCGGGAAAACGGCATTTGTACCCCAAGCATCTACCCTTGTCAAGCAAATCTTCAAGCTACTCCTTGGGGATGGCGTATCGTTCCACCCCGGTTCCGGCGGGAATCAGCCGGCCCATGATGACGTTTTCCTTCAGACCGTTGAGGAGATCGATCTTCCCGGCCATGGCGGCGTTGGTCAACACCTTGGTGGTCTCCTGGAAGGAGGCCGCGGAGATAAAGCTGTCGGTGGAGAGCGAGGCCTTGGTCACCCCCAGCAAAACCGGTTCGGCGGTGGCCGGTCGCGCCTCCTCGTTCAGCAGCTTCTCGTTCTCCTCGCTGAAGCGCCACCACTCGACATGCTCGCCGAGCATAAAGGTGGAATCACCCACGCTGGTGATCTGGACCCGCCGCAGCATCTGACGCACAATTACCTCGATATGCTTGTCGTTGATCTTTACCCCCTGGAGGCGGTAAACCTCCTGGACCTCGTTCACCAGGAACTTGGCCAGGTCCTTGACCCCCATTACCCGCAGGATGTCGTTGGGATCGGGAGAACCGTCCATCAAGGGTTCGCCGGCCTTGACGTAATCACCTTCATGGACAATGACATGCTTACCCTTGGGGATCAGATACTCCTTGGGCTCACCCAGTTCCGGAGTGATCACCACCCGTTTCTTGCCCTTGAGATCCTTGCCGTAGCTGACCTGACCGTCGATCTCGCTGATCACCGCAAACTCCTTGGGCTTGCGAACCTCGAACAGCTCCGCCACCCGGGGCAGACCACCGGTGATATCCTTGGTCTTGGTGGTCTCGCGAGGGATTTTGCCCAGGATGGTACCGGGCAACACCTCGTCATCCTCCTTGATCCCAATGATGGTGCCCACCGGCAGCGAGTAACGGGCCGGGGTGCCGGTTTTAGGCAGCTTGGCGGTCTTGCCGGTCTCATCCTTAAGGGTGATCCGGGGGTTGTGCTGACCGGACCGGGACTGGACAATCACCGAGCTGGCCTTGCCGGTCACCGGATCGACCCGCTCCTGCATGGTGAGCCCCTCAATGATATCGCCGAACTTGATCTTACCACCAATCTCGTTGACGATGGGGATGGTGTAGGGATCCCAGTCGGCGATCAGGGTATCGGGAGCCACCTCGGCCCCCTCATCCACATAGATCTGGCCGCCGTAGTTGATATGATAACGCTCCCGCTCCCGACCATGGGCGCCCAGAATGCTGACCTCGCCGTTGCGGGTCATTACCACCAGGCGTCCGGCGGAGTTGCGAACGGCATGCAGATTACTGAACTGAACCGTACCGCCGTGGCGAGTGCGCACCTCGGCCTGCTCGGCAGCCCGGCTGGCGGTGCCCCCGATATGGAAGGTCCGCATGGTCAGCTGGGTACCGGGCTCACCGATGGACTGGGCGGCGATGATCCCCACCGCCTCCCCGATATTGACCATATGGCCGCGGCCGAGATCACGGCCGTAGCAGAGCCCGCAAACCCCGCGCTGGGACTTACAGGTCAGTACCGAGCGGATCTGGACCCGGTCGATCCCGGCCTCGTCGATTCTGGCCACCTTCTCTTCGGTAATTTCATGGTTGGCCTCGACCAGCACTTCGCCGCTGAAGGGATCGACAATATCATCCAGGGCCACCCGACCCAGGATCCGATCGCCCACCGGCTGGATCACCTCGCCGCCCTCCACCAGGGCCTCGATGATGATGCCGTCCAGGGTTCCGCAATCCCGTTCAATGATCGTGGCGTCCTGGGCCACATCAACCAAACGGCGGGTGAGGTAACCGGAGTTGGCGGTTTTAAGCGCCGTATCGGCCAGACCCTTACGGGCGCCGTGGGTGGAGATGAAGTACTCCAGCACGCTCAGCCCCTCCCGGAAGTTGGCCTTGATCGGGGTTTCGATGATCGCCCCCGAAGGTTTGGCCATCAGACCGCGCATCCCGGCCAGCTGCTTGATCTGGTCACGGCTGCCCCGGGCGCCGGAATCGGCCATGATGAAGATCGAGTTGAAGCTGGGCTGCTCGACCAGTTTCTTGTCCTTGTCCCGGAGATACTGGACGCTCATCTCCTGCATCATGTCGTTGGCCACGGTGTCGGTGGCCCGGGACCAGATATCGACCACCTTGTTGTATTTCTCACCGGGGGTGATCAGACCGTCCCGATACTGCTGATCAACATCAAGCACTTGGGCCTCGGCCTTCTCCAGCACCTCATCCTTGCTCACCGGGATCATCATGTCGTTGAGGCAGATGGAGATGGAGGCCCGGGTGGAGTACTCATAGCCCAGATCCTTGAGGCGATCGGCCAGGATGACCGTGGACTTGGTCCCGGCGTGGCGATAGGAGTGGTCGATGATCTTGGCCAGCTGCTTCTTGGCCAGCACCTTGTTGACCAGGGAGAACTCCAGGCCGGGGGGCAGCAACTCGCCCACCAGGACCCGGCCGGTGGTGGTGTCCACCATTTCGCCGTTGATCCGCACCTTGATCCGGGCCTGGAGATGAACCTCGTTGAAATCGTAGGCCAGGCGAACCTCGCCGGGAGAGCTGAAGCACTTGCCCTCGCCCTTGGCAAAGAAGCGTTCGCGGGTCATGTAGTAGAGCCCCAGCACGATATCCTGGGAGGGGATGATGATCGGCTCGCCATTGGCCGGGGAGAGGATGTTGTTGGTGGACATCATCAACACCCGGGCCTCCATCTGGGCCTCCACGGTCAGCGGCACATGGACCGCCATCTGATCGCCGTCGAAGTCGGCGTTAAAGGCGGCGCAGACCAGGGGATGGAGCTGGATCGCCTTGCCCTCGACCAGGGTGGGCTCAAAGGCCTGCATGCCCAGACGATGCAGGGTGGGTGCCCGGTTGAGGATCACCGGGTATTCCCGCACCACCTCGTCGAGTACGTCCCAAACCTCCTTGGTCCCCTTCTCCACCATCTTGCGGGCGCTCTTGATGGTGGTCACCAGCCCCTTGGCTTCCAGACGATTGTAGATAAAGGGCTTGAACAGCTCCAGGGCCATCTTCTTGGGCAGGCCGCACTGGTGCAACCGCAGATGGGGACCGACCACGATAACGCTCCGGCCGGAGTAGTCCACCCGCTTGCCCAGCAGGTTCTGGCGGAAACGGCCCTGCTTGCCCTTGAGCATGTCGGAGAGGGATTTCAGCGGCCGCTTGTTGGGACCGGTGATCACCTTGCCGCGGCGGCCGTTGTCAA
>JBLRWU010000106.1:0-6484 GCA_047921155.1 Desulfurivibrio sp.
TGTCCGGCAACCCCTTTCCCGACGTCAATGCCTGTGTCAAGGCTGGTTTAATACGATACTGCACGGAGATCGATGTGCCGGTGGTTAACGACCCCAGCGACCAGGTCACCGGGGCCGGCGACGATACCGGTGAGTTCTGGAATCTGCCGGCGGTGCTGGTGGATGCGGGGGTAATCGGGCAACTGGGGCATCCCATCGCAGTGCTCAAAGGCCGGGTGGGCCAAACCGCAACGCCATCGGGCCTGCTGCAGGAGTTTGCCGCTGATCTGCGGATCGGTGCCATGACCTTCAACCGGGACGGCGCCATGCATGAATGCACCCTGCCGGGGGCCCCTGGCACCTACGCTTGTGACACCGGAGTGCGGGACGGCGGCATGGTGATCGCCCCCCTCGGCAAGGGGGTGGCCCACACCCAGAGCCTGGTGGCCGCCATCAACGATATTGTCGCCGACACCTGGACCCCGCTGGGTGAATCGATTTACAATGCCGTCGGCTACTATCTCCAGGATGGGACGATGCGCCTGCATCTCAACGACTTCAGCACCGCCGAAGATCCCATTACCGCCTGGTGCCAGCGGAACAATATTCTGCTGATCACCGACGGCGCCCCCACCGCCGATCTCAACCCCCAGATGGTCAATTTCGCCGAATCGTTGAACTACGACCCGGGCAGCGGCGCCTGCGACGCCCTCCATGGCAGCACCTATCTGGACGATCTGGCCCGCTACGGCTATCACGGCCTCTCTGCCGATCCGTCCCCCCTCTACGCCTCCCCCGCCGAGCTGCTTGCCGGGGGGGCGGAGGGCAAGCGGCGGCCGATCAACACCTATGTGGTGGCGGCGGGCAAGTTCCGCGACGAAGGCACCGACAAATGCAACCCCAACGTCCTGCTGGCCGATACCGCCCAAAGCGGCGGCACCACGCTGTTCCAGGCGGAAAACCTCAACGAACTGGAGGAGGCCCTGCGCCTGGCCTTCCTCAGCATCAGGGCCGGGGCCGTTTCCGGTTCCGCCGCCTCGGTTATCTCCGCCACCCGTTCCGGCGAGGGTGCGGTTTATCAGGCCATCTTCTGGCCGGAAAAATATGACGCCGAGGGCAAGAAGATCACCTGGGTCGGCGAAGTGCAGGCCCTGCTGGTGGACGCCCACGGCCGACTGTTCGAGGACACCAACGGCAACCGCAAGCTGGACCCACTCTGCTCCGACCCCGAGAATCCCGACGGTAACTGCGATCGCCAGATCACCGTTTTTTATGATTCCGGCGCCGAAGCCTCCCGGGCCTGCTACGGGCACATCGAGGATGACGGAACTTGCAGCAGCGGCGTGGTGGTGGATATCTCCGCGGTCGAATACCTCTGGGGCGCCAATAGCTGGCTGACCGGGATCCCCGACGGCGCCATCACCGCCAACCGTTCGGAAACCCAATACCTGACCGAGAGCGCGGCCAATGAGCGTTATATCTTCACCTGGCATGATTCCGCCGGCGACGGCACGGTCGGTGAAATGCTGCCCTTCGTGGCGGGATCAGCCATCTCCCCGTCCTCGGTCGCTGCAAATTATCAGGATTTCGGGTTGAACAGTGTCGAAGAGGCCCAGGAGGTGATCAACTGGGTGCGCGGTTTGGACCAGGCAGGGCTGCGCAGCCGCCGGCACAACGGCGACACCTGGCGGCTGGGCGACGTGGTCCACTCCACCCCCACCGTGGTTTCCCGACCGATGGAGGGATATCACTTCCTCTATCGTGACCCCAGCTACGCTGAGTTCGCCCGCAAATACAACCACCGCCGCCACATGGTCTATTTCGGCGGCAACGACGGGATGCTGCACGCGGTCAACGGCGGCTTCTTCAACAGCAACCAGAACAAATTCTGCCTGACCCAGCACTGCGCCGAAGACGCAGAGGGTTACGTCGGCACCCCCCTGCCTTTGGGCGCCGAGGTTTGGGCCTACGTTCCCTACAACCTCTGGCCCCATCTCAAATGCTTGACCGAAGAGTTATATGGCCACAAGTACTATGTGGATCTGGTGCCGCGGATCTTCGATGTGCAGATTTTCGATAAAACCGATCCCGACTACCCCAACGGCTGGGGCACCATCCTGGTGGGCGGCATGCGTTTCGGCGGGGAAGAGGTTACGCTGCCCAACGGCAAAACCTTCTCCTCCGCCTACTTTATTCTCGATATCACCAACCCGGAAGCGCCGCCGAAACTGCTGGGCGAGATGACCTTCACCGGCAGTGAGGCGAAGATGGGCTACACCACCTCGGTACCCACCATGGTGCCAATGGTGGTCAAGGGAGAAAGCGGCAACACCACCTCCGAGTGGTACCTGGTCATCGGCAGCGGCCCCACCAATCTGAAAGGGGAGAGCGATCAGATCGGCCGGGTGGCGGTGGTCTCCCTCAATGAGCTGGTCGACGACGGGGTCCCTTTCCGGATTCCCGCCAATCTCCCGCCGGCCACCCCCGACCCCGTTTACGGCAGCAGCGGCAGCTTTGAGCTGACCGGCCACCATAAATCCTCGGTCTCCGACCTGATCACCGTCGATTTCGGCCTTAATTACCTGGCCAACGTCGTCTACTTCGGCACGATCAGCGGCAATTTTACCGAGGGCTGGGGCGGCAAGGTTTATCGACTGGTCACTGATAAGAGGATCGGGACCGGATCGCAGGAGCCCTCCCTGCCCCACGAATGGGCCGACTTACTGGAGGACAAGGAATTGGTTAATCCGCTGCCCCTGATCGACGCCGGCCAGCCGGTGACCGCCGCCCCCGCCGTCTCCTGGGACTATAACAACTACTGGGTCTATTTCGGCACCGGCCGCCTGTACAACCGCAACGATTACAACGATGAAAACCTCTTCACCTATTACGGGATCAAGGAACCCTGGGACTGCGAAGACAGCAAAAACTTCACCTGGGCGACTGTAAACAATTGGACACCGGACGATCTTAGCGCCGATCCCCTTAAACCCGGACAGCGGGGGCTGCAGCGGGTTGACCAGATCAGAGTGATAGCCGCCCAGCGGGCCGACCAGGCCACGCTTGTATGTCTGGACGAGACAACCACTTGCCTGCCCACCGGGGTGACGGTTTTCAGTGAGCTGCGGGATTATATCGCCGGCCAGGGCTGCACCGTTGAACCCGAATACAGAGGCACCGACGGCTGGTACCGCAAATTCCACCGGAAAGGCGAGCGCAACCTGGGCCAGGCCACCCTGCTGGGCGGTCTGCTCACCTATGCCGCCTACCTGCCCAGCGATGACATCTGCACCCCCGAGGGCACTTCCGACCTCTACGCCCTCTATTTCCAAACCGGCACCGCCTGGCACCGCCCGATCTTCAAGCGGGAATTTGAGGCAGGGGAAGAGGTTGAATACCAGCAGCGGATCGGCCCCGGTCTGGCGGTCAGCCCCAGTCTCCACGTCGGTACGGACAGCGGAGCCAAGGCCTTCCTCCAGACCAGCACCGGCGCCATCATCAGCCTGGAGCAGCCGGAGCTGCCCTTTTCCGATTACCGGACCGGCCGGGAGTGGTGGCGGGAGATCTATCGCAATATTTTGGAACCTTAAGGAACTCCGGGGATTACCACATCTTGAGCCATCTAAACGACGCGACTCTGCTGGCCAACCTGCTCTACCGCCGGCGCCTGCTCAACAAGGAGCAGACCCAGATCCTGCGGGAACGGGCCGAAGGGCAACTGCAGACCCTGCGCAAGGCGGCCGGTTCCCGTAAGCGCCCCCCGGGCCCGGGGGGCGGCGATCGTCCGGATTTGCTCGACGCCCTGCTCTCCTTTCGTTTCGAAACGGCCGCCGCTCCCGGGGAGACGCTCAGCGAGGAGCTGGTGATCCGGGCGGTGGCCGAAGAGAGCGGGCTGCCCTTCAAGAAACTTGATCCCCTGGAGCTGGACCTGGAGGTGGTCACCAAGACCATCCCCCGCAGTTTCGCGATCAAGCACCTGATTCTCCCCCTGGCCGTGAAGAACGGGGTGCTGGAGGTGGCGATCCACGACCCGGAAAACCGCACCGCTCTGGCCGAGATCGAGCGGGCCAACCAGATGACGGTGCGGCCCCACCTGGCCACTCGCAGCGATATCTTAAGGATGTTGCAGGAGTTTTTCGGCTTCCAGACCTCCATCTCCGCCGCCGAGGATCACCTGGCCGGGCCCGGGGTCGATCTGGGCAACCTGGAACAGTATGTGCGGGTTTCCGGCTCCGAGGAGGCGGCCTCCACCGACCAGCATATCACCACGGCGGTGGACCATCTCTTCAACTATGCCTTCGAGCAGCGGGCCAGCGATATCCATATCGAACCGAAACGGAACACCAGCCTGGTGCGGCTGCGGATCGACGGCGCCCTGCACACCGTTTACAAGCTGCCCAAGGTGGTACACGCGGCGGTGATCTCCCGGATCAAGTCGCTTTCCCGCCTCAATATCGCCGAAAAACGGCGGCCTCAGGATGGCCGGATCAAGGTCGACCGGGGCGGCAAGGAGGCCGAGATTCGAGTCTCCACCATCCCGGTGGCCTTCGGCGAGAAGGCGGTGCTGCGGATCCTCGATCCCGATATTTTGTTCCAGAACCTCAAGGAGAGCGGCTTTTCCGAGCGGGACTACCAGTGCTACCAGCAGTTGATCCACGCCCCCCACGGGATGATCCTGATCACCGGCCCCACCGGCAGCGGCAAATCCACCACCCTCTACTCCACCCTCAAGGAGATCTCCAACCCGGAGATCAATATCGTGACCATCGAGGACCCGGTGGAGATGGTCCATGAGGATTTCAATCAGATCGCGGTCCAGGCCCAGGTGGGGGTAACCTTTTCCTCGGTGCTGCGTAATATCCTGCGCCAGGACCCGGACATCATCATGGTCGGCGAGATCCGGGATCACGACACCGCCACCAACGCCATCCAGGCGGCCCTCACCGGCCACCTGGTTTTCTCCACCCTCCATACCAACGACGCGGTCTCCTCCATCACCCGGCTGGTGGACCTGGGGATCCAGCCCTTTCTGGCCGTCTCCACCCTGCTGGGGATCATGGCCCAGCGCCTGGTCCGCCGGATCTGCCCCCATTGCGTGGAGAGCTATCCGGTGGCGCCGGCCGAGCTGCTGGCCCTGGGCCTGCCGCTGACGGAGGAGGATGGCGACGAGATCATCCTGCAAAGGGGCAAGGGCTGCCGGGCCTGCCGCAACACCGGCTACCTGGGACGTTGCGGCGTCTTCGAGGTATTTGTGATCAGCGACGAGATCCGCCGGCTGATCGCCGCCCACGCCTCGGAAGCGGAAATCCGCGCCCAGGCCCGCCGGGAGGGGATGATCTCCCTGCGGGAAGATGCCTGGAGCAAGGTGCGGGCCGGCGTCACCACCCTGGATGAGGCGCTGCGGGTAACCATTTAACCCCAGGCCGAACCGATTGCCAGCCACCGGCTTTCGTGGTATTCTCCGGCCCATGAAGAAGAAGGATCCCGGCGGCAAGGTCGTCTGCACCAATAAAAAGGCCTACCACGATTACACCATCGAACAGGTGTTGGAGGCCGGGATGGTGCTGAGCGGACCGGAGGTCAAGTCGCTGCGGGCCGGCAAGGCCAATCTCAAGGACGGTTACGCCCAGGTACGACAAGGCGAGGTTTTTTTGTACAACGTCCATATCTCGCCCTATGTGTTTGCCACCCACTACTCGCCGGACCCCCTGCGCCCCCGCAAACTGCTGCTCCACCGCAAGGAGATTAGCAAACTGATCGGCAAGGTCAAGGAGCAGGGCTGCACCCTGGTGCCGCTGAAGATCTATTTCAACCAGAAGGGAAAGGCCAAGCTCTCCCTGGGGCTGGCCCGGGGCAAAAAGCATTATGACAAACGGGAAAGCCTGAAGAAGCAGGAGGCGGACCGGGATATGGAACGGGTCATGCGCCGCCGGCGGGACTGAGCCTGGGATAATACCGGGAACTAATCGTCCCCGCAGGTGTCTCATGAACTAATTGATTGCATCACTTAGATTAAAAACCAAGACAAAGGGGGCGAAACGGATTCGACGGGGATATATAAGCACAGGTTGCATGCCGAGGTTTCCATCCACCTCGTAAAACCGGTGGAAATAAATATAGTCGCAGACGACTATGCATACGCAGTAGCCGCCTAGAAAGCGAGCGCTGCCGTCCGGCTGAACAGCTCCCGCGGGTTCAGCAACGGGCGTCGACTAGCGGGATAGTCTTCCGGGAGGGCCTGTGGCCCGGCGGCGAAATTCAAGCAGGATAGTGGCGAATATTTCAGGTCCTGGGGGAATATCGGCACGATAAACAATAAGACAGGGCTAAGCATGTAGACGCTTGCGGCGGAGTATTTTCGGACCCGGGTTCAACTCCCGGCGCCTCCACCATTTCAGTATCCAACAACGTCCCACAAAGTACAAAAAACCCGCAGCTGATAAGGCTTGCGGGTTTTTTTGTGTCCAATACAGTCCGAAGAAAAACCTTGACATCCGGGGGCAAC
>JBLRWU010000107.1:0-6462 GCA_047921155.1 Desulfurivibrio sp.
TTACCTAAAAACTGCGGATCAGCTCGACCAGGGTTCGCACTCCGAAACCCGACGGCCCTTTGGGCACATACGACTTTTCGGTAAAATTCCAGGCGGTGCCGGCGATATCCAGGTGAACCCAGGGGGTATCGCCGACAAACTCCTGGAGAAAGCTCGCCGCCAGGATGGTGCCGGCGTCGCGCTTGTCGATATTTTTCAGATCGGCCACCTTGGATTTAAGCTGCTTGCGATACTCCGGCCCCAGGGGCAGCCGCCACAAAGGCTCGCCGGCCCGCTCCCCCGCCGCCAGCACCCGCTCGCACCACTGATCATCGTTGCCCAGCAGGCCGCCGCGATGGTGCCCCAGGGCGATAATCACCGCCCCGGTCAGGGTCGCCAGATCGATCACCGCCGCCGGGCGAAATTGCTCCACCCCGTAAGCCAGGGCGTCGGCCATGATCAAGCGTCCCTCGGCGTCGGTATTGATCACCTCCACGGTTTTACCCCCGTACTGACGGATGATATCTCCAGGCTTGAGGGCGGCGGGACCAGGCAAGTTCTCGGTGGCGGGTACCAGAGCCACTACGTTGACTCCCTTGGGTTTTTCCCGACCCACCACCGCCATGGCCGCCAACACCGCTGCCCCGCCACACATGTCGTACTTCATCTCCTCCATACCGTTGCCCGGCTTCAGCGAGATTCCCCCGGAGTCGAAGGTTAGTCCCTTGCCGACCATCAGCAGAGTCGGGGCCTTTTTGGCTGCGGCGCGATACTCCAGGATCACCAGCCGGGGCGGCCGGGCCGAGCCCTGGTTGACTCCAAGGATGCCGCCCATCCCCAGCTTTTGCATGGCCTTGCCATCCAGCACCTTGACCCGCAGGTCACACTGGTCGGCCAACTCCCGGGCCCGCAGAGCAAAATCCTCCGGGGTCCAACCATTGCCCGGCTCGTTGGCCATGTCCCGGGCGTCCATCACCGCCCGGGACACCACGACGGCCCGCCGCACCGCCGGGGCGATCCCCCGGGGACCGCTGATTACCACGGCGGCCAGGGCGGGGGCCGGTTCGTCGGGATCGGGCAGGCTCTGGTACTTGGTGAAACGGTAGGAGCCGAGCAACAACCCTTCGGTTAAACCGGCCGCAGCCGCGGCCGGATCGGCCACGGCGGGCGGGATAATGGCAGTCACCCTGACCGCTCCGGTTTTCAGCAGAGTGGTTACCGCCGTCCCCCCGGCCAGGCGCCAGCCCTCGCCATCCGGCTCATCCTTACCCAGCCCCACCAGCACAATGCGCCGGGGATCTGCCGCATGACCCACAAAAACCTGACCTTTCCGGGCGGCAAAATCCCCGCTCTCCCAGGCCCGTTGCAAACAGTGGGCAACCGGGGGCGGGCAGCCGGGCGCTTCCGGAACCCGTTCCTGATCAGCCCTGATAAAACAGAGCAGGGTTTCGCCGCTGACTTTGCCTGAAGTGGTGGTACTGACCGCAATCGTCATTGTTCCTCCTGTCAATTCCTCTGGAGTATGGTAAATAGCTCGTTTATGTTGCTTTGTGTCTCTTGTCGCTCTTCAAAACAGGGAGGTTTTTCGTGCTTACCCAGCTTATTCTGGCCGTTGGTTTTGCTTTGGTGGTTTCGGCCCTGTGCAGTGTCTTTGAGGCGGTACTCTATTCCGTACCCCAGAGCCGGGTGGAGCTGCTGGCCCAGCGGCGCTATTCCGGCAAGGTACTGAAAAGGCTGAAAAAGGAGATCCATAAACCGATCACCGCCATCCTGACCCTGAACACCATCGCCAATACCGCCGGGGCAGCGGTGGCCGGGGCCGCCGCCGCCGTGGTCTTCGGAGAACAGCATCTGGTCTGGTTTTTCGCCGCCTTCACCGTCAGCATCCTGCTCTTTTCCGAGATTCTGCCCAAAACCCTGGGCATCGCCTACTGCAAAGTCCTGGCGCCCTGGATCGCCATCCCCCTGGACTGGCTGGTCAAGCTGCTGGCCCCGGCGGTCTGGATGATCCACGGGATTACCCACTGGCTGGGCAGCGGCCGGGACGAAGAGGTGCTGGTCTCCGCCAAGGAGGTGGCGGCCTTTGCCGCCATCAGCCAGAAAGCCGGGGCCATCGATGCCCAGGAAGCCAGTGTGATCACCAATATCCTGGAGCTGCGCCACAAACGGGTACGGGAGGCGATGACCCCCCGCACCGTCACCTTCACCCTGGACGCCGAGCTCACCGTGAACCAGGCCCGGGAGTTTGAAAAGAAGTGGAACTTCCACAGCCGGGTGCCGGTTTACGACCAGGAGCCGGACAATATCGTGGGGATCGTCCTGCGTAAGGACGTGCTGCTCAGCGCCGCCGCCGACCGTGATCAGGTCAAACTCCGGGAGCTGATGCACCCGATCCATTTCGTGCCCGAATCGGCCCGCCTGACCAAGGTGCTGCTCAATTTTTTCGAACTGCGCCGCCATCTCTTCGCGGTGGTCGATGAATATGGCGGATTCACCGGAGTGATCAGTCTGGAAGACGTAATCGAAGAGATCGTCGGCCGCGAAATCATCGACGAATCGGACCAGATCAAGGATATGCGGGAACTGGCCAAGAAAAAGCGGGAAAACTTCCTCCGCCAGCTCAGTCGCCTGAAATAATTCAACTAAAAGATAACCACCAGGTAGGCGATCAGCAGGGCGATGATCAGCAGATTGATCCCCAGAAAGTTACGAAAACCAACCAGGCCGGAGAAATCCCGCAGGCAGTACTGCCAAAGGATGTAACAGCCGGCGATCGCCCCGTTGAGCATAAAAACGGCGGCCAGTACCTGAACCGGGAACTCGGGCACCGTAAATTGCAGCCTCTCCAAAATCTGCAACCCGAACTGGCGGCCGGCGGTGGGCACGAAATCACCCAGGCCGGAGGCAAAATAGTGCATCCGATATACCAGCTCCCCGCAGAAGGCCATGGGGATCAGGATCGGCACCATCGGCGCAAACTTGCCGAACATCGGATCTTCGGTTACCCCGAACAGACGGGAACCGTAGTTGATCACCCCCAGCACCGCCCCGAAACCCAGCGCCAGCAGAAGACTGAACAGCACCGCATCGGAAAAGCAGAACAGGGACTGCAACTGGCCATAACCTGGGGTTTCCCTGAAAAAACGGGCCAATTGGGAACCGATCAGAAAGGGAACGATATAGGTGCAGGTGATATAGCGCCCCTTGTTGCGGATCAGTTCCGAATAGGGGTTGCGCAGCAGCAGTTGGGGGGAATCACGATCACAGGCCGGCAGGCAATGGCCGCAGACCAGGCAGTGGAGATTGTTCTGAACGTTGAAGGCCCCGAGATAGACCGGACAGCCCCGCTTGCCCGGAGCCCCCTTTTTGCAGGCGAAGGTGGTGCAACCCCGGCATTTATCGTGATCGGGGCGAAACTCGGTGATCGCCAGGGTGGCGGCGGCCCCGCTGATCCGGCCCAGGGGGCAGAGGTGGCGGCACCAGGCCTGACCCGGAAATAGTACCGAGAGCAGAAAGGCCCCGAAGGTGATGGAGAGCAGGAAGATGGCGGTGCCCACCGGCGAACGGTCCAGGCCGACAACCACCTCGGTCCAGATGATCAGGGCCAGTAAAAAAACCGAGGTGTACACCCCGTATTTCTGCAGAAGACGCGGGACCGGCAGGTTAAGGGTAAACCCCTTGTTCTGGAGAAAGACGCCCAGGCCGGGGAAGGGGCAAACTCCGCACCACATCCGGCCGACAAAGAACCAGCTCAGGACGATGGCCGGCCAGATCACCCCCCAGCTCAAGAACACCACGATATTGCGCTCGGGATCGCGGGGTCCGAAAATACCGAAGATCAGCACCAGCAGAAAAAGCAGATCACTGGCGATCCGCATATAGGCGTAATTGTGCCGGGCCGCCAGGAAGCGCCGGATGCTGGGAAAGATCCGGAACAGATCCAGCCGGTCGCGTTCGTCGGCGGAGACCAGACTTTTCAGGGCTTTGGTCCACCAGTTCACGTTCAACCCACCTCTTCCAGGACAACCCGGAGCGACCGGGAGCCACCGCCGCGAATTATCGTTAACTCCACCTCGTCGCCCACCCGATATTGGTCGAAGCGGTTACGCAGATCATCGAAGGTGCGCACCCTGGCGCCGGCCACCTCGATGATGATATCCCCCAGCACCAGCTCGCTGCCCACCTGCCGGGTTCCGCGCAGACCGGCGGCTTCGGCGTTGCTGCCCGGGCGGATATTAACGATCAGGACCCCCGCCTCCACCCCGAGACGGCGGGTCAACTGGTCGTGGGCCACCGTTACTCCCAGCCCGGGCTGGATAAGGCGGCCGTGGGTGATAATCTCCGGCACCACCCGGTTGACCACATCCACCGGCACCGCGAAACCGATCCCGGCGCTGCCCCCCGAGGGGCTGTAGATGGCGGTATTGACCCCGATCAGCCGCCCGGCGCTGTCCAGCAGGGGACCGCCCGAATTGCCGGGATTGATGGCGGCGTCGGTCTGGACCACCCCTTGGATAGTCCGGCCGGTTACCGCCCCAATCTCCCGGCCCAGGGCGGAAACAATCCCCGAGGTCATGGTCTGGTCCAAACCGAAAGGGTTGCCGATGGCGTAAACCTGTTGGCCAACCAGCAGGTTGGCCGACTCCCCCACCGGCAGCATCGCCAGTTTCTCCACCGGGGCCTCGATCCGCAACACGGCCAGATCCTTGTCCGGGGCCACCCCCACCACCCGGCCCGGCCAGGAACTCTGATCGGCCAGGGTGACCTCCACCCGGTTGGCGTCCTCGATCACATGGTAGTTGGTCACGATATGGCCCCGGTTGTCCCAGATAAATCCGGAACCGGTTCCCCGGGGCAGCTCATAAACGTTGAGGGTAAAGAGGCTGCGCCGCAATTCGATGGTGGTGATAAAAACCACGGCGGGGGAGGCGGCGCGGAAAATTTCAATGGAACTCTTTTCGGCCTCGGCCAGATCCCCCCGGGCCGTAATCGCCCGGGGTTCAACCGGCGGCGGCTGGCTCCGATCCTGAAAAAGCCACCACCAGCCCCCAAAGATCGCCAGCAGCAGCAGGATTATCGGTACTCGCCGGGCCGGCCGGGCAAGGCGTGAGGCAGTCATCCCTATAGCCCCAGCAGCAGTTTGGCGATTAAAAAATAGCCGGTCACCCCGACAATATCCATGGTGGTGGTGATAAACGGTCCGGTGGCCACGGCAGCGTCCACATTAAAGCGACGCAGAATCAGGGGAATAAAGGCGCCGATGGTGGCGGCCAGGGTCATCACCAGCAGGATCGACAGCCCCACCACCACCCCCAGCAGGCCCGGTTCAACGTAGCCCAATCGGGCCAGCAGACCGAGAAAAACCCCGTAGAACGCGCCCAGGATCAACCCGACCCGCAACTCCTTGAAAACCACCTTGAAAAGCTCGTCCATATTGACCCGGCCGGTGGCGATCCCCCGGACCACGATGGTGCTGGACTGAGTGCCGATATTGCCCCCCATGCCGGCCACCACCGGCATAAAGGCGGCCAGGGCCAGCACCTGGGCCAACTCCGCCTCGAACATGGTGATAATGAAGGCGGCGGCCACTCCGCCCAGCAGGGTGGCAAAAAGCCAGGGGGCCCGGGTCCGGGCATTATCCAGCACCGGCTTGAGCAGAATCTCCTGGTCCTTGCCCGCCCCGGCCATCCGCAGGAAATCCTCGGTGGCCTCTTCCCGGATAACATCGATCACGTCATCGACGGTAACGATCCCCACCAGCTTGTAGGATGAATCCACCACCGGTACGGCCAGGAAGTTGTACTGGGAAACGATATGGGCCACTTCGTTCTGGGGGGTGATGGTGGAGACGGTGATGACGTTGGGATTCATCACGTTTTTCAACTGGCGGTAGGGGGGATGGAGCAGCAACTCGCGCAGGGAGAGAATCCCGGCCAACTGGCCCTCCTCGCCATGGGTGATGTAAAGGTAAAAGGAGGTTTCCGACTCCTCGCTGCGCTCCTGGACATTCTTGATCGCCTCGCCCACCGACATCTCTTCATCAAAAGCCATGAAGTCGGGGGACATCAAGCCACCGGCGGTCTCCGGATCGTAGCGGAGCAGGGCGTCAACCTCTTCCCGGTCGGCCTTGCCCATGAGCTTGCGAATCTCATTGGCCATCTCCTCGGGGAGGGCTTCCAGGAGGTCGGCGGCGTCATCCTTGTCCATCTCCTTGACGATGGCCGACATGTACTGCGGGGTCAGGTCGCTGACCAGCTCGAGCATGATCGATTCATCAAGCTCGCTTAAAAATTCGCCGACCATTTCGGTCTGGGCGATGATATTGAAGATGCTGCGCCGTTCGATGGGACTGAGGTGGCGGAAGGTCCAGGCGATATCGGCGGGGTGCGTCTTCTTAAGCATTTTCAGCAGATGATCGACGGCATGCCGCCGGTTCAGACGCCGGACGGTATCCAGGATCATCTTGCCTTCGTTGCCGATCAG
>JBLRWU010000108.1:0-6305 GCA_047921155.1 Desulfurivibrio sp.
CTGCTCGCCCGGCCCCGAGTGTGGCAGACGGTGCAACGGCTATTGTCATCACCCCGAAGATGAAGTTCGTCGCCCTGGGGAGAGCTCCGATGGCAGGCCTTGCAGGCATTGGCCCGCCAGTGGGGATCCTCGCGGTAAAACTTATCCCCGTAAAGCTGCGTGAGCTCGACCTCCACCGAGGCCTCGGGGTTCGATCCGGCCACGGCCACTCCCAGAACCAGCCCCGAAACGGCGAGAACCGCCAGCAACCCGGCTCCCATCATCACTTCCCCTATTTTCAGCCCCTTGTTTATCATGAGATCAAATCCAAGTTAAAATCTTCTCCGACCGCTGTGACAGTCAAAGCAAAATTTGGCGGTATGGCAAGCGTTACAGGAAGCCGGGTCCACCTGGGCCTCGATGCCATGGAAATAACGGTAGGGTCGGGAGTGGGCCACATTGAGGAGCGTATCCCGCCGGGTATGGCAGTCGGCGCAGAAGGATTGCCGATTATGGCAGGCTCCGCAGGTCTGCCGGTCATTGCGGGCCTCCAGGCCGTGGTGCCTGGTCCAGTCGTGCAGGTGAGTCGGCGGCCGAATGGCGTCCATGTCGGTATGGCAGGCCAGGCACTCGTAAGGAGCTTCGGGATCACGGGTCTCGGGATCGACGTGGCAGTAGTGGCAGATGGCCATCTGCCCGAAAAGGGATTCCTCCGAAACCGCGAAAACCGCCGGGAACTCACGTTCATCCAGGGTTTCGAAATAGTGGCAGTCCAGGCAGCCGAAACCATGCTCAACCAGGGTGTCAACATGGCTCTCGTGGTCGAACAGCTGGATCGGGGCCCTGGTAATCAAGCCGGCGCAACCCGCCATGGCCAGCAGGCTGAGAAAAATCAACCCCGGATTCTTGAGGACGGAAATGTTCATGGGCCAACCTTTTGTGGGGCTCTGTTCAGGGCAAAGCCGAAATGGTAATCCAGCCGCAGACCGGAACGGAAATCGCTGCGATACTCCGGGTTGTCACTCTGTTCCAGGTAGCCGGCAAGCTGCCAGGCAACCCCCGGTCGGTAAGTCAGTTCGGCGCTGTAGGTCCTGGCATGATCCCGCTCCCGGAAGGGGGCGTTGAGCTTAACGGCTTCCAGGCCCAGTCGCAGGTTCCAGACCACTGTCGGCTGATAGTCCACGCTCAGGGCCAGACCGGTGGCCTCGGCCAGATGGCTGTCGAAATAGTAGAGACCGGCATCAAACCCCAGGCCCCGGGTCTCCCGGAAGTTGCCGCCGACTCCCCCCTTGATGATCCACCCCTGGCGCCAGGAACCGTCGGGCAGCTCCAGTTCGGTATAAACCGCGCCCTGATAGAGGGAGATTTCCGGCCGCAGATCGTAGGTGACGGTGTACTTGGCCCGATCTTCGCGGCCGGTGGAAAAGAGCGAGATGATCAACTCCCGGTCGGGGGGATAATCATCCCGGACATCGAAACGATCGGCCTGAAGCACCGCCCGGAGACGGGAGGAGTAGAGCAGAAAAAGGCGAGCGGTCAACTGGTCCAGCACCGCTCGGTCGGGGTTGTAGTCAAGGCTGCCGTCCAGGGCCAGCACCATCTCATCGTCATCGTCGCCCCGGATCTGCCGACGGGGGATGAAAAAATCCTTGCCGCCACCGATCCCGATGATTTCACGATAAAGATCGCCGCCTCCCCCTTCCCGGGAATAACTGGCGTTGGCCCGCAGTCCCTCAACTCCCCGCAAAAAGGTCCGGGCCCCGAACAGGTAGTCGCCGCTGTCGCGGAATTGACGCTCGAGCCGCTCTTCATGGATCTCCATATACCTGGGTTGCCCGGCATAAAGAGCGTAGCCCCAGGGGGAATCCGGCCGCATGGTCAGATGAAGCCCGTCCAGGGTCAGGAAGCGGTGACTCTCCAAGGGGAAACGGCCGAACTGCAGCTCGCTCCGTCCCTCAAAGGTACGGTGGTTGCCGTAGAGATAATAAAGGCTGGTGGCGGAATCGCCATCCCGCCACTCATGGGCGTACTTACCGAAACCGTGCAGGGAGAGATTGGCCACCGCCAGCCGCTCGGCGTCAAAGGAGAGATAGTTGACCAGGATCGATTCCCGGTGGCCGTCGCGAAGCTGGCGATCCTCGTAGGCGGCGGTGTAGAGGCCGACGACCTCGGCTCCCTGCACGGGCCGATAAGCCGGGAAGAGCAGGAGCAGGAGCAGAACTCCGATTTTTGTCGACGATGAAATCTTCATCAGTAGCTTTCCAGATCTTCCAGGCTCAGACGCAGCAGTTCCGCTGCGTAAGGATAGTTGTGGACTCCGTAGCTGCCGTCCCGTTTGACAAACAGGTAGTTGTAGGCCGCCCGGTTGACCGCCGCCAGTTTGTCCCCGGCAAGAGACTGCTCATAGTTATGGATGATCGGAGAGTCGGGATCCTCCCGCCCGGCCAGGTGGTTGATCCTGGTCTGTAACTCTTCCAAGCGCTCTTTGATCGCCGTGACCCGGCCGCCGTAGTCGAATCGATTGCCGGTCGGCAGGGCATAATCGCCCTGGTGGCACTCCTGGGTGGAGCAGCCTTTGGTGGTATAGCCGGTGGCCGCAAAGATATCATCTCCCTCATAAAGCCGGCGCTGGTGAGTTACCACCGCCTCCCCGCCATGTTCGGCTACCATGTGGCACTCGACACATTTGTCCCCGACCACCCGGCCTCCGTGGGTACGCGTTCCCACCTCAAGGCCGTAAGCGTAGCCTCCCACTCCCTCCATCATCTCGGCCTGGTTGCCGTGGAGATCCTCGCCCACCGCCGGCAGCATGATATAGGCGTTGTGGCAGCTGTAGCAGACCGCCGCGTTGCCAGCGGCGAAGGTCAGTTCGCTGAAATCATCTTCAACACTGTTGTTTTTCAGGCGAATGGTTACCTCCCCGGTGATCCGCAACTGGGCAACATTGTCGCTCTCGCCGTGGGGATCGTGGCAGACCGCGCAGGTAATCCCCTCGGGCCGCTTAACGTCGGCGGGCGCCAGGGTTTTACCATGCATCCGGCCGATAAAATATTGACCGACATGGCAGTGGTAACAGGGATAGCTGTCCGCCATCCGGCTCCGGCCATCCTGAACCCGGTGGGATTCGATATGCAGATCACCTTCCCAGCCGTAAAAATAGGAGCGGTCGGGGATCTGCTGATCGGGATCAATATTGTGGCAGGCCATGCATGGTCCCTGGCCCAGGGATGAGCGGTAGAAGTGCTGCAGCCCGGCCCCGTCGCCGGCGCCGCCGGGACCGTGACAGGACTCGCAATTTACCCCTTTAAGGTGGGGAGCGGCAGCGGCCGCCGCCGATGGGGTATCCCAGTTGACAATAAAATCGTCGAACCCCCAGGCCGCGGGATAATCGTCGGTTCCATCGGGAGGGGTGCTGCGATCGGCAAAAAGAAAACCGGTGGTATGGCAGTTCAGGCAAACCGTGTTATCTGCTCCCTCCTCCTGAACCACGGTGTCATAGGCCCGGGCATGACTGGACTGCTCCCAGGGGGTAACCAGATCACGAAGAACCGCTCGCCCGTAGATGTTTTTGAAATGCTGGAAACCATCCAGATTCCCGGCGTGGCAGGAGATGCAGTAATTGCTGATCTCCCAGCCCTGATCAACATAACTGTAGCCACCCACCGTAATTACGATGATCTCGCTGTCACTGGTCACACGGCTGACCGCCGTCAGCCTGAGCTCGTACATGCCCAGGCGATCGGGAATCAGTTCAACCCGCTCCCCCGCACCGGAGAAGCCGGCGGTGGAGCCGGGCGGGCGGGCGAGCAGTTCCCAGGCGAAGGAGTCATAAGCATAACCGCTGACATCCCTGGGCCGGGCCCGGAGCGCCACCCGCTCACCCACCTGAACGGCGCTGATTCCCCGGGCCGGATCGGCGATTTCTTTGCCACTGGGATCAAGGATTTTCGGAGCATCGGCGTAACCATCAAAGTCCAGCTCAATCAACGGCAGGGGGTGCGGTTTGGCGGTGGGCGGAATTTCGGGAAAGACCACGACAAACTCGGAAAATCTGGCCACCGCTGCGGTCAGAGCCGCCTGTTCCTGGGAGAGGGTGGAGCTAATAGCCGTTCCGCCACGCAGCAACACCAGTTGGGCGGGATCAATCCCGGCCCCGGCCACAACCACCTGCTTGTAGGGAACGCCGACAGTGATCAGCCCCGCCCCGTCAACCTGGTTGCCGGCCCCGTCGTGGAGGGTAAAGGCGTAGAGATTACCCACTGGGAGATATCTGTTTTGACTGACGGGTGCGGGGTCAATGATGATCTTCAGATACCCGCCAGCCGCCGCCTCCAGACCGGAGGCGGCCACCGTGACGCCGCTGAAAACGCCACTGCCGACGAAATTGATGGTTCCCGCAGAACCCACATCAATCCGGATCTCCTGTTCCGGAGCGGGGTCAACCACCACCCTCGGACCATCCGAGTCACCGTTACAGGAAACCAAAAGAGAAAAAAGCAAAAGGGCTGAGACAAAAAGAGCAGAGAAGGGAAAAGCGGGAGAGAGAAAAGGGAGGGAAGGAGAAGCTGGTCCGGCTGGTCCGGGGAACGGACAGGGTGGCGGGGAGCTGCTTCGCGCCCTGGAACGAAATCTGATTCCCTGGGGAAAAAAATCCATGATAATCTTTCCCTCCCGTTATAATCATATGAGCCGCCTCTTTGAGACCGCTCAGCGCCGACCAGCCCCCCAGCTAATCGCCATTACCGTAGAGGGTATATGGTAATGCCACCCAACTGTCAACCCCTTTTTTTTAAAAAAAATTTACAGGGCAATTGTGGGCAAATGACCACTTTTTTTCTGGGCAAATGACCACTTTTTCCGGACAACCCGCCCCCCTTTTTTTTGGCAAATGACCACTTTTTGCTCCCCAAACGCAACGGAGCGTCAACGGACGACCGCCCCTTTATAAGGAAGAAACAGATAGATATCTTTACGAAATGACAAGGAAACTCGGCGGGGTTTGACTGATGTGGTGGCGCCGCAGCGGAAAAAAGCCAAAAAGTGAAAATGGTTATGAAATTCCCGTCACCTTGTTACGGCCGGCGTTCTTGGCCTGATAGAGTCGGGTATCGGCCAGACGGAAGAGATCATCGAGCCGATGGTTCTCGTTTTCCTCGCTGGATGAAATCCCGATGGAGATGGTGACCGCCCCCGGCTCCAGGCCGCCGAAGGTATGGCCGGCCACGGCCCGGCGCAGCTTCTCGGCTTTCTGTTGGACCTGGCTGATGCTGTTATGGGGCAGACAGCAGACAAACTCCTCGCCGCCGTACCGGGCCCAGATGTCGGTGTTGCGAGTGCCCTGCCTGATCAGCTCGGCCAGTTCGACCAGCACCACATCCCCCTGCTGATGGCCGTGGGTATCGTTAACTTGCTTGAAATGGTCGATATCGAGAACCAGCAGGCCCACCGGGAAATGGTAGCGCCGACCCTCCTCCAGTTTGTGGTTGACCAGCTCTACGAAATGGCGCCGGTTGAAAAAACCGGTCAGAGGATCGGTGATGGAAAGTTTTTCGATCTGCTGGTGGATCAAGGCGTTATCCAGGGCGATGGCGATCTGGGCGACCAGATACTCCATGTGCCGCATCTCGTCATCGTTGTATCCCTGCAGACTGCCGATGGCGAACACCCCCAGCAATTTCTCCTTATAGCACATGGCAAACCAGGCCAGACCCTTGGGCTTGATCGCCCCCACCCCGATATCCAGCAGCAGGTTTACATCGGGAACATCCCGCAGAACCAGGGCCTTCTTCTCGATGGCGCAGACCCCGGCCATCCCTTCACCGGCCTTGAGGGTCCGCAAATTCTCCTCGCTCAGGCCAAACGAGGTCACGGGCTTGAGCAACCCGTTTTTATCGTCGTACATGTAGACCACGCCCAGGCTGGAGTCGGTGAGCAACACCATGGAATTAAGGGCTTTGTTGAGCAGCACATCGGGTTCCAGCGAGGTGATCAGCAGCTTGGTGAGTTCGTTGAAATGACTGATCCGCCGGTCCCGGGCATCGAGATTGCCCATCATCTGGTTGAAGCCCTGGCCCAGCTTTTCAAACTCGTCGAAGGTTTTGAGCTCCACCCGGACCCCGAGATTGCCCGCGGCGGTTTCGTTCATCGCCGCCGCCAGGGCCTTGACCGGCTTGCTGGTGTCCCGGTAGGCCATGGCCGCCAGGGCCAGGCTGACCAAAATACCCAGGCCGGTGAAGAGCAGCACGTCGCGTTTGATCACGTTGATCTGCTCCTGGGCCTCGTCCACACTGATCCCCACCGCCATCCCGCCCAGGACGTTGCCGGCC
>JBLRWU010000109.1:0-6143 GCA_047921155.1 Desulfurivibrio sp.
GGGGTACGGGAAAGCCGGTCAAGGGCATCCAGAGTCAGGTAGTTGACCGGGGTCTCGACAAAGTTGTAGGGCGCGGCGATGGTGCCCTCCTGGGTGCGGTCGGTGATTCTGGCCCGGATCTTGACCGAACCGCGCCGGGAGGTGATCCGCAACAGATCCCGATCCTTGACCCCCATCCGCTCGGCATCGGCGGGATGGACCTCGGCCAGGGCCTCGGGCGCGATCACATCGATCTCCCTGGTCTTGCCGGTCATGCTGCTGAAGTTGTAGCGGGCGTACTCGCGGATGGTGGTGAAAAGCATGGGGTACTCACCATCCACCGGCTCGGTGGGCGGAATATATTTTTCCGGCACAAAGAGCCCTCGCCCCCGGGTAAATTTATCGATATGCAGCACCGGGGTCCCGGGATGATCCTGATCGGGCACCGGCCATTGCAGACCCACCTTTTCCAGGCGGCCGTAGGTGATCCCCCGGTACTGGGGCAGCAGTTGGCAGACCTCCTCGAAGATCTCCTCGGCGTTTTCATAGTGCATCTCGTAGCCCATCCGGGCGGCCAGTTCACAAAAAATCTGCCAATCCGCTTTGGCCTCGCCCGGCGGTTCCACCGCCTTGCGCACCCGTTGCACCCGCCGTTCGGTACAGGTAAAAGTTCCGTCCTTTTCGGCAAAACAGGCCGCCGGCAGCACCACATCGGCCATTTTGGCGGTATCGGTGAGGAAGATGTCCTGGACCACCAGGAAATCGACCTCTTTTAAAGCTTCCTGGACATGGGTGATATTGGTGTCGGCCAGGGCCGGATCTTCGCCGAATACGTAAAGGGCGCGGATATTACCCTGGAGGATATTCTCCCAGACCTCGGTGGCCGGCTTGCCGGGCCGCCGGGGCAGTTTGACCTTCCACAGTTTTTCATACTGATCGAAAAGCTCGTCATTATTCAACCCGCCGTAGCCGGGCAGGGTGTTGAACAAGGCACCCATATCGCAGGCGCCCTGGACGTTGTTCTGGCCCCGCAGGGGGTTGCAGCCGCCGCCGGCGAAGCCGACCTTGCCGCAAAGCATGGCCAGGTTGGCGATGGACTTGACCCGGTCGGTGCCGGTGGCGTAATGGGTGATCCCCATGCCGTGGTAAGTGGCATGGCGGCCGGGGGCCGCGTACATCCGGGCCGCCTTTTTAATATCCTCGGCCGGCACCCGGCAGATCCCGGCCACCTTCTCCGGGGGATAGTCCGCCACCAGTTGCCTCAGCTCGGCGAAATCTTCGGTCCGCTCCTCGACATACTTTTTGTCCCACAGCTCCTCCTCGATGATCACCTGCATCATCGAGTTGAGCAGGGCGACATCGGTCCCCGGCTGGATCGGCAGCCAGAGATCGGCCCGTTCGGCGAATTTGGTCTTGCGCGGGTCGATCACGACCATCTTGGCCCCCCGGTCCCGGGCCTGGTGGATCCGCAGGCCGATGGTGGGGTGGCTGGTATCGGGATTGCTGCCGATCATCAGAAAAAGATCGGTCTCCGCCATGTCGGCGATGGAGTTGGTCATCGCCCCGCTGCCGAATGTGATGGCCAGACTGGCCACCGTGGGAGCGTGTCAGAGGCGGGCACAGTGATCGATATTGTTGGTTCCGATCGCCGTCCGCATAAATTTCTGCATCAGAAAGTTTTCTTCGTTGGTGGCCCGGGCGCAGGAGAATCCCGCCACCGCATCGGCCCCGTACATCGCCTTGATATCGAAGAAACGCTTGGCGGTATAGCTTAACGCCTCGTCCCAGGAACACTCCACCAACTGGCCGCCCCGGCGAATCAGGGGTTTGGTCAGCCGATCCCGATGCTGCACAAAGTGGAAACCGAAACGGCCTTTGACGCAGAGCGCCCCGTAGTTGGGGGCCAGATCCGGGTCGGCATTGACCTCGATAATCGTATCGCCCTTAACCTTGAGGTTCATCTGGCAGCCGGCCCCGCAATAGGGGCAGGTGGTACGAACCAGGCGAATATCCTCGCCAGTGATGGGCACAATCTGATCTTTCTTGTTGAGGGCTCCGGTGGAGCAGTTATCCACACACTTGCCGCAGGAGATGCAGTGCTCCAGAAAGGTCAGGCGAATCCCCCGGGCCCGCCCCTTCTCGTCGTAGGATTCGGCGCTCAGATCAAGGGCCCGGTACTCACAGGAGTTGGCGCACTTCCGGCAGTAGATGCATTTGTTGAGATCGACGGTGATGGTGGGGTGATCTTCCCGCCGGGGATAGATCGGTTTGGTACCCATCCCGGTCTTGTTGGGATCGACCCCGTGGCCGATGGACAGCTCCTTGAGATCACAGCGATCGAAGGCGTTACAGCCACAGGAGAGGCAGCGTTTGGCCTCGGTGACCGCCATCTGCTCGGAAAAACCCAGCCGGACCTCGTTAAAATCCTGGATCGCCCGCTCCGGCGGCCGTTCCGGCATCTTCTCCCGCAGCTTGACCCGCACCCCTTCGAAATTGCTGAGGCTGACATCATCAAAGGTCTTGCCCCGGCTGAAGTTAAAGCGGCTCTCGGGAGCCTCCTTGCCCAGGCCAAGCAGTTGCAAATGGATATTGTCCGCGGCCCGCCGGGCCGCCACCACCGACTGGATCACCGAGCGGGGACCGTTGGTGGCGTCCCCGGCGGCATAAACCCCGGGCAGATTGGTCAGGAAATTGCGGGGATTGGACTTGATATTATTTTTGGGGGTAAGCTCCAGGCTCGCTTCCAGCTCCCCGGCTCGAGCGGTACCAGCCAGGGCCGATTGGCCGACGGCGACCACCACCGTGTCCACCGCCATCCGAATATTGGAGCCGACAATCGCCTCCGGAAAGCGCAGCCCCTTGTCGTTGGGCTCGCCCAGTTTCATCCGGATCAGTTCGACATCGAGAACCCCGTCGGCCCCCTTGCCGGCCTCGCTGATTTTAATGGGGGCGGCCATCAGCAGGAACTGGACCCCTTCCGCCTCGGCCTCGCGAATATTACGCTGGTTGGCCGGCATTTCGCTCTGGGCCCGGGGATAGACCACCGTCACCTCGTCGACCCCGCAGCGCAAAAGGGAACGGGCCGCCTCCATGGCGGTATTGCCGCCCCCCACCACCGCCGCCCGTTTGCCGTAATCACCGGGGGTTCCCTCGTTAACCTGCCGCAGCAGCTTCAAGGCCGGGATCACCCGGGGCAGGGAGCCGCCCTCGATATCCAGGGATTCATCAAAGTTGGCACCCACCCCCAGCATAATCGCCTCAAAGCCCTGATCTTTCAAGCTTTGCAGGGTGAAATCTCGACCCCAGCGCTGGCTGAGTTTTACCGACACCCCCAGCCGCAGGATGGTATTGATCTCGTAGTCGAGGATATTATCGGGAATTTTGTAGCGGGGCAGGCCGTAGCGCAGCATGCCGCCCAGCTTGGGGGCGGCCTCCAGCACCGTGACATCGTGGCCTTTCATGGTCAGGTAGTAGGCGGCGGTAAGTCCGGCGGGTCCGCCCCCCACCACCGCCACCCGTTTACCGGTGGGGGCGGCCGGTTTGAGCTTGAGATCGACCTTGTTGGTCATGCACCAGTCGGCGACAAAGCGCTTCAGGTGGTTGATCGAAACCGGCTCATCAACCAGGATCCGGCGGCACCGGGTTTCACAGAATCGGGGGCAGACCCGGCCCACCGAAAAGGGAAAGGGGTTGCGCTCCATCACCAGCCGCACCGCCTCCTCGTACTGACCCTTGGCCACATGAGCGATATAGCCCTGGACATTGATCTGGCCGGGACAGGTCAGGTTGCAGGGCGCCTTGCAGTCACCGAAATGGGTTTCCGCCAGGATCGCCAGCCGCTCTTTACGGTGTTCCACCAGGGCCTTGCTTTCGGTGACCACCGCCATCCCTTCAGCCACCGGGGTGGTGCAGGAGCGCTGGGGCTGCTCACTGCCCGCCACCTCCACCAAACACAGCTCGCAGGGCCGCTCCGAGGTTTTACCCTCGACATGGCAGAGGGTGGGGATATGGATCCCGGCCCGGCGGGCGGCGGCCAGAATGGTCATCCCCTCCTCGGCCGTCACCTCCCGGTTGTTGATTTGCAGATTGATCGCTTTCATGATTAGGCCGCTTTCCACTCCTTTAAGAAAGCGGGCAGATGCCCGGCTTCACGGGGTCCGATGATGATCTTCCACTCGGGCAGCTCCTCCTCGAGTTCACCCTTCAAGGAAGCCAGATAGCCGGGGATAATCAAATCCCGATGCTTGACCTTGTCCAGGATGCCCGATTTCTTGATAAACTGGGCGATCATATCGGCCCCGAATTTACCGGCGGCCCAGGCGGTGAGCACACTCAGCCCCTCGGTATCCTTGATCAGCAGCCAGGAAGGTACCTTGCTGCCCTCAATCTCGCCGGAGACAATAAAGTAGGTCAGCGAGAAGTTGCAGGTGATCAAAACCGGCGCGTTCTCATCGGGACCGTTGACCGGGTAGAGATCCTCCTGCACCACCATCGGCCGCTGGGGGTCGGTGAAGATGTTGAGCCGCTCCAGCAGCAGGGGAAAGAGGGTGTCGCCCTGGAGGTCGGCAAGGACCACGATCCCGGCGTACTTGGCGATCAACACCGAGGCGACCATCGCCTCCAGCATGGGATCGTCGGTAATCTCGCAGGGAAAAGCGATGGTGGCAAACCCCAACGGTTTGTATTTGCTTTTGACCGCCGCCCGGCGGGCCATGACGTTGTCCTCGAAGGCGGCCCGTACGGTGCGGGCGCCGGTGTCGATCACCAGATCCTTGAGGCCGGCGGCCAGCAGTTTTTCATTGATCGCCACGGTGTCATCAATATTTTTACCCTTGACCCCCACCGGACAACCACACTCCTGGCCCACCTTGGCCATGGCCTCGGCATTCTCCAGGGTGGCGCCGAAGAGCAGGGGCTTGCGCTCGCCGCACTCCTTGGCGGCGGCAGCCAGATTATCGGCACTGTCGCTGATCAGGATCAGCTTGGCATCCTCGGCGCCGGCCAGCACCTTCTTGACCAGCGCGGTGAAAGAGGCGGCATCGTTTTTGGCATCCTTAACCGCCACCAGGTCGGCCTTGAGCATCACCCCGACCCGCTCGTAGCGCAAAGAGTTAAAGCGCTCCAGGCGGCCGGCCACGGCGGCATCATCCATCTCGGTGGTCACCAGCACCGCAATCCCGGTGGGATTTTCAAAGCGTTTCTCGTGGCGGAACTGACAGGTCTCGCCACCGGTGGTGAAAATATGCTCGCCACCACCAAATTTTACGGTGCGGATGGGAGGGGCCGAGGCCTCGCCGATCTGCTCCTTGACCTCTTCGCTGACGTAAGGGCACTCAGCGATTTCGGTCTGCCCGGCGGCCACCTTCATGGCAAAGGCCAAGCAGGTGGGGATACCGCATTCCCCACAATTTTTCTTGGGGAGCATCTTGAGGATTTGAATTCCCGTCAAAGCCATTTGTCCTTTCCTCCTCGATCAACTGAAAAACTCAATATAGAGAGTAAATTATCGTTAAAAAGCGAAATTATATCAAGAGGTTAAACCACCGCCTCCATATCCAGGGCCGGATGGCCCACTTTCTTGAGAAACTCGAGAATCTCCTCCTCGGTGGTACCGTTCTCCTCGGTGGCGATCTTGTCGTAAAAATCGGGGATCCCCACCGCCTGACAACGTTCGATCAGCTTATCCTTCAACTCCTCCTTGAGCATCTTGGGCAGCCAGACCAGACGGGAGAGCCCGCCCTCGGCCAGGAAGAGTTTGGGGCTGGTGAGGTAGTGCTTGGATACCCCCATGAAACCGGGGGTCTGGGCCCCGCCGCCGGCCATCCCGGCCAGGGTGGTGAACTTCATCCCCGAGGGGGTCATCCCCATGTAGTCGCGGTTGACCACCATGATTCCGTTACACTGGGGCAGCATGGCGGCAATGGCCTCGAAGCAGCCGCAGGCGGTCATCGGGCTGTTCATCAGGGAGTAGCAGGCCAACTCGGTCACCGCCCCCCGGGAAGCCTGGCCGACAAACTCGTTGATCCCCTGAAAAATCCCCAGGGCCTGATCCAGGCAATCGCCCTTGCCGATGGGCTGGTTGGGACCGGTGGGGTTGATCTGATAAGAGGCCTTGCCGTCCAGCCAGTTGTAGGCGCCGCACATCCCGATCCGCTCCGGGGTGA
>JBLRWU010000110.1:0-5857 GCA_047921155.1 Desulfurivibrio sp.
AGATATACATCTGCTCCTCTTTGCGCTTGAAGATGGTCATCAGGATATTGATGGTGAAGGCCACCCAGAGGACCACGATCAGCAGGTCGATGGGCCACTCCATCTCGTGATACTCCTTGCTCTGGGAAAAGCCCAGCAGCAGGGTCACCGCCGAGAGGGCGATAACGATATTGAAGAGCCAGAGCTGGAAGCGGGCCAGGCCGTTGCTCCAGATCGGCACCCGGCAGAGCCGCTGAACCATGTAATAGAAGAGGGCAAAAAAGCAGCCCACCGCAAAGCCGAAAATCCCGGCGTTGGTGTGGATCGGCCGCAGCCGCCCGTAACTGAGGTACTCCCCGAAATTCAACTGGGGCATCACCAGTTGAAAGGAGATCACCACCCCGACCAGCACCGCCACCACTCCCCAGAGAATACTCCAGTGGATAAAGTGCTTAACGATCTCGAAGTTATACGCCGGTTTTTCCATAAGCCCTCCTTTTCCCCTCCATGGCCCATAATGGGCCGCCTCAATTAACTTCCCCCAACCACCCGCGCCTTAACCCGCTCGATGGGGGCACAGAAACAGGGTTACTCACGAGTATCACAAAACGGCAGCCACCACCAAGCAACAAAGTAGCAACTCGGAGAATTTTCTCGCCTTCAGCAGCTCCTCAACATCGTGACGGAGAGCGACCCAGACCGGATGAATCCGGCACTGGCCGCTACGCCCGCACCGGTTGTTGTCAGCGGTGCAAACATTCATCATCGGCGGCCCTTCGATGGCGACAATCACATCGTAAAGGCTGATCTCGGCCGGCGGTCGCAGCAGATTATAGCCGCCCCCGGCCCCCCGGTGGGATTCAACCAGGCCCGCCTTGGCCAACTTCTGGATAATTTTGGCCATAAAGCTCCTGGGAACCTCTATCCCGGCGGCAATCTGCTCGACCATGCACACCTGTCCCGGCCTTTGGGCCAGGTAGTGCACGGAACGCAGGGCGTAGTCGGTTTCACGGGTGATCTGCATAGTGGACCCTTTTTATCCTATTTATTCCCCCCATGTCCACAATTATTTTTGCCACCACCACCCCTGCGCTTGTCGACAACCCCAAAATTGAGTAAATGAGGGGGAAACAGCCACGCCGGAAAGCACAAAAATGTGATCCTCCCACCGGACTATTACAATTTTGCAACAAGTCGCCGGGGATGAACCCAGCAGTCTGGTCAAGCTGTTTTTTCCGTTAAACAGCCACGATACCACTCACCACAGCCCCGACCCATTCCCTGGCACGGGTTTTGCTGATATAATCGGCCCGTAACGGCGCCGCGAAAAAAACGGCGCCGCCGAACCCGGTCTCTACAACTTTAGCGAGGAGGAATTTGGAATGTCCGCATCACATTGCTGCCAAAAGGGTAAAAATCGTGACGGTTGTTGCGGCCACCGCCATGGCCGTGATCATAATCAGGCCATCGGCAGCAGCGTACCGCAACTGTTTGGAGCCAACGTCTTCAACGACCAGGTGATGCGGGAGCGGCTGCCCAAGGAAACCTACAAGGCCCTGCAGAACACGATCCATACCGGCGCCTCCCTGCAGCCCGAAGTGGCGGCGGTGGTGGCCAACGCCATGAAAGACTGGGCCATCGAGCGGGGGGCCACCCACTACACCCACTGGTTCCAGCCCCTCACCGGCTCCACCGCCGAGAAGCACGACTCCTTCATCGCCCCCGACATGGACGGCACCGTGATCATGGAGTTTTCCGGCAAGCAGTTGATCCAGGGCGAGCCCGACGCCTCCTCGTTCCCCAGCGGCGGCCTGCGGGTCACCTTCGAGGCCCGGGGCTATACCGCCTGGGACTGCACCTCACCGGCCTTTCTGAAGGAAGACGGGGCCGGCAACGTCACCCTCTGCATCCCCACCGCCTTCTGCTCCTACAAGGGGGAGGCCCTGGACAAGAAAACCCCGCTGCTGCGCTCGATGAACGCGGTTTCCAAACAGGCTCTGCGGGTACTCAAGGCCCTGGGCAACACCACCTCGACCAAAGTGATCCCGACGGTGGGCGCCGAGCAGGAGTATTTTCTCCTGGACCGGGAGTTTTTCAACAAGCGGCTGGACCTGATGAGCTGCGGCCGCACCCTCTTCGGGGCCCCCGCCCCCAAGGGCCAGGAGTTGGAAGACCAGTATTTCGGGGCGATCAAGGACCGGGTCGCGGCCTACATGCACGATCTGGACATCGAATTGTGGAAGATGGGAGTCACCTCCAAAACCAAGCACAACGAGGTCGCCCCCTCCCAGTACGAGATGGCCCCGGTCTTCACTTCCACCAATATGGCCGCCGATCACAACCAGTTGGTGATGGAGACCATGAAGAAGGTGGCCCTGCGCCACGGCATGGTCTGCCTGCTCCACGAAAAGCCCTACGCCGGGGTCAACGGTTCGGGCAAGCACAACAACTGGTCACTGGCCACCGATGACGGGATCAACCTGCTGGAGCCGGGCCAGACCCCGGAGGACAACGCCCAGTTCCTGGTCTTTTTGGCGGCCCTGGTCAAGGCGGTGGATCTCCACGCCGACATCATGCGGGCCACCTGCGGCAGCTCCGGCAATGATCATCGGCTGGGGGCCAACGAGGCCCCGCCGGCAATTATTTCGATTTTCCTGGGCCAGGAGCTGACCGATATCCTGGAAAAACTGGCCAAAGGCGAGAAGATCTGCTCCTCCAGCGGTTGCCAGTTTGTCAAGATCGGGGTGGATTCCCTGCCCGACCTGCCCCGGGACAACACCGACCGTAACCGGACCTCGCCCTTTGCCTTTACCGGCAATAAGTTCGAGTTCCGGATGGTGGGCTCCTCCCAGTCGATCTCCGGCCATAACGTGGCCCTGAACACCATCGCCGCCGAGGCCCTGGACGAGATCGCCTCTCGGCTGGAGAAGGCCAAGGATGTCAACAAGGAGATCCAGGTCATCATCAAGGAGATCGTGGCCCAGCACAGCCGGATCATCTTCAACGGTAACAACTACTCCGACGAGTGGGTCCAGGAAGCCAAGCGGCGCGGCCTGCCCAACGTCGGCAACACCGTCGACGCCCTCAAGGCCATTGCCTCGGCCAAGGCGGTCAAGCTCTTCGGCAAGTACAGTGTGCTGAGCAAGGATGAACTGAACTCCCGCTACGAGATCTACGTCGAGCAGTACGCCAAGCACATCAACATCGAGGCCCGGGCCGCCCTGCAGATGACCCGGCGGCAATATATTCCGGCGGCCCTCCGTTTTCTCGGCCTGCTGGGCTCCTCGGCCACCAAGAGCGCCGTCGCCGGGAAGCTGCAGGGGCAGGTAGCGACCCTGCTCGATGCGATCCACGCCAAGGCCGACAAGCTGGAGAAGGAAACCGACAAGGCCTGCGCCATCGGGGCCACGGAAAAACAGGCCGCCGCTTTCCGAGACCATGTGATGGCGGCGGCGCTGAGCCTGCGGCTGGAGGTGGACAAGCTGGAAGAGCTGGTTCCGGCCGATCTCTGGCCGGTACCGACATACAACGATCTGCTGTTCCGGCTGTAACTCAAGCTTTGGCAGTACTGTTTGCGAACAGCTTGTTCCGGTTGAGGGTTTATGAACTGCAAGGCTTGCAAGCATGAAATACCGGCGGAGTCTCGCTTCTGCATGTACTGCGGCCAGGCCCAGGAACCGGGCGATGCCGGGAAAGGCGGCCGACCGAGCGGATTGTTCACCGATCCGGTTACCGGAATGGAGTTTGTTCCGGTAACCGGCGGCAGCTTTCGGATGGGCAATATCTGGGAGGATGGCGGCCAGGATGAGAGGCCGGTGCACCTGGTTGAGGTGGCCCCTTTCCATCTGGCCCGCTTACCGGTTACCCAAGGCCAGTGGCGGGCGGTGATGACGGATAATCCGGCGATCGACTCCGGCGAGGCCTTTGTCGGGGATGACCGACCGGTGGTCAATGTAAGCTGGGATGAGGCCCGGAAGTTTATCCGGCAGTTGAACAAGCTCAGCGGCGAGGGTTACCGGCTGCCAAGCGAGGCGGAGTGGGAGTACGCCGCCCGCTCCGGCGGCCTGGAGCAGAAATGGGCCGGCACCAGCGCCGAGAAACTGGTGGACGGTTTTGTCTGGCACAGCGGCAACAGCGAAGGCCGGCTGCAACCGGCGGGCCGGAAAAAGCCCAGCGACCTGGGGCTGTACGACATGAGCGGCAACGTCTGGGAGTGGTGCGAGGATATCTGGCACCCCAACTATGAAAACGCCCCCCGGAACTCCAGCCCCTGGCTGGAGCAGGCCGGCGATAAGTTTACCGCCCGCCGGCGGGTGCTGCGGGGCGGCTCCTGGAACTTCAACGTCAGAAATGCCCGCACCACCTATCGCGACTGGAACAACAGCGACTATCGTTTCTTCGTCATCGGCCTGCGCCTGGCCCGCTGATTGACCCCATGAACCAGAGAAAAAACATTTTCGCCCTGCTGGACCAGGAGGGGCCTTTCCGGGTCTGGTCCGAGCCCGACGGATCCGGTCTTTTCAGTCCCCGATCCCGGCAATGGCTGCGGGAGTTGCAGGCCGCCGGCCTGGTGGCCAAATACAGGGTGACCCGCAACCAGCTTTTTGAACTGCTGGATATCCACGGTTTCAGTGAAATCAACGCCCTGCTGGCCGACCCGGGCCGGCGGGCGACGGTGGAGCAACGGGCCTACACCCTGCTGGGCAACATGTTCGGCCTGACCGGCAACCAGCGGGAGATCATCGCCCGGATCAACTCCTACTCCCGGATCGCCGACGGGGTGATCAACTATCTCCGGGCCAAGGTACTGGCCAACTACGCCTCCTACATCGAGATGACCAACGAGGTCGACTCCACCCGCAGTCCCATCGATCTGCTGCTGATCATTTTCGACCCTCGCTACCACCGCAAGGCCCGCTTCGAGGCCAAACGCAAGCTGATTCTGATGAACCTGGCCGGCACCATCGACCAGCGGGAGCGGGAGACCGACGTGGAGCAGAAGTTCCTCCGTTTCCTGGGCTTCCTCAACGACCAGGTCTGGAGCCGCAAGGCCAAGATCGGCGAGCTGGACATCGTTTATCTGGTCAGCCGTCACCACCCGGATAGTTTCGCCTGCCAACAGGTGGAGGTAATGCGGCGGGAGCAGTTGCCGGCGGCCACCGACCCCAACCAGAAGATCACCATGATCAAACGCCGCTTTTTCCCCTGGCGGGGCCGCGAAATCCCGGTTTATGTCAGCATTCGCAAGAAACCGCCGGAGGCCAAGGTGCTGAAACTGCTGCGCAAGGGCGAGGAGAACCCGGCGGTGGCGGTGGACGACGAGTTGGGGCTGATGGCGGTGGCGGACTCTCCCCTGGAGGTCAAGATCTTCCAGCAGCACCTCACCGAAAGCGCCGGCCGGGCCGGCTCCCTGCTGACCCTGGAGGATCTCAGCGATACCTTGGAGGGCGGCGACCACCAGAGCGCCAGCCCCGGCAGCTCTCCCCGTACCGAGATGTGCAAATTCTTCGCCCGGATGGGCGGGATGCGGGTGGAGTTCATCGTCCACACCAACCGTTCTTTCCTCAACTACATCTACCAGCGCGGGGTCTCCCACGACGAGTACGAGGTGAAACGGATCTTCGACTCCGGGGTCGCCAAACTGCTCTTCCCCAGCGATATCTACGAGATCGACATCAGCGAAAAGCGGGAGGCGCTGCTGCGCTGGTTCCGCTGCCGGATCGAGGAGATCTAAACCCCTCTCAAAAAGATATTTTTTCGCTTTCCGCCGCCAGAAAGGCGGTCAGCCGGGCGTACAGTTGCCGAAACCGATCAACGGCCGCCTCACCGGCTGCGGTAAGCCTCGCTCCCCCTCCCCCTCTGCCGCCCCGGCAGGAGA
>JBLRWU010000111.1:0-5818 GCA_047921155.1 Desulfurivibrio sp.
GGCTCTGGCCATATTTTCCACCGCAAGAGCGCAGCCCGTTTCCTCTTCCCCCTGCTCCGCCGGCCAGCAGAGGTGATGGCGGGTGACCGTGGCCACCAGGGTTATAATCTCCTCAATCCAGACCATCCGGCGGAACCGGAGGCTGATCTCGGCGGTGCCCCAGTGCCCCAGGGAACGGGGCAGTCCTTCGCAGCCGGGCAGGGGCCGGGGTGGGGCGATGGGGATGCGGATCGACAGGGTCAGATCATCCTTCTCCGCCAGGGAGCCGTGCATCCGGCATTGATACTCCCCGATCCCGATGCCGTCCCCCGGAGAATCTTGTCCGGGTACCCCTCGCAGAAAATAGGGAAATTCGATCTCCAGGTGGGCCGCCTCCGCATCCAGCCGCTCCTTCATCTCCACCAGGATGCGATGCATGCTCTCCAGGTTGATCTCGCCGTGGAAACGGTTGAGGATTTCGACGAAGCGGCTCATGTGGGTGCCCTTGAACTGGTGGGGCAGGTTGACATACATGTTGACCGTGGCCACGGTCCGTTGCAAACGCTTGGCCCGGTCCAGGACGGTGATGGGGTAGGAGATATTCTTGACTCCCACCTTTCTGATGGCGATTCGGCGGTGATCGAGCTGGCCCTGAATATCCTGTAAGCGATCACGGGGCACCGCATCTTGCGGCACCTCGTGACCGCTTACTTCAGGTTGACCCCTGTGACCGGTTACAATATCCTGCATCGGCTCGGGCATCAGGACAGGTATTTTTTTACCGCAGCCTTCAGTTCGTCGAGGTTGGCGGATTTGACGATATACTCTTCCGAAGCCCAGGAGGCCAGATCCTGCTTGAACTCCTGGTAGGCAGAGCAGAGGATTACCGGGATGGCGGGGTTGATCTCCTTGATCCGGCGCAGGGCCTCGATGCCGTTCATTCCCGGCATGTTGATATCGAGGATGATCAGATCGGGGTTGATGATCCCCAGTTTTTCCAGGGCTTCCTCACCGGTCAGGGCCGAGTGGACCGTATAACCCTCCTCCTCCAGTTCCTCCCGGTAGAGCAGATGGATGGACTCTTCGTCATCAACCAGCAATATCTTTTTCATGGTCTCTTATATCTCCCTCGGGGCGGATTAATCTTGGTCGAGCTCGGCTTCCCGCAAAAACTTGGCCGCATCTTCCGGGGGCACCGGGTTGATGTAAAAACCGGATCCCCATTCAAAGCCGGCGACCATGGTCAACTTGGGGGTGATCTCGAAATGCCAGTGGTAGTGATCCAGGGCCGGAGAGCGCAGGGGAGCGGCATGGAGGACGAAGTTATAGGGGACACTGGGCAGACACTTGTCCAGCCGCCGCATGCATTCGGAGAAGATGGCGGCCAGGTCCCGGAAGGTGGCGTCATCGGAGTTGCAGTAGGAGGAACTGTGTTGGCGGGGCAGAATCCACATCTCGAAAGGGGAGCGAGGGGCAAAGGGGACGATGACCAGAAACCGGTCGTTGCTGGTCACCACCCGGATCCCCTGGTCCAGTTCCTGGCGGATGATATCGCAAAAAACGCAGCGCTCCTTATAACGATAATAAGAGAGGCTGCCCTCCAGTTCCGAGGTTATCATCCGGGGGAGGATCGGCAGAGCGACCAGTTGGGAATGGGAGTGCTCCAGAGAGGCCCCGGCCGCCGCCCCGTAGTTCTTGAAGATCATCACATAGCGGAAACGATCGTCCTGGCCCAGGTCGACCAGGCGGTCCCGGTAGGCATGGAAGACCTGCAGCATCCGCTCCGGCGGCAGATAGGTGAAGGTTTCCTGGTGATCGGGAGTTTCAATGATCACCTCGTGGGCGCCCAGACCGTTCATTCGGTCGTAGAGTCCCTCGGCCTGCTTGTTGATATCGCCCTCGATTACCAGGGCGGGATACTTGTTGGGCACCACCCGCAGACTCCAGCCCGGCTGGTTGGGCTGACGGCCCGGAGTGGATGAGTAGGCCAGGACCTCCGGCGGGGTGGTGTTTTCGTTGCCGGGACAGAGGGGGCAGAAGCCGCCCTTAACCTGATTGCGGTCGATGATGAAGTCGCTGGGCCGTTTGCCCCGTTCGGTGGCGATGATGATCCAGCGGCCGATAATCGGGTCTTTCCGCAGTTCGGGCATGATCCCTTATTTTCCCTGGTGAGCTTTTTCCTGGCTTTCCTGCTTGGTTTTGCAGGCGATACAGAGGGTGGTAACCGGGCGGGCCTCCAGGCGTTTGCGGGAGATGTCGTCACCGCACGCCTCGCAGACGCCGTAAGTATCCTGCTCGATCCGCTCGACGGCCTCCTTGATCTTGGCCAGCAGCTTGCGCTCCCGGTCGCGGATGCGCAACTCGAAGCTGCGGTCGCTTTCGGCGGTGGCCCGGTCGGTGGGATCGGGGTAGTTGTCGGAGTGGTCGGTCATCTCGTGGATGGTTTTCTCCGCTTCGCTGAGCAACTGTCGGCTCAATTCCTCAAGCTTCTTACGAAAATAATCACGATCCTTCTGTTCCATCTGGCAACTCCTTAGCAATAAAGCCTTAAAGGCTGTTTTCCGCCCGGCGGTAGGTGCCGCTCTTACCCCCGCTTTTGCCAAGCAGGCGGATATCGTTGATGGTGATTCCCTTGTCCACCGCCTTGCACATATCGTAAATGGTCAGCGCCGCCACCGCTACTGCGGTGAGCGCCTCCATCTCCACCCCGGTCTTGCCCACCAGGGCCGCCGTCGCCTCAATCTCCACCCGGTTTGCGTCATCATCGAGCGTGAAATCCACCGTCACCTTGCCCAGATTAAGGGGGTGACAAAGGGGGATCAGATCGCCCACCTTCTTGGCCGCCATGATCCCGGCCACCCGGGCCAACCCCAGCACGTCGCCCTTGCCCGCCCGTCCGGACTTGACCAGTTGGAAGGCTGTTTGCGACATGGTTACCGAGCCGGCGGCCATGGCCAGGCGGGCCGTGTCCTGTTTACCGGTTACATCCACCATCCAGGCCTGGCCGGCCTGGTCGAAGTGGCTCAGTTGCGGGGCTTCGCCTTCCTTGTCGCCCATGGCGGGATTCTCCCTCGTGGTGTCCTGGTGGTTCGGGCAAGCTCCCTATATAGCCTTGCCGCCCCTACAAATGGAAGAACTTTTTCAGAAATCCTTCCCCTTTCTCCTCCTGGTCCCGGCTATCCTCCTCGCCGGCGGCGAACTCCCGCAAAAGCTCTTTCTGCCGCTTGTTCAGGCGTTTGGGGACCACCACCCGGATCTCGCAGATCATATCGCCCCGCCCTCCACCCCGCAGCTTGGGGACCCCCATCTCCTTGAGGGTGAAATGCTGCCCCGGTTGAGTGCCGGCCGGAACCGTCAGTTTTTGCGGGCCGTGAATGGTCGGCACATCCAGGGTGCAGCCAAGGGCGGCCTGGGTAAAGGAGAGCGGGATGGAGGAGACGATGTCGTGGCCTTCGCGCTGGAAAAACTCGTGGGGCTGGACATGGAGGATTACATAGAGATCACCGGCGGGTCCGCCCCGGCGTCCACCCTCGCCTTCGCCCTTGAGCCGCATCCTGGCGCCGCTGTCGACCCCGGCGGGAATTTTCAGGGCCACCTTTTTGCGGCGCTGAACCAGACCCTGGCCCTGGCAATCCTGGCATGGTTCGGTAATCACCCGGCCCTGGCCCCGGCAGTGGGGGCAGGTGGTTTGGATGCGAAAGGGGCCCTGGGCGTGCAGCACCTGGCCGACGCCGTTGCAGGTCCGGCAGGTTTCCGGCTGGTAACCGGGCCGCAAGCCGCTGCCCTCGCAAGTCCAGCAGGTCTCACCCTTGCTGATCTCCACCTCCTTTTCCGCCCCGTGGACCGCCTCCGTGAAGCTGATCACCAGGTCATAGCGCAGGTCGTTGCCGGGGGTGGGGCCCGGTTGGCGGCGGCCTTCGCCACCGCGGGAACCGAAACCGAAAAGATCGCCGAAGATGTCGCTGAAACCGGAGAAGATATCATCGCGGCCGCCGGGGCCGTTGTAGCCGCTGTCACGCAGGCCGGCCAGCCCGAACCGGTCATAGATTTTCCGTTTTTCCAGGTCCCCCAGAACCTCGTAGGCCTCGGTGGCGGTCTTGAACTTTTCCTCCGCCTCCTTGTTGTCGGGGTTGCGGTCCGGGTGATATTTCAGGGCCAGCTTGCGGTAGGCCTTCTTGATCTCGGCGGCGGAGGCGTCGGGGGCTACCCCCAGGTTTTTGTAGTAGTCGGTTTCCATCGCTTAAATAAGTCTGGGTATCAATTAGAGCTTGCTTAGAACTTGCTAAAACTTGTGGGCGCTACTCGATCGCGGTCGGTGCTTCCACCGCCAACTCCTCGGCAATCTTGGGCATGTTGCGCAGCTCAAGGCCGAGTTCGTGGATATTGTCAAACTTCACCGATCCATCCGCGATCTCCCGCAGGGTGCAGACAATCTCCTTGTTGCGGCAGCGTTCGGGAAGAGGGGCGCCGCGACGATGCTGTTTGACCCGTTCCACCGCCAGGTGAATCAAAGCGAAGCGGTTTTCGTTTCCGATTTTTTGCAGGCAGTCTTCCACTGTAATCCGTGCCATATCTTCCTCCCGGACCTTACGTTTGGGTTATTACGGCTAAACCGAAAAGATATACCTGAACATGGGGGGAAGGTAAAGAGATATTTCAGCCAGCCGCGAAATGGCATGAAATATGCAATGCCCACTCGACGACGGAATTTCTTGCCGCGGTTGACCGCGGGTGTGAGGAGAGTAAGGAGGAGGTTTGCTTATGTCATGGCCCGTAAAAACAGGCTGGGAGCTGAAAAAGCGGGGGGGGATCGGTTGGTCGTATCTGCTGCTTTTGCTGCTGCTCTTTTTCGCGGCCACCGGCTGCGCCGCCGGGGTGCGTTCCTCGCTGGTGGAGATGGATATCCGCCTGGCCTTGCCGCTGCTGAGTCGGAGCGCGGGCGATACCGGCGAACTGCCGGTGGTTTATCCCGCCGCCCCGCCCCCCGGCTCTTGGGAGGGGAAGGATTTTCCCCTGGCGGAGTTTGGTCCGGCCTGGCGGGGGCTGGAACCGGTTTACAGCGAGTACCGCTTCAATCCCTTTAACCCGTAAAAGAGGAAGATCATCATGTTTGTAACCAATAACCGGTGGATGTTCGGGAGGGTTCTCCTCCTCCTGCTGCTGGGCGGCCTGGTGACGCCGGCCCCGGTGGTGGTCGGCCAGGCTGCGGGCAACACCATCCCCTACGGTCGCCATTTCTACAACTATCCCCATGAAATTCCCGGGGATTATGTCTTCCGCACCGGGCGGGTTTTTTCCCCATGGGAGCTGAGATATGCCGCCGGGCTGCCGCCGGCCGCCGCCCCGCCGGGTTTCGCGCCGGGCAGCGGTTTGAGCGACGAGGCGATCCGGGCCCTGGTGCTGGAGGTGCTGGGCGGGGGACGGGATGATCTTCGCGGCCAGTATACCCTGGCGGTGACCACCCCGGTAAGCCTGCGCAACCTCTATGCGACCTCCTCCTTCGGGCGGTTGCTGGGGGAGCGGTTGCTGGGGGAGTTGCAGCGAGCCGGAGTGGATGTCGTTGATGTCCGGAAAACCCCTTCCCTGCTGATCAGTCAACGGCAAGGGGAGTACGGGCTTTCCCGTGACATGGACGAACTGCCCTTTGTCCTGGAGGCCCAGGCGGTGCTGGTGGGCACCTATATGGTCACGGCCGAGCGGGTTATGGTGGAGTTGCGGATATTGCGTAACCGGGATGGACGGATTATCACCTCCGCCCGTCGGGATTTTGACATGGACCGGGAGATCGCCGCCCTGCTGGCCGACGAGAGTACCCCGCCGCGCCCGGCCACTCGGGTGC
>JBLRWU010000112.1:0-5740 GCA_047921155.1 Desulfurivibrio sp.
CGGTGGGCTCCGACCGGCGGGAAAAGATCGACGTCCGCCTGATCGCCGCCACCAACCGGGAGATTGAGGCGGAGATCGCCGCCGGCCGCTTCCGGGAAGACCTCTTTTACCGGCTGGGGGTGATCCTGCTCCATATCCCCCCCCTGCGCGACCGGCGCGAGGATATTCCCGCCCTGGTGGACCACTTTCTAAAACGGCTGGCCGCCCCGCCGGAGGTCCGTTTCAGCCCGGAGGCTTTGGCCCGACTGGCCGAGTATCCCTGGCCCGGCAATATCCGCGAGCTGGGCAATCTGGTGGAACGCTCGGTTATTCTCCGCCGCCGGGGCGAGATCGCTCCCGCCGACCTGCAACTGCCGGCCCCCGCCGGCTCCGCCGATGGCGGCTGGCTGCCGGAACTGCCGGCGGAGGGCCTTTCCCTGGCGGAGGTGGAAAAAGAGCTGATCCGCAAGGCCCTGGCCCGTAGCGGCGGCAACCGCTCCCAGGCGGCCCGCCTGCTCCGCCTGCCCCGCCACGTTTTGATCTACCGCCTGGAAAAATTCGGTCTTTAACTCCATAAGCCCCGATACTGCAGAATATTCTACAGGGCGTTGAAGAATATTCTACAGTATTAGCTTATCTCGCCACCCCTCCCTCCTCTCCCCGCCCCCTTTCACCTGTAAATAATCACCACGATCCGGCAAAATAACGACCTGATCACCGCTCCGGCACGCTTCTTGCTCTTCATCCTCGCGATATCGGGAGCGCATTGCTCCGGATCTACGAAATTGAACCCGGGATTTCATGTTATGCCAAAAATTTTAGCTCTCCTTCTTGCCCTCGCCGCCCTGTTGAACCCGCCGGCGACCCTGCAGGCAGCCCCGACAGAGCCTGCCACCCGGCATCTGGACCAACTGGTGGCCGAAACCCTGGCCAACAATCCGGAACTGGAAGCGGATCAGGCCCGCTGGCAGGCCTATAGCCAGCGGGCGCGGCAGGCAGGCACCCTGGAAGACCCGATGCTGATGCTCCAGCTTCAGAACCTGCCCATTCGCGACCCCCTGGCCTTCGACCGCGACCCGGCCAGCGCCAAGGTGATCGGGATCAGCCAGCTGGTGCCTTTCTTCGGCAAACGCGACCTGCAAAGGGAGGCGGCTCGGTTGGACGCCGAAGCCGCCCGCCTGACCGTGGAGGAGCGGGCCCTGGAGTTGAGCGGTATGGTCAAGGAGACCTGGTATCAACTCCTTTTTGTCGACCGGGCCCTGGCAATCGTGGCCGGCAACATTGCCGTTCTCGATGACTTGAGCGCTCAGAGCGGCAGCCTCTACGAGGTCGGACGCGGCCTGCTCCAGGACCTGCTCAAGGCACAGGTGGAAAGGGCAAAAATGGATGAGCTACGTTTGTCCCTGGAGCAGCGCCGCCGCAGCCTGGAGGTCGCCTTGAACAGCCTGCGTTTCCGGCCCGTCGACTCCCCCATCATTCCCTCTGCCCCCCTGGATCTGACCCCGCTGGCGCTGGAGGTGGCGGAACTGGAGGAACTGGCGGCCCGGCGGCCCCTGTTCCAGCAGCTGGCAGCCCGGGAAGAGAAAGCCGCGGCCCTGCGCCGGCTGGCCCAGCGGGAATTTTACCCCGATTTCACCCTCTCCCTGGAATATATGCAACGGGAACCGGCCATGGGTGATCCCGGCTACGACATGTACAGCGCCGGCATCACCTTCAATCTCCCAGTCCGCCGCGACCGGCGCCACGCCAAGGCGGCCGAGGCCGAGGCTGAAATCCGCCTGGCCCGGGCGGAGCAGGAGCGGACCCGCAACCTGATCCGCCGAGGGATTGGTGATGCCCTGGCCCAACTGGACAGCAACCGGCGACTGGCAACCCTGTATGACCAGGAGATCATTCCCCGGGCCGAACACGCCGCGGGCGCAGCCCTGGCCTCCTACCACTCGGGAACCGCCGATTTCATGAACGTACTCGACAGCCAGATGACCCTTTTCAACTTCCAGCGCGAACATATTGCGGCGATTGCCAGGCACCAGACCCAGCTCGCCATCCTCGAGACCGTGGTGGGCACCCCCCTGCAATAATCGTAAACGTTCAGCAGCACCCCACCTTCGGGCGATCAGCCAAGCTTACGTACCCGGGGTACGCGGCGCTTGGCTGCTTACCCGAATCCGGGGCACTGCTGAACGTTTACAGCCCGTTAAATCGATACTCGTTGGCCCTGGTGAACGGTTACCAATAACCCAAGATTTCCGGGGAATCCCGGAAAGGAGTAAGATCCATGCGCAGTAGATATTTCGTCGGCATCATCCTGACCCTCATCCTGGGGATAACCCTGGGCGCGGCCCTTACGGCCCGGCTCGGCGACCGCAGCGAAATTCCCGGTTCCAGCGGCCACGAAGCCGGCCCGGCGGTTGCCGCCGAGCGGGAGATCATCCACTACCGCCACCCCCACAATCCCCGGGTGACCTCCGATGAGCCCCGCAAGGACGAAATGGGGATGGACTATATCCCCATCTACGCCGATGAGGGGGGAGCCGGGCCCGGAATCCGCGTCGCGCCGGAAACCTCCCAGAACCTGGGGGTTCGCACCGCCATCGCCGGCCTCGCTGACCTTGAACCCCTGGTGGAGGCGGTGGGCTTCATCGCCTACGATGAAACCCGGTTGAGCCACGTCCATGTCCGCGCCGAAGGCTGGGTGGAACGGCTGGCGACTCCCAGCCTGGGGCAACGGGTCCGACAGGGAGAGCTGCTTTTCGAGCTTTACTCCCCCGCCCTGGTCAACGCCCAGGAGGAATTTCTCCGCACCATGGCCATGAATCAGCCCGCCATCCGCGAGGCCTCCCGCCGCCGCCTGGTGAACCTGGGCCTTAGCCCCCAAACCATCGAGCAGATCGAGCGCGACGGCCAGGTGCGCCAATTGATTCCGGTTTTTGCCCGCCAGGACGGGGTCATCAGTGAACTGGGCATCCGGGAAGGGATGTTTGTAACTCCGGGGATGGATATTATGACCATCGCCAACCTGGACCGGGTCTGGGCCCGGGTGGAGATCTTCGAACACCAGGCCTCCCTGGTGCAAGTGGGTCAGCGGGCGGAGCTGGAGCTGGAACAGGCCGCGGGCGACACCCTGGCAGGGGTGGTGGATTTCATCTATCCCTCCCTGGATCCTCGCAGCCGCGCCATCCAGGCCCGGCTGAGTTTTGCCAACTCCGGCGATCGCCTCAAACCCGACATGTTCACCCGGGTCCGCATCTTCGGCGAACCCCGCCGCGATCTCCTGCTGATCCCCCGCGAGGCCCTGATCCGCAGCGGCAACAGCCAGCGGGTGATTCTGGCCCGGGGCGATGGGCGCTTCGAAGCGGTGGAGGTAAGAGCGGGGCTGATTGCCGACGACCGGGCGGAGATCCTGGCCGGACTCAACCCCGGCGATGAGGTGGTGGTTTCAGCCCAGTTCCTCATCGATTCCGAAAGCAGCCTGCGGGGCTCCCTGACCCGGCTGGAGCCCCTGGCGGAGGGGCCCACCGGCCAGGAGGTCTGGAGTGCAGGGATCTACCACGGCCCCGGCAGCTCTCCCACCACCATCAGCCTCAGTCACCAGCCGATCCCCGAGCTGGGCTGGCCCGCCATGACCATGGATCTGGAACTGGCTCCGGGCCTGCAAGTTCCCGCCGGCCTGGAGCCGGGAATGAAGTTCCACTTTGCCCTGGAGCAACTGGATCCCATCACCTTCCGGGTCGTGGCCCTGCGCGTCGGCCAGGATGAGGTGCGGCCATGATCACCGCCATCATCCGCTGGTCCCTGGCCAACCGCCTGCTGGTGCTGCTGGCCGGCGGGTTTCTGGCTCTCTGGGGAGTCTACTCCCTGCAGCGAACCCCCCTGGACGCCATTCCCGATCTCTCCGACGTGCAGGTGATCATCAAAACCAGCTATCCCGGCCAGTCCCCTCAAGTGGTGGAGCAGCAGGTGACCTACCCGCTCTCCAGCGCCCTGCTGGCGGTGCCCAAGGCCACGGCGGTACGGGGTTACTCGATGTTCGGCGATTCCTATATCTACGTGATTTTCGAGGACGGCACCGATCTCTACTGGGCCCGGGCCCGGGTTCTGGAATATCTCAGCCAGGCGGCGGGAACTCTGCCGGCGGGGGCCACCTCCGCCCTGGGCCCCGACGCCACCGGGGTGGGCTGGGTCTACCAGTACGCCCTGGTGGATCGTAGCGGCAACCACGATCTCGGCCAACTGCGCGGCATCCAGGACTGGTTCCTCAAGTATGAATTGCAGACGGTGGAGGGGGTCTCGGAAGTGGCCACCGTGGGCGGCATGGTCCGCCAATACCAGATTGTGGTGGACCCCCATCGGCTCCGCGCTTACGGCCTGAGTACCGGCGATATCGCGGCGGCGGTGCAGCGAGCCAACCTGGAGAGCGGCGGCTCCGCCATCGAGATGGCGGAAGCCGAATATATGATCCGGGCCAGGGGTTATATCCAGAATCTCGACGATCTGCGGCAAATTCCCGTCAAGGTCGCGGCCAGCGGCACCCCCCTGTTGCTGGGCGAGGTGGCCGAGATCAGCACCGGCCCCCAGATGCGCCGGGGGATCGCCGAGCTGAACGGCGAGGGTGAGGTGGTGGGCGGTATCGTGGTAATGCGCTCGGGCGAGAACGCCCGGGCCGTCATCGCCCGGGTCAAGACCAAGCTGGCGGAGATCCGCCCCGGGCTGCCCGCCGGGGTGGAGATCGTCGAAACCTACGATCGCTCCGGGGTGATTGAACGGGCGGTGGACAATCTCAAAAATACCCTGGTCAAGGAGTTGATCGTGGTGGTCCTGGTCTGCCTGCTCTTCCTCCTCCACCTGCGCTCATCGCTGGTCATTGCCATCAGCCTGCCCCTGGGGGTGCTGGGCGCCTTTGTGATCATGGGCCTGCAGGGGATCAACGCCAACATCATGTCCCTGGGCGGCATTGCCATCGCCATCGGGGCCATGGTGGATGCCGCCATCGTGATGATCGAAAACGTCCACAAACACCTGGAGCGGCACCAGGCGCGCACCACCGCCGAACACTGGGCCGTAATCGAGAAGGCTTCGGTGGAGGTCGGCCCGCCGCTCTTTTTCGCCCTGATGATCATCACCATCAGTTTTCTGCCGGTCTTCACCCTGGAGGCCCAGGAGGGACGGATGTTCGCCCCCCTGGCCTTCACCAAGACCTATGCCATGGCCATGGCGGCGGGCCTGGCCATCACCCTGGTGCCGGTGCTGATGGGCTATTTCATTCGCGGCCGGATCATCCCCGAGCATAAAAACCCCGCCAACCGCCTGCTGGTCGCGGTCTATCGGCCGGTGATCAGGGTGGCCCTGGGCTACCCCAAAACCATTGTCCTGCTCACCGTTCTGGCCGCCCTGAGCATGATCTACCCGGCTGCCAGGCTGGGCTCCGAGTTCATGCCCGACCTGGATGAAGGCGACCTGATGTATATGCCCACCACCCTGCCGGGGATCTCGGCGGGCAAGGCTGCCGAGCTGCTGCAGCAGACCGATCGTCTGATCATGACGCTACCGGAGGTGAAAAGCGTCTTCGGCAAGGCCGGCCGGGCCGAAACCGCCACCGATCCGGCGCCTCTGACCATGCTGGAGACCTCCATTCAACTCAAGCCCCGCGACCAGTGGCGCCCGGGGATGACCACCGCCAAACTGATCCGCGAGCTGGACGAGATCGTGCAACTGCCCGGGGTCACCAATGCCTGGGTGATGCCCATCCGCACCCGGATCG
>JBLRWU010000113.1:0-5563 GCA_047921155.1 Desulfurivibrio sp.
TGCGCCAGAAGACCCGGCCCTTGTTGGTGAAGAAGAGCAGGGTGTCGTGGGTGGAGGCCACCTGCATCCAACTGACGAAATCCTCGTCGGTGGTGCCGGCCCCGCGAATCCCCTTGCCGCCCCGGCGCTGGGAGCGGTAGAGATCCACCGGGTTACGCTTGATATAGCCGGCGTGGGTCACGGTGACCACCATCTCCTCCCGGGCGATCATATCCTCGGGCAGGATCTCGTCGGGGGCCTCGATGATCTCGGTGCGCCGCTCATCGCCGTAGGACTCCCGAATCGACTCAAACTCCTCGCGGATGATCTTCATCACCAGGGACTCATCGGCCAGGACCTGGCGCAGCCAGGTGATCTCCTTCATCAGGGCCTCATACTCCTCGATGATCTTCTCCCGCTCCAAGCCGGTCAAACGGTGGAGCCGCATCTCGAGGATGGCCTGGGCCTGGATGGCGCTGAGGCCGAAACGGCTTATCAGCCCCTCCCTGGCCTCCTGGGGGTTGGCCGAGGCCTTGATCAGTTCCACCACCTCGTCCAGGTTGGTGATGGCGATCTTGAGCCCCTCCAGGATATGGGCCTTCTCCTCGGCCTTGCGCAGGTCGTAGGCGGTGCGCCGGTAGACCACGGTTTTGCGGTGGAGGAGGAAGTGCTCCAAAATCTGGCGCAGGTTGAGGATCTCCGGCCGCATGTTGACGATGGAGAGCAGAATCACCCCGAAACTTTTCTGCAGGGGGGTCATCTTGTAGAGCTGATTCAACACCACCTCGGAAAATTCATCCTTCTTGAGTTCGAGGACGATCCGCATCCCCTGGCGATCGGACTCATCCCGAACCTCGGAGATGGATTCAATCTTTTTCTCCTTGACCAGCATGGCGATCTTTTCGATCAGCGTCGCCTTGTTCTGCTGGTAGGGGATCTCGGTGATGATGATCGATTCGCGACCGCTTTTCTGTTTTTCGATATGGGTGCGGGAGCGGATCAGCAGGGAGCCGCGCCCGGTTTCGTAAGCCTCGCGAATCCCGGCCCGGCCGCAGATAAAGGCGCCGGTGGGAAAATCGGGTCCGGTGATGATCTCCATCAGGCCGCTGACCGTGATATTGGGATCTTCGATCAGGGCGATCAGGCCGTCGATCACCTCCCGCAGGTTGTGGGGGGGGATATTGGTGGCCATCCCCACCGCGATCCCCGACGAGCCGTTGATCAGCAGGTTGGGAATCCGGGCCGGGAAGACCAGGGGTTCGCTCATCGAGTTGTCGTAGGTGGGGATGAAATCCACCGTCTCTTTTTCCAGGTCGCTGATGATCTCCTGATCGATCCGGGTCATCCGCGCCTCGGTGTAACGCATGGCCGCCGGCGGATCACCATCCACCGAACCAAAGTTACCCTGGCCATCCACCAGGGGGTAACGCATGGAGAAACTCTGGGCCAGGCGCACCAGGGCATCATAAACCGCGGAGTCGCCGTGGGGATGATATTTACCGATGACGTCACCGACGATCCGGGCCGATTTCAAAAAGGGCCGGTTATGATAGTTGTTCAACTCCCGCATGGCAAAAAGCACCCGGCGATGTACCGGTTTCAGGCCATCGCGGACATCGGGCAGGGCCCGGCCGACGATGACGCTCATCGCGTAATCAAGATAGGACTTACGCAACTCCTTCTCGATGGAGATGGTCGGGTGATCAACCGGGAACGCCGGCAAATTGCTGGTTTCTTCAGTCATAACAGTTTAATTATCCGTTTCTATTAGATATCTTTAGATGTCCAGGGAGGAAACTTCCAGGGCGTTGGACTGAATAAATTCGCGGCGGGGCTCGACCTTGTCACCCATCAGGGTGGTGAATATTTCGTCGGCCTTCTCCGCGTCCTCAATCTTTACCCGGAGCAAAATCCGATTTTCCGGGTTCATGGTGGTTTCCCACAACTGCTCCGGGTTCATCTCACCCAGACCTTTGTAACGCTGCAGCGCGTTGCCCTTGAACGACTCGGCCCGGATCACCGTCAGCAGCTCCCGCCAGGAGGCGGCGGCCAGCTCCTGGTTTTTCACCACCACCGTGAAACTCTCTCCCAGGAGGTTGCTGATCTTGGGATACTGGCTAAGAACCATCCGATATTCCGGCATTAAAGGAATCTGGGGGCCGATGGTGGTCAACAGGTGGGCCTTATCCTTCACCGCCACGTCAAACTCGTAGCAACTGGGCCGCCAGCGGCAGGGCCGGATATTGCCCAAAATAAATTTGCCGCCGCTCAAACGCTGGTGCAACTCACCCAGCAGGGCTTCGTTCTCAAACTGGTCGGCGGAATGGATATCCTCCTCCACCAGGAAGTTCAGCACCTCCTCCCAGAGATTGGTGCGCTCGAGGTAATCCACCAGGCGCTGATAACCGGAAAGATCCCGCAACAGGGCAACCAGTTCCTCCCCTTCGATAACCCGGCCGTCGGGGCAACGAACGCTGATCGTCTCACTGGCCTGTTGGAAAAGAAAGCGGTTCAGGGCGTCGTCGTCGAGGAAAAACTGTTCCTTCTTGCCCCGGCTGAGCCGGTAGAGGGGGGGCTGGCCGATAAAGACCCGGCCATGCTCGATTAAGGGCAGCATCTGGCGATAGAAGAAGGTCAAGAGCAGGGTCCGGATATGGGCCCCGTCCACATCGGCGTCGGTCATGATGATGATCTTGTGGTAGCGCAGCTTTTCAATATCAAACTCCTCCCGCCCGATCCCGGTGCCCAGGGAGGCGATGATCTGTTTGATCTCCTCGCTGGCCAGCACCTTGTCGAAGCGGGCCTTCTCCACGTTCATAATTTTACCGCGTAAAGGCAGGATGGCCTGAAAAACCCGGTCCCGGCCCTGCTTGGCGCTGCCGCCGGCGGAATCGCCCTCCACCAGAAAGATCTCCCGCTCCTCCGGCTTTTTGGACTGACACTCTGCCAGCTTGGCGGCCATCATCAGGTCCATCCCGCTGCCTTTTTTGCGGGACAACTCCTTGGCCCGCCGAGCCGCTTCCCGGGCCCGGGCCGCATCAACCGCCTTGCCGAGAATTTTCCTCGCCTCCAGGGGATGCTCCTCCAGGTACTGGGCGATCTTCTCGTGACAGACGGTTTCGACGATGGACTTGACCTCGCTGTTACCCAGCTTGGTCTTGGTCTGGCCCTCGAACTGGGGGTTGGGTACCCGCACCGAGATCACGCAGGTGATCCCCTCCCGGACATCATCGCCGCTCAGTTTTTCGCGCAGATTTTTGGGGATGATATCATCGCTGGCATAGCGGTTGATACACTTGGTAAGCGCCGCCCGGAACCCGACCACATGGGTGCCGCCCTCCCGGGTGTAGATATTGTTGACGTAGGGAAACAGCCGTTCGGTATAGCCCTCAAAATATTGAAAACTCACCTCCACCTGAACATCGTCCCGCTCACCCTCGATGAAGACCGGTTCCAGATGAACCGTGGTCCGGTTACGGTTGAGATACTCGACAAAGGAGTTGATGCCGCCCTTGAAGTGGAACTCATCCTCGGCTCCGGTTCTTTCGTCATGGAGGATAATCTTGACGTTCTTGTTGAGAAAGGCCAGTTCCCGCAGGCGGGCCTGGATGATCTCATACTTGAATTCGGTGGTCTCTTTAAAGATCTCGGGGTCGGCCAGGAAAGTGATTCTGGTGCCGCTGTGCTCGGTCTCTCCCACCACCTCGACCTCGCTCTCCTTGATCCCGTGGCGGTAGCTCTGGCGATGAATCTTACCATCCCGTTTAACCTCGGCCACGGTCTTCACACTCAGGGCGTTGACCACCGAGACCCCGACCCCGTGCAGACCGCCGGAAACTTTGTAGGTGGAGTGGTCGAACTTGCCGCCGGCGTGCAGGGTACACATTACCAGCTCCAGGGCGGAAACCCCCTCGGTGGGGTGTATCCCCACCGGGATACCGCGCCCGTTATCCTCCACGCTGACACTGCCGTCCTTGTGGATGCTCACCGTTATCCGGCTGCAATGGCCGGCCAGGGCTTCGTCGATACTGTTATCCACCACCTCGTAAACCAGGTGGTGCAACCCCTCCTCGGCGGTATTGCCGATGTACATGGCCGGCCTTTTACGTACCCCTTCCAGGCCGGAAAGCACCTTGATCTGTTCGGCGCCGTAACTGGTATTCAATGTTTCACTCAAGGCAGTCCTTCCCTTTATTTTTTTTCCCCATTAACCGGGCCTGATTAACCTGACTCTGCGACACTTATATCTTCATGGGCATAATTACACTGAGATATCCGGGATCACTGTCTCCCTGGATAAGACAGGGGCTCTCCTCGGAATTGATGTAGGCCTTGATCTTCTCGCTGACCATAACCTGCAACGATTCGTAAAAATATTTACCGTTGAATCCCAGCTCCATCGCCTCGCCTTCGTACTTCACCGGCACCTCTTCCTTGGCGCTGCCGTAGTCCATGTTCTGGGAGGAGAGGGTCATCCGGTTTTTTTCAATTAAAAATTTGACCGCGTTGAACCGATCCTCGGTGAAGATATTAACCCGGCGCAAGGAGTGCATCAGAACTTTCCGTTCGATCCCGATATGGCTGGTTGTATCTATCACCTTGATAATGCTTTTGTAATCGGGAAAATCACCGCTCATCAGGCGGATCACCAAAGTAAAGGCGCCGGCCCTCACCACCACCTGTTTCTCCTCAATCCCCAGGGTCAGGCTCTCTTCACTGTCACAAAGCTTGCGGATCTCCTGGATCCCTTTACGGGGAATCAGGATCACCCGATCCATCTCCAGGGGGGAGAGATCGCCATCGACCTTGCTCTCCATCATCGAGAGCCGATGACCGTCGGAAGATACCATCCGCAGGAAGTGACCATCCTCCAGAATCTCCTTCTCCAACAGCAGCCCGGCCAGATTAAAATTCCCTTCTCCCTCCTGGGCGACGGAGTGGATTGTTTTGTCGATCAAGCCGGCCATGGTTTCCGCGGGGATGGTCGCCATATTATCCCCCCGATGGGGAGGAAAGGCGGGAAACTCCTCGGCGGTTATCCCGGCCAGTCGGCAGTCGCTGCAGCCGGCGCTGATCTTGACCCGGCAGTTATCCTGTTCCTCCAGGCTGATATGTTCAGCTTCCGATTCCCGAACCAGCTCAAAAAGCTTGCGGGCCGGCAGGGTAAGCTCACCGGGGGTGAGCACCTCGGCCGGAACCCGGCAGCGCAAACCAACCTCGAGATCGGTGGCGGTCATCGTTAGACCCTCCTGATCCGCCTCCAGCAGGATGTTGGTAAGCACCGCCAGCGTGCCCTTCTTTCCGGTAATGTTCTGCAGAGCAGCCAAAGCGGCGAGGAACTCGGGGCGGGGTACGTTCAGTGCGATAGCCATGGCATGGTCCCTTTTAATAAGTAAAAGAGTAAAAAGAGTATATTATGGTTATTAAAGCTTGTCAGCTTGTGGAGTAATCAGGTAAATCTTTAATATAATTATTTTTTTTATCCCAAGCCGAACTGGTTATAAGATTGTGATAAATCAAAAAAACAGTTTTAAACAACTTATCAACCAACAATCAACCGGCGATAAAGCCGGTTTGTTCATAT
>JBLRWU010000114.1:0-5529 GCA_047921155.1 Desulfurivibrio sp.
CGGAGCGGTCCATTGGGACTCCCCCGGAGCCCGGCAGATGCTGGGGCAATATCTCGCCGGCAAAAATAACAACTAAAGATGGATAACCGTTTGCGCGGTTCATAAAAAGTTGGTAAATTCCCTCCCCGCTGTTTTTAAATGATGCTTCGGGGCATAGGGCAAGGCCAGTAGCCAACCAACAGAGAGGAGATGGCGCGCAAATGGAAAAAGTAACCGAATTCATGCAGAAAGTGATCGAGAAGAACCCTGGCGAAAGCGAGTTTCACCAGGCGGTTCTCGAGGTGGTCGAAACCCTGATGCCCTTTATCGAGGATCACCCCAAGTACAGGGAGGCCAAGATCCTGGAACGGATGGTGGAGCCCGAGCGGGTCATCATCTTTCGGGTGCCCTGGGTGGACGACAAGGGCGAAATTCAGATCAACCGCGGTTATCGGATCCAGATGAACAGCGCCATCGGCCCCTACAAGGGCGGCCTGCGCTTCCATCCCAGCGTCAATTTGAGTATTCTGAAGTTTCTGGCCTTCGAGCAGGTTTTCAAGAACAGCCTGACCACCCTGCCCATGGGCGGCGGCAAGGGCGGCTCCGACTTTGACCCCAAGGGCAAGAGCGACAACGAAGTGATGCGCTTCTGCCAGAGCTTCATGACCGAGCTGAGCAAGCATATCGGAGCCGAGACCGACGTACCCGCCGGTGATATCGGGGTGGGCGCCCGCGAAATCGGTTTTATGTTCGGCCAGTACCGCCGGCTGAAGAACGAGTTCACCGGGGTCCTCACCGGCAAGAGCCGCAACTGGGGCGGCAGCCTGATTCGCCCCGAGGCCACCGGTTACGGCGCGGTCTTCTTCGCCGAGGAGATGTTCAAGGTGCGGGGCGACAACCTCTCCGGCAAGACCTGCCTGGTTTCCGGCTCCGGCAACGTGGCCCAATTCACGGTGGAGAAGCTCAACCAGTTGGGCGGCAAATGCGTCACCCTCTCCGACTCCGCCGGCTTTATCCACGACCCGGCGGGCATCGACGCCGAGAAACTGGCCTACGTGATGGAGCTGAAGAACGTCAAGCGCGGCCGGATCTCCGAATACGCCGAGAAGTACGGCTGCAAATACTACCCCGGCGAACGCCCCTGGGGGATCAAGGGCGATATCGCCTTCCCCAGCGCCACCCAGAACGAGATCGACGCCAAGGATGCCGAAACTCTGGTGGCCAACGGCTGCGTCTGCGTTTCCGAGGGGGCCAACATGCCCTCCACCAGCGAGGCGGTGCGGGTATTCATCAAGGCCAGGATCATGTACGGCCCCGGCAAGGCGGCCAACGCCGGCGGGGTGGCCACCAGCGGCCTGGAGATGAGCCAGAACAGCCTCAAGCTTTCCTGGCCCCGGGAAGAGGTGGAGGAGCGGCTGCGGCAGATCATGGAGGGAATCCATGAGTCCTGCTACAAGTACGGCAAGGAAGGCGATTTCGTTAACTATGTGAAGGGCGCCAACATCGCCGGCTTCGTCAAGGTTGCCGACGCGATGATCGAACAGGGCGTAATCTAAACAGACGCGGGTTTTACGGGACGGCCCTCCGGTCGCCCCGTAAAACCTGTTCTCCCGGATCGGGAACATGTCATACAACTACAGTCATCTCTCCACCGGCCTCAAGGGGCTGGACAGGGTTATCAAAGGGCTGATGCCCGGCGACAACATTGTCTGGCAGGTGCAGGGGATCGACGATTATCGCTACTTCGCCCAAGCCTATGCCCGGTTCGCCGACCTTAAGAATCAACGGCTGATCTACTTCCGTTTCGCCTCCCACCCGCCGCTGCTCGACCCCGAAGAGTTCCCCCACGCCGAGATCCATACCCCCGATCCGGAAGCGGGCTTCGAGCCCTTCATCAACCAGGTCCACGAAACGATCAAAAGCAACGGCCGGGGCGGCTATTACGTTTTCGACTCCCTGAGCGACCTGGCCAACTCCTGGTACAGCGACCGGATGCTGGGCAACTTCTTCATGCTCACCTGCCCCTATCTCCTGGATATGGAGGCCCTGGCCTACTTCGCCCTGATCCGGGATCATCACTCCTTCAACGCCCTGACCCCGGTCCACAACACTGCCCAGGTGATCTTCGATGTCTACAAGAATCGGGAGAATATTTACGTTCATCCCTTGAAGGCCCAGCAGCGCTACTCGGCCACCATGTTCATGCTGCACACCCACCGCGACGGCCAGTTCAAACCGGTGACCAACAGCGCCCTCAATTCGGAAATCCTCTCCTTTACCCCCTTCAAAAGCACCGATCACGCCTTCGAGGAGCGGGACCGCTGGAACCGCTATTTCCAGGAGGCAGCCCAGATTTTCCGGGAGCTGGCAAGGGAGGAGGGGGAGGAGTCCACCCCGGACCCCCGGCGGGGGCCACGGCCCAAAAGTCCGGAAGAGCTGAAACATCTGCGCCGGCTGCTGGCGATGATGGTTACCCGCAACGAGCGGATCCAGGAGCTGGCCGCCCGCTATTTCAACATCGACGACCTGCTCGATATCGGCAAGCGGATGATCGGCACCGGCCTGATCGGCGGCAAGGCCACCGGCATGCTGCTCTCCCGGGCGATCCTGCGGGAGGAGGCCCCGGAGCTGCGCGACGTGATCGAGGTCCACGACTCCTTCTATGTCGGCTCCGATGTTTTTTACACCTACATGGTGACCAACGGCTGCTGGTGGATCCGCCGCCAGCAGAAGGATACCGAAACCCTGCTGGGGGTGGCGGAGTATGCCCGCCGGGTGATCCTGACCGGCCATTTCCCCGACGATACCGTCAAGAAGCTGGCCGACATGCTCGACTACTTCGGCCAGTCACCGATCATCGTCCGCTCCAGCAGCCTGTTGGAGGATAATTACGGCAACGCCTTCTCCGGCAAGTACGAATCGGTCTTCTGCCCCAACCAGGGCTCCAGCGAGCGGCGGCTGGCCAACCTGCTCACCGCCATCAAGCTGGTCTATGCCTCCACCCTCAGCGAAAAAGCCCTCCACTACCGGGAGCAGATGGGGATCCTGGACAAGGATGAGCAGATGTCCCTGCTGATCCAGCGGGTGAGCGGCGATCTCCACGGCAACTATTTCTTCCCGGCGGTGGGCGGGGTGGGTTACTCCTACAACCCCTACGCCTGGAACGAGGCGATTGAGCCGGAATCGGGGGTGATCCGGATTGTTTACGGGATGGGCACCCGGGCGGTGGACCGCTCCGACGACGACTACACCCGGATCGCCGCCCTGAACGCCCCCGACAAACGGCCGGAAAGCGGGATCGACGAGTTGCGCAAATTCTCCCAGAAACGGGTTGATGCCATCGACCTTGACGCCAACCGCCTGCTGCCGGTGGATTTTTCCGAGATCTCCCGCTTCAGCCCCAAGCTGGAGCTGGAGATGGCCGCCTCCCGCGACCAGCAAGGGGAGTCCCACTACATCAGTTTCGACGGGCTGTTCAAGAAAACGCCCTTTGTCGAACATATGCACAAGATTTTACACACCCTGGAGCAATCCTACCAGTACCCGGTGGATATCGAGTTTACCCTCAACTTCACCGGCGAGGAGGGTTGCCGCACCTTGGCGGATGCCAAACTGGCCCGGGGCGAGGAGGTGCCGCCCTGCGACCTGGCCAACTACCGGATCAATCTGGTCCAGTGCCGCCCCTTCGAGGTCCGCAGGGATGAGGGGGAAACCCTGGCCCCGCTGGAGGTTCCCGAGCACCAGCTGCTGCTGGCCACCGAGCAGGGCACGGTGATCGGCCGCAGCCGCACCATCAACCCCGGCCGGGTGGTGCTGGTCTCCCCCGCCGCTTACGGTCCCCTGGGGGTGCCGGACAAGCACCTGGTGGCCCGGGCCATCGGCAAGATCATGCGGGTTACCTCCAGAGAGACCCCGACGGTGCTGATCGGGCCGGGGCGCTGGGGCACCAGTTCGGTGTCGCTGGGAATTCCGGTTAATTTCTCCGAAATCTGCGAGGCCGCCTGTGTCTGCGAAGTGGTGGCGATGCATGAAGGACTGATCCCCGATGTCTCTCTGGGCACCCATTTCTTCAACGATCTGGTGGAATTTGATATTCTCTACCTGGCTTTCTATCCCGGCCGCGAGGGCTCGGTGTTGAACCAGGAGTTCATGGCCGGCTTCCGCAACCGTTTTGTCGAGCTGGTGCCGGAGGCGGAGTATCGTAAGCTGGAGGGAATTATCACGGTGGCCGATTTCGCCGAGCGGGAGCTGGTGCTCTCCGCCGACATCGTCCACCAGAACTACCGCCTCTTCCGCACCATCACCGAGAGCGGTGAATTTGAAAACGTCCCGTAAACGGAGTCTGATATGTGTCGATTAAGCGCCATCAGTTCGGCGGAATACTCTTCGGTGATGGATGCCATCATCGCCCTGGATACCATGAAGGAGGGCCACGACGGCTCCGGCCTGGGGGTTACCCTCAAGGATCTGGGCGGCGAGTTCGAGCATCTCAAGGAGTATCCCATCCTTTCGGGAATCTGCACCGATGTGGGCCGGCGCCGGATCGACGAATACATGGAGCGTTGCGGCTTCAAGGTCAAGTTCATGTGGGAGCCCCGGATCACCGAGGGGCCGGGGATCAACGTCAGCCGCCGGGGCCATTACCTGGCCACCGCCTATCAGTACCCCGACGGTTATCTCGACCGGCCCCAGGCGGATAAGGAGGAGCTGCTGACCCGGACCCGCCTGGAGTTGCGCCGCCAGGGAGCCGATGACGACTCCCTCTACGTTTTCTCCTTCTGGCCCGACGTGATCACCCTGAAGGAGGTGGGCGACCCCCTGGAGGTGGGCCGCTTTTTCGGCTTCGAGGAGAAACCGCTCACCGCCAAGGTGGTATTGGCCCAGGGGCGGCAGAACACTAACTACTCGATCCAGCTTTACGCCTGCCACCCGTTTTTTCTTCAGGGCTACTGCACCATGACCAACGGCGAGAACACCGCCTTTGTGCCCAACCGCGATTTTCTTGCCGGCCGTGGCTTTGTCGGCTACACCGGCTACAACTCCGATTCGGAGGTATTTTGTCATACCCTGCACTATACCCGCCGGCAACTGGGCTACCCCCTGCCCTACTACAAGGATATTATCACCCCCCTCAAGGATAACGAATTTTCCGGCCGTCCCGACGCCGCCGCCCTGGGCCTGCTTAAACGCTCCCTGCGGCAGCTCTGCATCGACGGCCCCAACTGCGTCATCGGCTTTCTCCCCGACGGTACCGTCTTTCTGACCCAGGACTCCAAAAAGCTGCGCCCCGGCATTGTCGGGGGGGTGCCCGGCCGTTTCGGGCTGATGAGCGAGGAGTGCGGCCTGGATCAGGTTCTACCCCAACGGCAACGTCAAAACGACATCATTCCCATGCGTTACGACCTGGTGATCATTCCACCGGGGGCGCAGGAGGTTAAGGTATGGAATCAGCGCAACGGCTCGATCACAACAGTGAACTGACTCTGCTGGAGTTTCCCTTCATCATCCGCTGGCGCGAGGATCGCTGCAGCCGCTGCGGCCGCTGCACCG
>JBLRWU010000115.1:0-5487 GCA_047921155.1 Desulfurivibrio sp.
CCCGCAAGCAAGCCGCCGCCGGCTGAGGTTTTTCAACGGCGGTGGGCCGAGGGGGGCCAAAGGCCAGGGGAACTCCCCCGCGCCTTGGCCCCCCTTTTTTTATCATCCCATCACCGGGGGCCAGCAGAATATAAACGATCACGGGGCACCGCAGGTTGCGGCAAGCGGGACGGCGACGCGTACGCCAGTACGTGAGCCGGCCCGATCGCCGCAAGATGCGGCACCCCGTGGTCGTTTAACTTTTATCCCTCCAGGGCCGAGGTGGTCTGATCGTAGAACTCCAGCACCTTGTCCTTGCGATCCGACTCCATGTGAGCCATGGCGGTGCGCGGGTGCTGGTTCATCACCCCGGTCACCATGTAGGGGATGAAGTAGCCCCAGTCGATCTTCTGTCGCCAGGGCAGAATATCCTCCTCTATCACCTTGATCAGCGGGCGGACTTTGAACTTGGGGTTCTTGAGAAAGGAGATCAGCAGTTCCAGCGGGCAGTTGCCGGCTCCCCGCCCGATCCCGTAGAGAGTGGCGTCCAGAAAATTAATCCCGTTGATGATCGAAGAGATGGTGTTGGCAAAGGCCAGTTGCTGATTGTTGTGGGCGTGGATACCGATGGTTTTGCCCGGCAGCCGCTCCATGTACTGTTTGGTCAGCACCTCGATATCCTCGGAATAGAAGGCCCCGAAGCTGTCCACCAGGTAGATCACCGGTACCCGGCTTTCGCCCAGATCATCCAGGGCCTCGTTGAGGTCGCGCGGCCCCACGGTGGAGACCGCCATCAAATTGATCGTGGTTTCATAACCCTTATCCTGGCAGTGGTGGGCCAGCTCGATGGCCGCGTCCACCTGATGGACGTAGCAGGCCACCCGGATCATGTCCAGCGAGCTTTCGTTGCGGGGCAGAATATCCTCCGGAGCGATCCGGCCGATATCGGCCATCGCCGAAAGCTTGATCCTCTTCTCCTCGCCCAGCAGGACCCGTTGCAGGTCGGACTCGCCGCAAAAGCGCCAGGGGCCGACCTCGGTGCGGCAGAAGGCCGATTCCGAACTGAGATAGCCGATCTCCATGTAATCGACCCCGGCATCGCAAAGGGCCAGATAGACGGCCCGGACGAACTTGTCGTCGAATTGCCATTTGTTCATCAGGCCGCCATCGCGGACGGTACAGTCGATTACCTTGATTTCCGGTCGATACATAACATTTACCTGTAGTAGATGACGAGTTGTGGGGATGGCGGTTGGCTTAGTGCTCACCGGCACCGCGGTCAGTACGGTTAAGGGTGGGAATCATACCCAATTGCGGAGCGCGGCGCAACTTCATTGCGGCGACCGTTCAGGCACTCCCCGGGACGGCCGGTTGCAGGCGCGTGATAAACTCCCGGACATTTGCTCCGACGGCCGTCAAGTCCCGCTCGCCCAGGGCTTTGGCCCCGAAGAGGCTGCCGCCGACCCCCACCGCCGTGGCCCCGGCCGCCAGGTATTCCCCGGCATTGTGGCGAGAGACTCCACCCACCGCCACCAGGGGGATCTGCTCGAAGGGACCGCGCAGATCGGCGATATAACCGGCCCCGCCCAGGGCGCCGCAGGGGAATACCTTTACCATCCCGGCGCCGGCGGCAAAGGCGTTGTAAACCTCGCTGGGGGTCAGGGCGCCGGCGATGATCGGCACCCGTTGCCGGTTGGCATACCGGATCACCTCCCGGTCGCAGTTGGGGCTGACCAGAAACATGGCCCCGGCCGCCACCGCCCGTTCAGCTTCGGCCAGGTTGCGGATGGTGCCCATGCCCAGCAGTTTGTCGCCGGCCACCCCGGGGCGGCAACGGGCAACCATTTTTTCGGCCCCCGGGGTGTTGATGGTCACCTCCAGGGCCTGCAGGCCGGCGGCAAAGGCCACCCCCAGCAGTTCGCCGAAAAAATCCTCCTCCACCCCCCGCAGGATGCCGATCACCGGCACCGACAGTTGCAGCATCTCAACGCCTCCCATTTTACCGGTTGTGGACTTTTACCATGGCGGCGGCAAAACCCGCCGCCGCGCCTTCGATCACCCGGTCCTCGACGCAGAAAGCCAGGCGGAAATAACCCGGGCGCCCGAAACCCCGGCCGGGAACGGCCAGAACCCTTTCGGCGGCCAGCAGTCGGACAAACTCGGTTTCATCGGCCAGCGGTGATTTGGGAAAGAGGTAGAAGGCCCCGTCGGGCGGATTCAACTCGTAACCTTCCCGTTGCAGGATTTCGCAGAACAGGCGGCGGCGGCGAGCATAAATGGCGATATCGACCCCGACCTCCTGGAGTTGGGCCACCACCCGTTGCATCAGGGCCGGGGCGTTGACAAAGCCGAGGATGCGGTTGGCCAGGTTGAGGGCGGCCAGCAAGGGCCCGCGCTGTTCAATCTCGGGGTTTACCGCCACCAGGCCGATCCGCTCGCCGGGCAGCGACAGATCCTTGGAGGAGGAGGAGACCACGATGCTGCGGGGCCAGGCGTTGAAGATACTGGGCACCTCCAGTCCGTCGTAAACCAGCCGGCGATAGGGTTCATCCGCCACCAGGCAGACCCGGCAACCGTGGCGGGACTCGGCCCGGGCCAGCACCGCTCCCAGTTGCCGCAGATCCGGCTCCGGATAGATGCGGCCGCTGGGGTTGTTGGGGCTGTTGATGATCAGCGCCTTGGTGCGTGGGCCGATGGCCTCCTCGATGGCCTGGAGATCAAGGTGAAAATCCTCCCCGGTCTCCACCACCCTGCAGACCCCGCCGTGGTTGTCGATATAGAAGTGGTATTCGACGAAGAATGGGGCGAGGACGATCACCTCGTCACCGGGATCGAGCAGGGCCTTGAGGACAATATTGAGCCCGCCGGCGGCCCCGCAGGTCATGATGATATCGTCGGCCCCAACGGCGGTTTGCTGCTCCCGGGCGATGCGGCGGGCCACCGCCTCCCGCACCCAGGGATAGCCGCTGTTGGGCATGTAACCGTGGATACCGGGGGCCTCGTCGGCCGCCACCGCCTGCAGAACCCGGCCGAACTCCGGCGGGGGCGGCAGATCGGGGTTGCCCAGGCTGAAATCAAATACCCGGTCGGCGCCATGGGCCGCCTTGAGGCGGGCGCCCTCTTCGAACATCCGCCGGATCCAGGATGAATGTTCGGCAAACTCCAGCATTTTACGCGATACCATTATTAACTCCTCAACAGTTAAGGGCCAAGGCCCGCGAACGGGCCGAGTGGGTCAGGACCCCCACCGGATCGACATAATCGTAAACCCTGGGTCGTTTGCCGGCGGCGGGACGAAGGATGCGGCCCACCACCTGGAGCAGGCGGCCGCTGAACTTGATCGGGGTGGTCAGAAAGAGGCTGTCCAGGCCGGGGCAGTCAAACCCCTCCCCGATCAACTGGACGGTGGAGATCAGCACCCTGATCTCGCCCCCCTGCAGGGCGCACACCAGTTCGGCGCGCTCCTCCGCCGGGGTGGCGCCGGTGAGTACCCGGGCGGCCACCCCCAGCTCCTGCAGCAGTTCGGCCAGCGCTTCACAGTGCCGGACCCGGTCACTGACCACCAGGATGGTCCCGCCGGTGCGGCCGTTCCCTTCGGGTTTTGTTTCATCCCGTTGCGTGACCCCTTGGTGATCGCCCCGCAGAACTCCCGCCTCTCGGGCGATATCTTCGGCGATCAGCCGGTTTCTGACCTGGTCGGCGGTGAGCGCCTGCACCAGGGCCTGGTAGTTGCCGCGGTAGGGGTAACGAAAGGAGGTGGGGCGTTGAATAAGTTCCGCCTTGAGGATGGCGCCGCTGCGTTGCAGATCCCCGGTGTCGATGCGATGGACCCGGTCGCCGAGATAGAAGTTGATCAGGTCGGTCAGCCCGTCGCGGCGGAAGGCGGTGGCCGACAGCCCCAGCATGTAGCGGCAATCGAAACGGGTCACCACCTCGGTAAAGAGGGCAGCGGGCACCCGGTGACACTCATCGACACAGAGCTGGCCGAAACGCTCCGGCAACTCATCCAGCTGGCGGCGGGCCGAGTTGACGATGGCCACGGTCAGTGGTTTGATCTCGTGGTGGCCGTCCCCCAGCAAACCGGCCTTAAGGCCGAGAAACTCCTCGATCCGCTCCGCCCACTGATAGAGCAACTCCTTGGTGTGGACCAGGATAATGGTGGGCTGCCGGCGGGCGGCAAACACCGCGCAGGCGATCACCGTCTTGCCGGAGCCGGTACCCGCCTCCAGCACCCCGAAATCCCGCTCGCAGGTCGCCGCCACCGCCTCTTGCTGGTAAGGGCGCAACTCCCCTTGGAACCGGAGATCCAGGGGGGGGCAGAGCCGGCGCAGATCGTGGATCTCCGGGTCGGGCTTGCCTGCCTGACGGCAGAGCAGAAGGGCCCGTCGGGCAAAACCCCGGGGGAAGGTGAGGCCGGCGGCGCTCTCTTCGTAAAAGTGGAGCCTGGGCTGCAACTTTTTGCCGATCCAGCGCCCATACTTACGGGCATCCCGATACTTGGGGTTCTCCAGGGTAAGTTCCTGCTTGAGAATTGCCAGCAGCTCCCGGTCGGCTCCGATCAGCCGGGCCCGGTGGTCCACGGTCAGTTGCAGTTGCATGGTGGTTTTATCTTTGCTCATCATCCATCTTAACCGTCGCGATCCGTTCGCATCACACCATGCTTGAGCGGCGAGTTTTTTTCAACAAGAACTTGCCCGGCTTGTCCCTTGCTAAAAAAGGGGAAACGAGAGTATAATGAAAAGTTTAGTGTTTGACCGCTAAAACAAATTCAAGGGGTGTTTCAATGAGTAACGAGCCTGATAAAATTATCTATTCGATGATCAAGGTAAGCAAATTCTACGAGAAGAAGCCGATCCTGAAGGATATCAGCCTTTCCTACTTTTACGGGGCCAAGATCGGGGTGCTCGGAATGAACGGCTCCGGTAAATCCTCGCTGCTCCGCATTCTGGCCGGCGAGGACAAGGAGTTCAACGGCGAGACCCATATCTCACCCGGATACACCGTGGGCTACCTGCCCCAGGAACCGCGCCTGGATGAAACCAGCACGGTGCGTCAGATCGTGGAGCAGGGGGTGCAGGAAACCGTCGATCTGGTCAACGAGTTCAACGAGATCAATCTGCAGTTTGCCGAACCGATGGATGACGAGGCCATGGACAAGCTGATCGCTCGCCAGGCCAAGGTTCAGGAGCAGCTCGACGCCCTGGACGCCTGGGATCTGGATGCCCGGCTGGAGATGGCCATGGACGCCTTGCGCTGCCCGCCCTCGGACACCCCGGTCAAGGTCCTCTCGGGGGGCGAAAAACGGCGGGTGGCCCTCTGCCGCCTGCTGCTGCAAAAACCGGACATTCTGCTGCTGGACGAGCCCACCAACCATCTCGATGCCGAGACGGTGGCCTGGCTGGAGCACCACCTGCAACGTTATCCCGGCACGGTGATCGCCGTCACCCATGATCGCTATTTTCTCGACAATGTGGCCGGCTGGATTCTGGAGCTGGATCGGGGCCATGG
>JBLRWU010000116.1:0-5478 GCA_047921155.1 Desulfurivibrio sp.
ACGTCCAGCCTTTTTCCGTTGGCGAGAGATATCGCTTCATGTGTCAAGCATGTTATGCTAAATGGTTAACTTAGCGAACCAACTCTGGAAAATTCTTGGCCATCCAGCTTTAATGCTTTTCCGTAGATCATCCCAGTCGTAAGATTAAACAGTTTTCCGTTGATTCCCGAGCCTCGGTGCCCGGGTTGGGCATTGTGCCCACAAAAAAGCCGCTCTCGGGTTTGGCGTGGCCCGGAGCGGCTGTTGAATATTTGGCTGGTGGTAGCAGGCGGAGATCATTGATGATTGGCATCCACTTTCCCCCATCGTGGCGTTTCCAAAATAGCACAATGCTCAAACTAGCCAAACCGGCGGGGGTTGGCAAGTAAAAAGGAGTTCCCCGGTGATTTGCCTTAGTCGGCTCAAGGCCAAGCCAGATTGTAGCTGACACTGCGCCGCAGGGAGGTACAACCACCGCCGGTTGCATCTTGACCCAGAATATCTTATGCTCCTCTTACGCATTAAGATCACTTTTTTGTATGGAGCAGATCATGCGTACCACCTTGATATTCCCGAAAATATTCTGGCCGAAGCCATGCGTATTTCCGGAGTGAAAACCAAGACCGGAACCATCATTATCTCGCTGCGCGAGTTCATCAATCGCAATAAAGTAGAACAGTTGCGAGCCCTGCGCGGAAAGGTCGATCTCGACATCAAACTGGACGAACTGCGGCGGAATCGGGTTACGCAGTAAGCAGGGTTGCTCGTTGATACTTCGGCATGGATCGTTTTTTTGGCGACAAACTGTCTCCGGACGGTGTAATGGTTGTTTTTTGCGGGCGGAAAGCCCACCGGGTGCCGGTCCTGAGCAAGGACCGGCATTTTGTCGCCATGCGCGATCATCTCGGGCTTGTGCTTCTCAACAACTGAAACAGGAACCAGAATGCGGATCATGATTGTCGGGGCCGGAATGATCGGCCAGCACCTCAGCGAGAAGCTTTCCGGCGAAGGCCAGGAAGTGGTGCTGGTGGACAGCGACGAGAAAAAACTGCGCCGACTGGAGCGGGAGCTGAACGTAATGCCGGTGGTGGGCAGCGGCGCTTCCCCCCGGGTGCTGGAGAAGGCGGGGATCGAGCAGACCGATCTCTTCATCGCGGTCACCGACAGCGACGAGATCAACCTGATCGCCTGCATCATCTCCCGCCAGTACAAGGTCAAGACCCGGATCGCCCGGGTCCGCAACGAGGATTTCTACGCCCAGGGCACCTCCCGGGTGGAGAAAACCCTGGGCATCGACCTGGTGATCAGCCCCGATCTGGCCATGACCGAAGAGATCTTGCGGCTGATTACCTTAAGCCAGGCGGTGGAGGTGGCCGAATTCGGCCACGGCCAGGTCGATCTCCTGGGCTACCAGGCCAAGGCGGAGCACCCCTGCGTCGGTTCCACCCTGGCCGAGCTGCGCGACCTGCAGAATACCTACCACTTCCTGGTGGTGGCGATCACCCGGGGCGAGACCACCATCATTCCCCGGGGCGACGACAAGGTGGAAGTGGGCGACAAGCTTTATTTGGTGGCCCGCCGCCCCGATGTGCCCCTGGTGGAAAAGCTGCTTTTTGCCACCACCAGTCGCCTGCCCCGCCGGGTGTTCATCATCGGCGGCGGCACCATCGGCGCCCGGGTGGCCAGCCAGTTGGAACAGCTCCGCATCGAGGTCCGGCTTTTGGAGCAGGACGCCAAGGTCTGCGAACGGCTGGCCGAGCAGTTGGAAAACACCGTGGTGCTGAACAGCGACGGCCTGGAGGCCCACGACCTGCTGGAGGAGGATATCGACCAGGCCGATCTGGTGATCGCGGTCACCAACAGCGACACCACCAACATCCTCTCCAGCCTGCTGGCCAAGCACCACGGGGCCAAGAAATGCATCACCCTGATCAGTAACCCCGGCTTCGTCCCCATGCTGGGCAAGCTGGGGATCGACGTGCCGCTCAGCCCCCGCCAGGTGGCGGCCAATATGATCCTGCGCTATGTCCGCCGGGACGGCGGCGGCCGGGTGGTCAGCGTGGCCAGCCTGCTGGGCAACGACGCCGAGGTGGTGGAGATGAAGGTGCCCGATCACGACCAGTTCGTCGATCTGCCCCTGAAGCATCTTACCTTCCCCTACGGCTCGATTGTCGGGGCGATCATGCGGGGCCATCAGACCATCATCCCCACCGGCGACACCCGCCTGGCCCCGGATGACAATCTGATCATCTTCTTCACCAGCGACGCCGAGCAGGGCGTGGCCTCCCTTTTCGACAAATAGGCTTATGCACACCGGCGGCGTACTCAATATCCTGGGCAAACTGCTGTTGCTGATCGCCCTTTTTCTGCTTACCCCCATTCCGGTCAGCGTCTATTACGACGACGGGATGATGGATATCTTTCTGCGCTGCGCCGCCATCGGGGCCGGGGCCGGGGTGCTGCTGATCCTGATCTTTGCCCCGGCCCGGGAACTCAACCTCCGCGACGGTTTTACGGTGGCGGTGATCTGCTGGCTGGGGCTGGCCCTGCTGGGCTCCCTGCCCTACTGGCTCTCGGGCCAGGTGCCCTCCTTTATCGACAGTCTGTTCGAGGCGATGAGCGGCTTTACCACCACCGGCTCCACCATCCTCACCGATATCGAGGCCCTGGCCCCCAGTCTGCTCTTCTGGCGGGCCGTAACCCAATGGCTGGGGGGGATGGGGATCATCATCCTGTCGCTGGCCATCCTGCCGCTGCTGGGCGTCGGCGGCATGCAGCTCTTCCAGGCCGAAACGACCGGCCCCACCAAGGACCGGCTCACTCCCCGGATTCAGGACACCGCCCGCATTCTCTGGTCGGTCTACCTGCTGCTCACCGGGATGCAGGTCGCCCTGCTGATGGCCGGCGGCCTCAACCTGTTTGATGCCGTCACCCACGCCTTCTGCGCCATCTCCACCGGCGGTTTTTCGCCCTATAACGCCAGTGTGGCCCATTTCGACTCGCTCTATGTCGAGGTGGTGATCATCATCTTCATGTTTATCGGCGGCATCAACTTCGCCATGCATCACCATTTCATGCGGGGCAAGCTGGCCACCTACTGGCAGAGCGAGGAATTCCGGCTCTACCTGGGGCTGGCCGCCGGGGCAACCCTGCTGATCACCGCCCTCAACCTGCACGGGACGATCTATGAAACCATGGGCGATTCCCTGCGCCACGCCGCCTTCCAGGTGGTTTCGGTGTTTACCACCGCCGGCTTCGGCACCGCCGACTTCACCCTCTGGCCCTCGGCCTCCCAGTTGATCCTGGTGGGGCTGATGCTGGTTGGCGGCATGGCCGGTTCCACCTCGGGCAGCATCAAAACCGTGCGCTTTCTGCTCTTTTTTAAGTATGTCCGGCTCCAACTCCGCAGCCTGATCCATCCCCAGACGGTCAGCGTCATCAAACTGGGGGGCAAGCGGGTGCCTCAGGAGATCATGACCGCGGTGCTGGGTTTTTTCGCCCTCTATTTCATGATCTTCATCGTCGCCACCCTGCTGGTCACCGCCATGGGGGTTGACCTGCTCACCGGCACCACGGCGGTGATCGCCACCCTCAACAATATCGGCCCCGGCCTCCACCTGGTGGGTCCGGCCCACAGTTTTGCCGAACTGCCCGACGCCGCCAAGATGATCCTCACCTTCTGCATGCTGGCCGGCCGGCTGGAGCTTTACACGGTGATCGTGCTGCTGACTCCCGCCTTCTGGCGAACCGCCCGCCGCCCGGAGCTGCGCTGGCCCAAAACCCGACCGACCGGCGACCACAAATAGTATGACCGAACAGTACGATATCATCGTGATCGGAGCCGGCCATGCCGGTTGCGAGGCAGCCCTGGCCGCCGCCCGGATGGGTTGCCGCACCGCCGTGCTGGTGATCAACGCCGACAGCATCGGGGCCTTGAGTTGCAATCCGGCGGTGGGGGGACTGGCCAAGGGCCATCTGGTCAAGGAGATCGACGCTTTGGGCGGCGAGATGGCTCGTAATATCGACGCCACCGGGATCCAGTTTCGCCGGCTCAACACCAGCAAGGGGCCGGCGGTACGCTCCTCTCGGGCCCAGGCCGACCGGCTGCTCTACCGGCTGCGGATGAAAGCGGTGCTGGAGCGGCAGCAGAATCTGGCCATCCACCAAACCACCGCCGACCGGCTGCTGATTGAAAACGGCCGGGTCTGCGGGGTGCTGACCTCGCTGGAGGAGAAGCTTTACGCCAAGGCGGTGATCATCACCACCGGTACCTTTTTAAACGGCCTGATCCATATCGGCCTCAAGCAGTTTCCGGCCGGACGGATGGGGGATGCCCCGTCGCTCTCCCTGCCCCGCCATCTTAAAGAGCTGGGGCTGAACATGGGCCGGCTGAAAACCGGCACCACCCCGCGGCTGGACGGGGGCAGCATCGACTTTGCGGCTCTCGAAGCCCAGCCCGGCGATGATCCCGCCCCACTTTTCTCCTTTGCCAACGCCGGCAAAAGCCCGGAGCTGCGGCAACTGCCCTGCCACATCACCTACACCAGCGCCGCCACCCACGAGATCATCCGGGCCGGTTGCAGCCGCTCGCCGATGTTCACCGGGATCATCGAGGGGGTGGGGGCCCGCTACTGCCCCTCCATCGAGGACAAGATCATGCGCTTCCCGGACAAGGAGCGCCATCAGATCTTCCTGGAGCCCGAGGGGCTGGAGACGGTGGAGATCTACCCCAACGGGGTGCCCACCAGTCTGCCGGTGGATGTGCAATTGGCCATGCTGCGCAGCATTCCCGGCCTGGAAGGGGTGCGGATGATCCGGCCGGGCTATGCCATCGAATATGACTATGTCGACCCCCTGGAGCTGCATCCGTCGCTGGAGACCAAGCGGCTGCCCGGCCTCTTTCTGGCCGGCCAGATCAACGGCACTTCCGGCTATGAAGAGGCGGCGGCCCAGGGCCTGATCGCCGGGATCAACGCAGTGCGCCAGGTGCGGGAGCAGGAACCCATGATCCTGGATCGTTCCCAGGCCTATATCGGGGTACTGATCGACGATCTGGTCACCAAGGGGACCAGGGAGCCCTACCGCCTCTTCACCTCCCGGGCTGAATACCGGCTGCTGCTGCGGGAGGACAACGCCGATTTCCGGCTCTGCGAGATCGGCCGCGAGATCGGCCTGCTGGATGACGAGCGCCACCAAATCTTCCGCCGCAAACGCCAGGCGATGGATCGATTACGGGAACGCCTGCAGGCCACCTCCCTGCGCCCCGATCCGGAAACCAACCGCCGCCTGGCCGAACTGGGCAGCGCCCCCCTGCGCCAACACGCCACCCTGGCCGAACTGCTCAAGCGCCCGGAACTGCGCCTGGCAAACCTGTTGCCGCTGGCGGCGACGGCAGAGCCCGGCGGCGAATTTTCCGACCTGGGCCACGAGGTGGAGCTGGAGATCAAGTATGAGGGTTATATCGCCCGCCAGCAGGAGCAGGTGGCCCGATTCCGCAAG
>JBLRWU010000117.1:0-5161 GCA_047921155.1 Desulfurivibrio sp.
TGGCGGCGGCGCTCTCCCCCTGTTTTTCCAGGTAGGCGGCGGCCCGGTCCTTCCATATCTTCTCCACCTGGCCCCGGTGGATGGGGTTGGCGACGATCCGGCCGTAGGGCAGGGCGTGGCACAGAGCCCCCGGCGCCCGGATGCCGCCGCAGGCGTTGGGCTGACCGGTGAAGCTGAAGGAGTGGCGGCCCGGCTTGGAGACCTTGCCGGTGATCAGGTTGAGCATATGGAGCGAGGCGTTGGTCCAGGTGCCCTGCACCTTCTGGTTGACCCCCATGCACCAGACCGAGGTGGTGTAACCCTCGGCAAACCACTTGGCGGCGGTGCGGATCGCCTCGGCCCCGCTGATCTTCTTCCAGGTTCGGGTATCCCGGTCGTAGAGCAGGGGCGACTCGCCTTCGAAGATGATATCCGCCATCTTGTCCGGGTTGTAGTCGGAGAGAAACTCCAGGAACATGGCGAAACCCTTGTAAAGATCGGCCATGATCTCCGCTTCCGAACCGTATTTGTTCTTGAGGTTGGGATAGACCGCCCGCTTGAGGCCGATGGAGTGGCTCATATCGTGGGTGGTGCCGCGGATGCCGCCGTACTCGGTCTTGACCCAGGTCTTCTTGACATCCTCGTGGATCCCGAAGTTGGCGTGGCGTTCGATGAATTTGCGATCCAGGTACTTCCAATTGGCGCTCACCGTGCCCTTCTCCACGTCGTGCTTGGCCTGGTCCAGCTCATGGGCGATGACGTAGGCCATGGAGTTGAGCAGGGCCAGATCCCGGCCGGTGGCAAAGGGGAGCCAGAGGTCGGCGATGGTGCCGGAGCGGGTTTTGCGGGGATCGGCCAGGATCACCTTGACCTTGTCCGGGTTCTTGGCCTTGACCGCCGCGATCCGGTTGAAGGGGATGGGGTGGGCCTCGGCGGTGTTGCTGCCGATCAGAAAGAAGGTGTCAGCATGCTTGTTGAAATCGGGATCGGGGACATCGAGGTCGTCATAGGAGCCGTAGGGTTCGTCCTTGCCGAAGGTGTAGAGGTAACCCACCACCGCCGAGGCCATGCAGGTCCGGGGCTGGCCTTCCAGGGCGTTGTTGGCCAGCATCCCGCCGCCCTTGAAGGCCTTGTTCATGATGTGGGTCTCTTCGGTGCCCAATTGGCCGCTGCCGTAGTAGGCCACACTGTGCTTGCCGTTCTCCTTGATGGTCTTCTCCACCGCGTCGGCCACGAAATCGATGGCCTCGGGCCAGGGGACCAGGACAAAATTTTCCTTGAGATCCACCTCCGAAGGCACCAGCCCCTTGGGGTCTTTGGTGGTTACCCCGGTTTGCACCCTCGGGGAGTTGACCAGATCGGGCTTGCCGGTGATCGGGTTGATCCACTCCTTGCGGATCAGGGCCCCCTTGGGCCGATCCTTGTACTCGATGGCCTTATGAAGGTAAAAACCCTTGGTGCAGAGAACCCCGCGGTTGACCGTACTTCTCAGGTCACCCTTGAGGGCGACGATCTTGGTTACCTTGCCGGTGGCGTCCACCTGGGCGTCGGCCACGATGGTGCAGCCCACCGCGCAGTAGCGACACTGGCCCACGGGAAAGGTCTGGACGTTGGTGGCGGCCACGGCCAGAGCGGGATCGATCCGGACTCCGGCGGCGGTGGCGGCGGCGGTGATGGCGCTGGCCCTAAGGAAATTTCTTCTGCTGATCTGCATCTTGCTCTCCTCCATCTTCTAATTTAGTTCCCCGAAATGGCAAAGCCGGCGGCGCCGACCTCATCGCCCATCGAGGAAAAATCGCCGTTGGCGGCCACCGCCATTACCGTGAGGTTGACACGCGGTCCCGGTTCGGCCTTGCGCCAGAACTGCCAGCCGCCCACCGCTTCCCCCGGGGCCTGCCAGGTGAAGGTCCAGGTCCGTTGGGCCGAGCCTTGCAGGGTGTGGGTCAGGATCTCGTTGCTGATCTGGGTGTTGAGGTCATCCTGGACGATTAGCTGGCCGGCGGAGGCCCGGACGGCGAAGCCGCCCTGTTGATTGCCCATGCTTTCCAGGTGGCTGTTCAGGGTCAGAGTAAGGGTGTAGCTCTTGCCGGGCTCATAACCGGAGGGCAGGTTGGCAAGTTTCACCATGTCGGTTTTCATGGCGCCGGGGTGACAGCTCATGCAGTCGAAATTCGGCGCGCTGTTGGCGAAGCCGTGGGCGGGCGGGGTTGGGAACCCGACCATGGTGATGGCGTATGCAACCGCCACCGCGGACAACAACAAACTTTTTTTCATCGCGGCGTCCTCCCTCAATGTGGCATTAGGTGATATGGCAAGGAAATCAATCTGCTACAAGGTTGATGTCATGCTATCTGAATAATTGCGCCGGGGCAATCGGCCGGGCCCTGTTTAACAATTCTTTTACAACCTCCTTTCAAAAGCTTAACGCGCCACAAGCTCCTCTCTTTTGCCGGATGCGGACAAGCTTTTGCGTTGCAAAGGCGTGGCTAAACGGTTATCTCCTTGCCCATGGGTGAGGATAAAGCCGGAGGAAAAAAAAGGGTGGCGGTGACTACCCTGGGTTGCAAGGTCAACCAGTATGAGTCCGCCGCCTATCTGTCGGAGTTGGCCGGGCGGGAAGAGGTCGAGATTGTGCCTTTTTCCGCCGAGGCCGAGGTCTATGTGATCAACACCTGCGCGGTGACCGCCAGGGCGGGGGCCCAGTCCCGGCAACTGATCCGCCGGGCGGCGGCCCGTAACACAAAGTCCCGGCTGGTGGTCACCGGCTGCTATGCCCAGGTGGCCCCCCAGGAAATTCTGGAGTTGACCGACAACCCCCTCTGTATTGTGGGTAATGCCTACAAGGACCGGGTGGCGGAAGTGGTGGCGGCCGGACGCAATTGCGACCTGGAGATGTACCACGGCGATATGGCGGCCTGCCGGGAGGTGGCGCCGTTGCTGGTGGCAAGCGCCGGCGAGCGGACCCGGGCGGTGCTCAAGGTTCAGGATGGTTGCAGCCAGGAGTGTTCCTACTGCATCGTGCCCAAGGCCCGGGGAGGCAGTCGCAGCGTGACCCCGGAGCTGGTGGTGCGGCAGGCGGAACTTTTCCTGGCCGAGGGCTACCGGGAGGTGGTGCTCACCGGGATCCATCTGGGCCATTACGGACTTGATTTTTCGCCGCCCTCCTCCCTGGTTGCCCTGGTGGACCGGTTGCTGGCCCACGATTTCCCCTTGCGCTATCGGCTCAGCTCTCTTGAGCCCACCGAGCTGACTCCGGAACTGCTGGCCCGCCTGGCCGACCATCCCGCCCTGATGCCCCATCTTCATATCCCTTTGCAAAGCGGGGATGACCGTATTTTAGCGGCAATGAACCGCCCCTACGTCCGGGAACAGTTCGCCGGGATCGTTGCCCGGTGCGCCGCCCGACTGCCCGACGCCGCCATCGGGGTTGATGTGCTGGTGGGTTTCCCCGGTGAGGATGAGGAAGCCTTCGCCAACACCCAGCGGCTGTTGGCCGGGCTGCCGATCAGTTACCTGCATGTTTTCCCCTACTCCCGGCGGCCGGGGACCAGGGCGGCCACCATGCCGGATCAGGTTTCGGGGCGGGTCAAGGAGGAGCGGGCGGCCAGGCTGCGGGAGCTGGATCGGCAAAAGCGGCAGCAATTTTACCGCCGCCATCTGGGGCAAACCCGGCCGGTGCTGGTGGAGCGCGGGGGGAGCGGTCAGACCCCCGGTTATCTGCGGGGCTTTACCGACAACTATATTCCGGTCTCATTTGCCGCTCCGGCCGGTCTGGTCAACCGGGTGGTGGAGGTGTCCTTGGAGGAGATGGGGGAGAACGAAATTATTGGCCGCATGGTGAACCGTGATGCGGGGTGAAATAATCGCCGTCGGTGACGAGCTGACCTCCGGTCGGATCGCCAACACCACCAGCTATTTTGCCGCCGCCCGGCTCTTCGCCGCTGGTTACGAAGTGCCGGTGCTGAGTACGGTGGCCGACGATCAGGCCCTGATCAGCGCCACCCTGCTCCAGGCCCTCGAGCGCTCCGATTTCGTCATCGTAACCGGGGGATTGGGCACCACCAGTGACGATCTGACCAACGCGGCGGTTTCCGCGGCGCTCTCCCGGCCCGCCACCCTGTATCCGGAAATTCTCCGTAAGATCCGGGCCAACAGCCGTCATCTCTCCCCCCAGGCTCGCAAATCCCTGGAGAAACTGGCCTGGTTGCCCGACGGGGCCCACTCTCTGCACAGCGAGGCCCGCAGCGCCGGTTATTTTCTGGTCCACCAGGGGAAGCCGGTTTTCTTCCTCCCCGGGGTTCCCCACGAGATGAAGGAGCTGCTGGTGGAAGCGGTGCTGCCCCGGCTGGCGGTCTGGGAGGACCGGCCGCTGCACCATGTCCGCCAGCGGGTTTTCCGGGTCAGCGGTTTGGGGGAGAGCGAAATCAACCAGCGCCTGGCCGAGCTGGAAGAGAGTGACGCGCGGGTGCGGATCGGCTATTATCCGGTTTTTCCGGAGGTCCAGGTCAGTCTGACGGTCAGCGCCACCGAGGATGCGGTGGCCGATCAGTTGCTGGCGGAGGTTGCCGCCGGGATTGAGCGGCGCCTGGGAACCCATATTTACGGCCTGGAGAGTGACACCCTGGAGGAGGTGCTGGGGGAACTCTGCCGCAAGCTGAACCTGAGCCTGGCGGTGGCCGAATCCTGTTCCGGCGGCCTGATTGCCGCCACCATCACCTCCGCCCCCGGCGCTTCGGCCTTTTTCCTGGGTGGGGTGGTGGCTTACAGCAATGAACTGAAGGAGCGGGTTTTAGGAGTTAGCCCGGCCACCCTGGCCACCCATGGCGCGGTGAGCGCTGCGGTGGCCGAGGAGATGGCCGCCGGGGTTCGCCGGCTGACCGGGGCGGCTCTGGCCCTTTCCGCCACCGGGATCGCCGGTCCCGATGGGGGCAACGAGGAGAAACCGGTGGGCACCGTCTTTATCGGCCTGGCGACGGGAAGCGGGGTGCGGGCCGAGCTCTGCCGTTTTTTCGGCACTCGCCGCCAGATCCAGGAGTTGACCACCCACCGCGCCCTTGATATGCTGCGCTGCAGTTTACTCGCTGAAAGTTAAATAAACACCATATAACAAAGGAGAATGAGATGGCTGGCACCGTTGCGGAGAACAAGAGCAAGACTCTGGATAGCGCGATTTTCCAAATTC
>JBLRWU010000118.1:0-5116 GCA_047921155.1 Desulfurivibrio sp.
GCGGCGGGCCGACTCCCCTCCTCCAGGGTATTCCAGGCCCCGCAGGCCACACACTGGCCGGCCCATTTGTTCGCCGCCTCACCACAGGCGGAGCAGATATAGCTGGTCTTCTTTTTCGCCATTATGCCGGCCACCTAAACCAGTTGAGAGAGGACTTGATTGGCCAGGGGAAAGGCCCGTTCGCTCAGGGCCAGGCGGCCGCCCTCCAGGGTCAGCAGCCCCAGATCGAGCAGCCGCGTCAGCATTGTTCCATAATAGGCTTGCGGCGTCAAAGCAAAGCGCCTTTGAAGCTCGGCGATCTCCACCCCTTTAGTCAGCCGCAGCCCCATGATCACCGTCTCCCGAAAGGCCGCTTCCCGACCCAGGGCCTCGGCGGTGGCGTAAGGGGCCTGACCGGCGGCCAGCAGGCGACGATAAAGGCCCGGCGCCCGGACGTTGCCGATCCGCAGGCCGTCAAGGCAGGAGAAGGCCGCCGCCCCCAGACCGAGATAGGAGCCGTTCCGCCAGTAGTTCAGGTTGTGGCGGCACTGGTAGCCGGGCTGGCAGTAGTTGGCAACCTCATACTGCTCGTAAACCATGGCCCCCAGCAGCTTTCGGGCCAGCTCCTCCATGGCGGCGCACTGATCATCATCGGGCAGGGCCTGCTCCCCGGCGGCCAGCCGCCGGGCCAGGGGGGTACCATCCTCCGGGGTCAACTGATAGATGGCCAGATGGGTGGGCTCGGCCTCCATGGCCGTGGTCAAATCGGCCCGGAATCCCTCGGCGGTCTGGCCGGGCAGGCCGTAGATCAGATCCAGATTGAAGTTTTCAAAACCGGCCTCGCGGGCCCAGCCGATGGCGGCCAGGGCCGCGGCCCGGTCATGGCCCCGGCCCACGGCCCGCAACAGTTGGTCATCGAAACTCTGCACCCCGATACTGAGCCGGTTGATCCCGGCCTGGCGCAACCGGCGCAGCCCCTCCAGGCTCAGGGTGTTGGGGTTGCTTTCAATGCTGATCTCCGGCGGCTCATCCCCTTCGGAACTGAAACGGAAGAGCCGGAACAGCTCGCCAATCAGTTCGGCCAGTTGCTCCGTCGGATAGATGGTGGGAGTGCCGCCGCCGATGAAGAGGGAACCGAAAACCTGCTCCCGGCTCCAGGGCAACTCGGCCAGTTGGCGGGCCTGGGCCAGCACCGCCTTGAGATAGGAGGCGGGCGGCCGACGGCAGGGCAGAGAGACAAAGGCGCAGTAATCGCATTTGCGGCGGCAGAAGGGGATATGAACGTAAATCCCGGGCCGGGCGGTCAGCCCTGGATGATGGGTTGGCATGCTTGGCGGATCTCTTCCATCAGGCCGTGATCGGCAAAACTGTAAGGCCGCTCGTCGGCCCCGATAATGCAGTGGTCGAGCAACTGAATCTCGCAGAAGGCCAGGGCCAGAAAGAGATGGCGGGTCAGGCGGCGGTCCTGGGTCGAGGGTTGGGTATTGCCGGAGGGGTGGTTGTGGGCCAGAATCACGGCGGCGGCCCGGTGATGCATGGCCAGGGCCACCACCTCCCGGGGGTGGACCGAGGCGGCGGTCAGGGTGCCCACCGCCACCTCCTCCAAGGCCAGAATGCCGTAGGAGGCGTCCAGCAGGATCGCCACCAGGGTCTCCCGGCTCAGCCCCCGCAGGGCATGGATCAGATAGTCGCCCACCTCCCGGCTGGAGCGGAGATACTCCCGCCCCATAAGCCGTTCCCGCAGGTAGCGCCGGGCCACCGCTTGGACAAAGTGGAGGGCAAAAGCGTTTTTCGGCCCCACCCCGGCCACCTGCTCCAGTTCGGCCTGGCCGGCATCCAGCACCCGGCTCAGGGAGCCGTCGAAGCGGGCCAGCAATGCCCGGGCCGGCTCCTTGCAATCCCGCCGGGGGGTGCCCATGGTCAGCAGCAGCTCCAGCATATCGCTGTCGGTCAACCCGTCGGCCCCGTGGCTTAAAAAGCGATCCCGCAGCCGCTGCCGGTGCCCTTCCCCCTTATGCCGCGCCTCCTGCTCCATGCCTCCTCACTCAAGGACTTGCAGTTTAGTCGTTCAGCGCCTTACTGAACAGTTCATTGGCCAGTTGGGGGTTGGCCTTGCCCCTGGTCTCCTTCATCAACTGGCCAACGAAAAAGCCCAGCACCTTGCCCTTGCCGGCCCGGAACTGGGCGACCTGCTCGGGATTATCGGCGATGATCTTCTGCACCATGGCGGTCAACTCGCCCTCATCGCTGACCTGGACCAGATTTTTCTCCTTGACCACCGTCTCGGGATCGGCCCCGGAGACCATCATCTCCTCGAAGACGGTCTTGGCGATCTTGCCGCTGATCGTCCCCTCATCCACCATGGTCAGCAGCCGGGCCAGGTTGGCGGGGGTGACCGGACAGCCGGCAAGATCGATCCCCTCCTCCCCTTTCAGCACCCGCATCAACTCGGTCATGATCCAGTTGCTCAACTTCTTGGCCCCGGGATAGAGCGCCAGGGCGCCCTCAAAGTAATCGGCCAGCTCCCGGCTGGCGGTAAGCACCTCGGCATCATATTCGGGCAGCCCCAGCTCCTGAATAAAACGGGTCTTTTTGGCCAGGGGCAACTCGGGCAACTCGGCTTTGAGTTCGGCAATCCACTCATCGGCGATCACCACCGGCACCAGGTCGGGGTCGGGGAAGTAACGGTAATCGTGGGCCTCCTCCTTGGAGCGCATGGGCAGGCTGATCCCCTTGTCGGCGTCCCAGAGCAGGGTGGCCTGGACCACCGCCTCACCGTCCAGGAGCAGGTCGCGCTGGCGGCGCTCCTCATACTCCAGGGCCCGCTGGACGTTGCGGAAGGAGTTCATGTTCTTCAGTTCGGTACGGGTGCCCAGCTTGCTCTCCCCCTTGGGCCGCAGGGAGATGTTGGCATCGCAGCGGAAGCTGCCCTCCTGCATATTGCCGTCGCAGATATCGAGATAGCGGACAATGGCATGCAGCTTGCGCAGGTAGGCGGCGGCCTCCTCGGGGGAGCGGATATCGGGCTCGCTGACGATCTCCAGCAGGGGGGTGCCGGTGCGGTTGAGGTCGACATAGCTCACCGGCTCGCGCTCGTCGTGGATCAGTTTGCCGGCATCCTCCTCCATATGGATCCGGGTGATCCCGATCTCCCGGGTTTTGCCCTCCAGATCGATGGCAAGGCGGCCATGCTCGGCAATCGGCAGGTCAAACTGGGAGATCTGGTAACCCTTGGGCAGATCGGGATAGAAGTAGTTTTTGCGGGCGAAAACGTTGCGCTGGTTGATTCGGCAGTCGGTGGCCAGGGCCAGCTTGATGGCAAACTCCACCACCCGCCGGTTGAGCACCGGCAAAACCCCCGGCAACCCAAGGCAGACCGGGCAGGTATTGCTGTTGGGGGGCCGGCCGAACTCGGTGCTGCAGCCACAGAAAATCTTGCTTCGGGTTTTCAGCTGGGCATGGACTTCCAGCCCGATGACGGTTTCAAACTCCATCGCGTTCCTCGCCTAATTTTGCTTCCTTACCCAGACCTGGATCCTGCCCAACTCCGCCGGCCACTGCTCCCCGCAGCGCACCTCCAGGAACATCCGAAAGAGCTGATCCACGGAGCGTACCGCCATCTCAAAAAGTCCGATCTGATCCAGGATCAGCCCCTCGGCGGCCAGGGGGTCGCCATCGTTGGCCGCCCCTTCCGCCCCGATCTCGGTCTTGGGCAGCCGGACATTCTGGAACTCGAAGATCCGGGCCTTCAAGGTCAGGCTCCACTCATGGTCGTCCCGCTGGATCCTAATCCGGGCCTGCTCGGGCTTCTTGCCCAGGGCCAGGCCGGCCCGGGCCTCCCGCAGCTCGGTCATCAAGCCCCGGCAGACCACGTTTTCCCGGGTCTCGCCCTCGCCGAACTCCAGCAGCATATGCTTTTCAAAGACCACCAGGATATCCTGGCCGATCTCCGGCACCAGCACCGCCCCGCCCCGCTCTTCACTCTTGTACCAGAGCCAGGTTAGAAATTCCTGGCCCAGGAAATGCTTCTCTTCAATCAGGTCAACCAGATCCACCGCCCCAGCCTCCTTATACGAAAATCGCCGGGCTCAGATCGGCCAGGGCGGAATGTTGTTCGGCGGGCAGCAGGTGCTCGGCGACCAGATAGGGAACCTGGAGCATCACCCCCAGGTCGAAGGTTTGCCGGAAGAGCTCCTCGAAACTCTCCTGGGCCTTCTGGTTGGTGGAGAAAAAGAGGATGGTGCCGGCGGCCAGGTTCCAGCAGAGGTCGTAAACCGCCGGGGCCGGCAGGGCCTGCTTGAGCAGCTTCAACTCGATATTCTCCTTGATCTCCATCCGCTGGGCCCGGCTCAGTTTAGGCACCTGGCGCAAAACCTTGAGTCGCTCCTCCTCCTTGAGGCAGAACTTGCGCAGAATCTTGGTCGCCACCTTGCGCTCGTCGATCCGCAGGCTCAGGATCAGGTGATCGCCCACCGCGTAAGGAGCCCGGCTGAAATCGCTGTCAAACATGCTGGCCACCGACACCCAGCCGGCAGAGCGTTCATCGTAGGTTTCATCGATATCGCGAAAGCTGTGAGTGGCGATCCGCTCGGCGGCGAAATCCCAGAAATTTTCCGGCATCTCGCCCTCAACCGCGTAACGCACAAATCCGGCGGAACGTGCTAAAAGTCCCATAAATATTTTCCCGTTTGAGATAAAAGGATGAAAAGTCCGTTTCGCTGACCAGGGCAGACAATAGCAGACCACCCGGCGGCCGACAAGCACTTTCCCGGTGGCCGGGGGTTGCGAAAAAAGCTGCGGGGGAGAAGCTTGGACTTGACAGCAATGCCGGGCTGTTGTAAAAAAGGCCCTCTTTGCAAGGGGGTCGTTAACTCAGTCGGTAGAGTATCTGCCTTTTAAGCAGAGAGTCGTTGGTTCGAATCCAACACGACCCACCATTCGAGCCAGGCAGCACTTTTGTCCCCATCGTCTAGTCAGGTCCAGGACACCGGCCTTTCACGCCGGCAACACCGGTTCAAATCCGGTTGGGGACGCCACCATATTGCAAGGGGTTAGCCGTTTTCGGCTAACCCCTTTTTTTCGTTTCAGGCCTTGATATCGATGAGCTGGCGGGAGGCGGAACCAGCCGCCTTTTCCA
>JBLRWU010000119.1:0-5084 GCA_047921155.1 Desulfurivibrio sp.
CCGGCCATTGTTTATCCGATCTGGAAACGGGCGAAGCGCTTAACGGAAATATTTTCGCCCAACTTGGCGATCAGCTCGTTGAGCAGATCCTGGATGGACAGGTCGGGGTTTTTTACATACTTCTGTTCCATCAGGCAGATCTCGGCATAATATTTTTCCACCTTGCCGCTGATGATCTTCTCGAGGATATTTTCCGGCTTGCCCGAATCCAGAGCCTGTTGTTTGTAGATGTTGCGTTCGCGCTCCAGCAGATCCTCGGGGACCTCGTCACGCTTGATGGAGATGGGGGCGGCGGCGGCGATATGCATCGCCACATTTTTGGCGAAATCCTGGAAATCGCTGTTCTTGGCCACGAAGTCGGTTTCGCAGCCCACCTCGACCATTACTCCGAGCTTGCCGCCGGCGTGGATGTAGGTTTCCACCACCCCCTCGCTGGTGGCCCGGTCGGCCCGCTTTTTGGCCACCGCCAGACCCTTCTGGCGCAGCAGGTCGATGGCTTTTTCCATGTCGCCGCCGGTTTCACCTAAAGCCTTCTTGCAATCCATCATCCCCGCGTTGGTTTTGTCGCGGAGTTCTTTGACCATCTGGGAAGTAATCTGCACGTCTGTCACCTTTTCTGATAAAGAGCTTGTTACCTTGTGGATATAGTTCGGGGAATCGATCAGGCCTGGGCCGGGGCGGCAGTCGCCTCCACCGGCGCCTCGACGGCGGCAGCGGCTTCATCGGCCTTGTCGGCGGCGGCCCGTTGGGCCATGGCGTGGCTCTCTTTGCCGGCCAGGATCGCATCGGCCATCCGGGAGGCCACCAGGCGGATCGACTTGATAGCGTCGTCATTGCCGGGAATCAGGTGGTCGATGCCGGAGGGGTCGCAGTTGGTGTCGGCGATGGCCACCACCGGGATACCCAGGCGATTGGCTTCTTCCACGGCGATATTTTCGCGTCTGGGATCAACCACGAAGATGGCGGCGGGCAGTGATTTCAACTCCTTGATCCCTCCGATATTACGCTCCAGCTTCAGGGTGTCCTTCTGGATCATCAGGATCTCTTTCTTCTTGTAGCGGTTGATGGTGCCGTCTTCCTGCATGGTGGTGTAGTTCTTGAGCCGCTCCACGCTTTTCTTGATGGTCTGGTGGTTGGTGAGCATCCCGCCCAGCCAGCGGTGATCGACATAGTGCATGCCGCAGCGGGCCGCCTCTTCCCGGATAATTTCCTGGGCCTGACGCTTGGTGCCGACAAAAAGGATGTTGCCGCCCTGGGCCGCCGTCTTGGCCATGAACTCGCAGGCCTGGTTGAACAGGGGCAGGGTTTTATCCAGGTTGATGATATAGATGCCGTTTCTGGCCCCGAAGATATAGGGTTTCATCTTGGGGTTCCAACGGCGGGTCTGGTGGCCGAAATGAAGACCGGCTTCGAGCATTTCACGCATGTTGACTTTGGGCAGTTCTGCTTGGGACATGATTTCTCCTTACTGATAGATTTTGGTTGATCCTCCATTCCGTCTCCCAACCCTTGATCCTCAAGGGCACCAGTGGGACCGCCGCCGCCGACTTTGGTTAGCCGATCGACGGGACGCCGGAATGTGTGAAGTTAAAAAACCCGCCTACTCTACAGTACCGGCGGGGCTTTTGCAATAATTAATGAATCGATACCAGACGGGACCGGGTGACCGGGATTGAGGTGGTGGCGGGGGAATCAGATCAGGACGTTGACCACGGTGCCGCGCAGGCTGGAGGTGCCGGCACTTACCGTCTGCAGTCGGCGGGAGCGGGCCTCGCGCAACTGCTGCTCGGCCTTTTGTTCGTCGGCCCGAGCCTGGCGCAGGCGTTCGATTGCCTGCTGCTTGTCGCGCTGGGCTCGGCGGACCCGATCTTCGGCTTCCCGGCGCTGGCCCTCGGCCTGGCCAACCTCGCGGCCGCTGCGGCTGACTTCGCCGTCGGTCCGGATCGAGCCCCGGCCCACCAGGGCCTGGGTCAGTTGCGGAACTGCCGGTGTATTTTGGGAACCGATCTCCGGGGCCATGGTTCTCCCTGCCTGCAACTTAACAATTTAGGAACACATGATCTTCTAACACGGAAAAACCGGCCTTGGCAAGGCGTATGGTGCGACCTCACATATCTCTTGACTATATCCAGGAGCAGCTCAATCACTGCCTGCAGAAAAAAAAGCGCCGACAAGCACATCGGCCAGACCATGCTGGAAGAGGGCTTTCTCGATTCCGAGGCTCTGGTCGACCTGTTCAGGGATCAGGCCTGAAATAAGCGATCATGTTTGCCAACATCAGTCAGACCCTAAAGCGGGAGGCGGGTAATGTGATGCTGCTTTTTGATGAGTAAAGCCCGGCAACAGGTTCCGTTCATCCCGGAAAGTCCCCCTCCACCCTCTGCAGCATCTCATCGATTACCGCCAAACCACCCGCCCAGAACCGGGGGTCATCCAGATCCACCCCGAAGGGCTTGACCAGTTTGTAGGGGGAGGCGGTCCCGCCGGCCTTGAGCAGCTCCAGGTATTTGGGCACGAAATCGTCTCGATCCTGCTGGTAGAGACGATAGAGGGCCAGGACCAGCAGCTCCCCGAAGGCGTAGGAGTAGACATAGCCGGGGGTGCTGAGGAAATGGGGGATATAGGACCACCAGATCGAGTAGTCATCACTCAAAACGACGCTGTCGGCGAACATCGTCTCCTGGGTGGCCCGCCAGTGGACGGAGATCTCCTCGGCGCTCAATTCACCCTGCTCGCGGCGGGCCCGGTGGACCCGGTCCTCGAAGCGGTTCATCGCCACCTGGCGGAAAACGGTGGCGAAGATCGATTCCAGCTTCTGACAGGTGAAGGCGCGGCGGGCCTCGACGTCTGTCAGCAGTTCCAGTTGGCTGTTGAAGAGCAGCAGTTCCGCGAACACCGAGGCGGTTTCCGCCAGCACCAGGGTGGTGGAGGAGTTGTAGTAGCCCTGGGCCGCGGCGAGATACTGGTGTACCCCGTGCCCCAGTTCGTGGGCCACCGTGGAGATATCACGGAGGTTGCCGGTGTAGTTGACCATGATATAGGGATGCACTTCCGGCACCGCCGGATGGGCGAAGGCCCCGCCCCGTTTGCCCTCCAGCAGGGGGGCGTGGATCCAGCCCCGGTGGAAGAACTTTTCGCCGATGGCGGCCATCTCCGGGGAGAACTCGGTAAAGGAGCGCAGGACCATCTCCCGGCTCTGTTCCCAGCTCACGGTGGTGGTGGGGAGATGGGGCAGGGGGGCGTAGCGGTCGTAATCGGCCAGTTCATCCAGCTCCAGCATCCGGCGTTTAAGCCGGTAGTAGCGCTGGGGGATATCGTAACGGGCGGTGACCGCTTCGATCAGGGTGGTCACGGTTTGCTCCTGCAGCTCGTTGTAAAGGTTCATCGAACTGAGCCAGTCGGGATAGCGGCGCAGGCGGTCGTCGATCATCTTGTCGGCCAGCAGGGTGTTGAAGGTGTGGGTCAAAACGTGGAGTTGGCTGTTGAGGCCGGCGGTCAGCTCGGCGGCGGCCTGGCGGCGCTGATCCCGGTCCGGCAGGTAGAGGTCGCTGAGTACCTCCTCCTCGCTGCGGCCGGTGGGACCGAACTTGAGATGCCCCATCACCTTATCGAAAAGGGTGGTCCAACTGCCCCGTCCGGCCGGGGCCTTCTCGATCAGCAGGGTCTCTTCGGCGTCACTGAGCAGATGGGGGGCGTAGCGGCGCATTCCGGCCAGGTAGTGACGGTAGGTGGCCAGAATCGGGGCGCCGAGCAGTTGCTCGGCCCTCTCCCGGTCCAGCCGGTTCCATTCCAGCTCGAAAAAGACGGTCTCCTTGCCGATCCGACTGCCCGCCTCCCGTACCCTCTGCATCAGGGCGGAGGCCTCGGCATTCTTGGTGTTGGTGGCGAAATTGAGGAAGGCAAAGGTGGAGATCCGGCCCAGCCCGGCCTCCAGTTTTTCCAGGCGGGTTACCAGCCCGTGCAACTCGGCGGCCTCCAGGTCGGCCAGCCGTCCGGCAAATCCGGCTCGGATATTTTCGGCCTCCCGCTCCCAGCCTTGCAGATCGGTACTAAGTCGCGGGTCGTCCACCGCGGCGTAAAGATCGGCCAGATTCCAGATGATCTCCTCGGTGCCCAGGGCGCTGTTCAGTGATTCGGTCACGATATGATCTCCCCACAATTTGGTGGTTGCCGGTTGCATTAAGAGCCCCGGAGTTTAGCCCGCCGGTGGCGGCCCTGTCAATCGGCTTTGGGCAAATTGTCGTTGCGCCGTTCAGTCAAGCGCGATATACAGGGCAGTCGAAATTTTTCCTTTACCGGTTCGTTTTGCCGATAACTTTGCGTAGTTCGGTTGGTTGCCATGACCTCTTCTCCCATCGTTTACGATGAAAGTAAAATCAAAACCTTAAGTTCGCTGGAACATATCCGGATGCGGCCGGGGATGTATATCGGTCGCCTGGGCAACGGCAGCCACCCCGATGACGGGATCTATATCCTGCTCAAGGAGATCATCGACAACGGGGTGGATGAGTTTATCATGGGGGCGGGCCGGGAGATCGAGATCAGCCTGGCCGACGACGGGGTGGTGACGGTGCGGGATTACGGGCGCGGCATCCCCCTGGGCAAGTTGGTGGAGTGCGTCTCGGTGATCAACACCGGGGCCAAATACAACACCGATGCCTTCCAGTTCTCGGTGGGACTCAACGGGGTGGGCACCAAGGCGGTCAACGCCCTCTCCCGCCGTTTTGTGGTGACCTCGTTTCGCGAAGGCGAGTTCGCCCGGGCCGAGTTTATGGACGGGGTTTTGAGCCACGAAGAGAAGGGGCGGAGCCGGGAGAAGAACGGCACCCTGGTGACCTTCTATCCCGACCCCGATATGTTTCCCGAATATACCTTCAATCGCGAGTTTGTCCGTAAACGGCTGAAGCGTTACTCCTACCTCAACGCCGGCCTTAAGCTCCACTTCGACGGCGAAACCTTCCACTCCGAAAACGGCCTGCTTGACCTGCTGGAGGTGGAAACCGTCGTCACCAGTGCCTGTCGGCGTGTTGTCCGTTTGGGACATACGTTTTGGGATTTAGCTATCTCCAGATCGCGTAGTCACC
>JBLRWU010000120.1:0-4898 GCA_047921155.1 Desulfurivibrio sp.
CTGATCCCGGTGGCCGCCGAAGCCGGCTGCAACGTGATCGCCCTGCTCTGGGGCCCCGACGGCATGCCCCGGGACTCCAACGAGCGGGCCGCCATGGCGGTGGACCTGATGATGGCCCTGGCCGAAGCCGGGATTCCCAACGAGAAGATGCTTTTTGATCCCATCGGCACCCCCATCACCCTGGGCGCTGACCAGATCAACTCCGGCCTGGAGTTCATGAGCATGCTCCAGGATATCGCCCCCGGGGCCGGCTCCACCGTGGGCCTCTCCAACGTCTCCAACGGGGTGGCCGAGCATCTGCGCAAGTATCTCGATCGCACCTACCTGATCATGCTGATGAAGCACGGGATCACCACCGCCATCGTCAACTCCTACGACGCCGAGCTGATGGCGATCTGCAAGGGTGAGCGTCAGAACCTGGTTGATCTGGTGCACGGAATGATGGACGGCAACGACCCCGATCCGGCCGGGCTCACCGGCACCGCCCTGGAGCACTACAAGACCTACAAGGTACTCTCCGGCCAGAACGTCTTCTCCGAATCATGGCTGGAACTGTAAGCTCAACCCGGTCATAACCATAAAAAACAGGAAGGGAGGGGAAGGGCGCCACAGGCCCGGCCCCTCCCTTTTCTGCTTCCCGGCTTTGGCGGCCATTTATGAGCGATGTTGCCTCCCATCACCTGATTTACGGTCATCTCGCCGATTTCATCACCGGAGAGCCCCTGGTGGACACCGACGATGAGCGCTATCGGCAGCGCCTGGCCCGACTGCTGGTGGAGGAGAGGGGGTTTGCCAAAACCGAGATCGAGCCCCGGCTGGTGATCGAGACCCTTTTTGCCGGTAACTTTGTCAGCTCCAAGATCGATTTCGTGGTCAGGATCGAGGGCAAACGCCTGCTGCTGTTGCGTTACGGTCCCGGCTCGCTGGTCACCCGGGAACGACCGGCCCTGGCCGCCGCCCGGGTTATAGACCCGACCCAGGTGATCCCCTTTACCGTGGTCAGCAATGGCGAGGACGCCGAGCTGCTGGATAGCCGCTCCGGGAAAGTGCTGGACCAGGGACTGGCCGCCATCCCCAACCGCGCGACGCTGACGGCCCAACTGCCCCGGCTGGATTTCAGCCCCCTGGCCGCCGAACGGCGGGAACCGGAGCTGCGAATCCTCAACGCCTTCGACGTCGAAGTCTGCTGCGCCGGCGCCCCATGTGCCCTGCCAAACGCCCAGGAAGGGTAAAATTTTATCGGAGTATCATGTTATGAGTGGCAAAACGAACTGGAGCAAGAGCAGTTGGCAGAACTTCACCGCCCTGCAACAACCCAACTGGCCGGACCGGCAGGAGTATCGCTCCGCCCTGGCCACCATCGCCGAACTGCCGCCCCTGGTCTTTGCCGGCGAGATCCGCGACCTGAAAAGGCAACTGGCCATGGCGGCGGAAGGGGAAGCCTTTCTCCTCCAGGGCGGCGACTGCGCCGAGAGTTTTTCCATGTGCTCGGCCCCGCCGGTGCGGGAGCTGCTCAAGGTGATCCTGCAGATGACCGTGATCCTGGGCTATGCCGGCGGCAAGCCCGTGGTCAAGGTGGGCCGGATGGCCGGTCAGTACGCCAAGCCACGCTCCGCCGACACCGAGATGGTTAACGGGGTGGAACTGCCCAGTTACCGGGGGGATATGGTCAACGGCAGTGAGCCGACCCCGGCAGCGCGCCGACCCGACCCCCAGCGGATGGTCAAGGGTTACTTCCTGGCCTGCGCCACCATGAATATCCTCCGAGCCTTCACCCGGGGCGGCTATGCGGCCCTGGACCGGGTCCACGCCTGGAACAACGAGTTTGTCAAAACCTCTCCCCAGGGCCAAATGTACGACAAACTGGCCCGCAATATCGACCAGGCGATCAACTTCATGCGGGTGGTGGGACTGGATACCGATATCCCCCAACTGACCCAGGCCAGCTTCTTCACCTCCCACGAGGCCCTGCTATTGGGCTACGAAGAGGCTCTGACCCGTCAGGACTCCACCACCGGCGACTGGTACGACTGCTCGGCCCATATGCTCTGGATCGGCGAGCGCACCCGCCAGGTGGACGGCGCCCATGTCGAGTTTTTCCGAGGGGTCCACAACCCCATCGGGGTCAAGGTGGGGCCCAGCCACCAGATCGATGATATCAAGCGGCTGATCGCCGCCCTGAACCCGCAGAATGAGGCGGGCAAGCTGACCCTGATCACCCGTTTCGGCTGCAAAAAGATCCAGGAGGGCCTGCCCGCTCTGGTCCGGGCCCTGAAGGAGGAAGGCGCCAAGGTGGTCTGGAGCTGCGACCCGATGCACGGCAATACCTACACCGCCTCCGGCGGCCTCAAGACCCGCAACTTTGACGATATCCTGGCCGAGATCCGGGCCTTTTTCGAAATTCACTGGAATGAGGGCACGGTCCCCGGCGGGGTCCACTTCGAGATGACCGGCGATAACGTCACCGAATGTATCGGCGGCGGCCGCAAGATTATCGATCGGGAGTTGAGCCAGCGCTACATGACCATGTGCGACCCCCGGCTCAACGCCGAACAGAGCCTGGAGTTGGCCTTTCAGATTGCGGAACTGCTGCGGGAAAAATAGCCGCCATCCCGCGCCGCCGCTTTACCCCAGGATCATGTCGGCAATGGTCATTTTTATGCGCTCCGGCCGACCGGCGGTAAAGCGCTGTTCCAGCAGGGCCAGCTCCCGCAGCAACGGCGCCCGCTCCACGGTGGGAGAGGCCGCCCGGGAGGCGGTCAATTCCTGGCAGCGGAAGCAACCGGGAAAGCGCTGCACCCGGCCATTGGGGAAGGTGAGACTGGAGGGCACCCCATGCATCCGGCAGATCATCAGGCGATGCCGGTAGACCCCGCAAAGCCCCTCCTCGTTTAAGAGGGGGCAGAGCAGGGCCGGGCGATCCCCGGCGTCCAGGGCGACCTGGGCCTGCTGCCGGTACTCCGCCGCCCGCTGCCGGATCGATGCCAGCTCCTCGGCGGGCAACTGTTGCAGCCCCTCCCGCAGGTAGGCCCACTCGATCCGGGTGTGGTGGAGAAAATAGGAGTCGCAGCAGTTATCGGGGCAGCCCCGGCAGGAGAAATCCAGTTGCCGGGCCACGATATCGTAGGCGCTCTCCATCCGCCGGTAGAGATCGGCCATGGCGGCCGCCAGCTCCGGGGCCAGGGGGTTTATCTGCAAGCGATCACGGGGCACCGCATCTTGCGGCGATCGGGCCGGCTCGCGTACTGATGTACGCATCGCCGCCCCGCTTGCCGCAACCTGCGGCACCCCGTGATCGCTTACTCCGGGTTTAACCCCGTGATCAATTAAGTTTATCTTGGTCTGATGCATCGAGCCACTTTAACGCAAATATTCCTGTTCACCAAGGGGTAACGTCAACCAACCGCGCTATGATCCGCTCTCGTCTCGCCCCCACGCCCAGCGGCTATCTGCATCTGGGCAACGCCCTCAATTTTCTGCTGACCTGGCTTTTGGTCCGCCGCCACGGCGGTATCCTCAAGCTGCGGATCGATGACGCCGACGCCGGCCGCTGCCGCCCGGAGTTTGTGGAGGATATCTTCCGCCAACTGGACTGGTTGGGGCTGACCTGGGATGAAGGCCCCGCCGGCCCCGATGATTTCGCCGCCCACCACTCGCAACTTTTGCGGGTGGAGCGTTACCGGACCCTGCTGGCCGACCTCAAGGAGTGTGCGCAACTCTTTCCCTGCACCTGCTCCCGGCGCCAGATCAGCCAACTCGGCGGCCAAGGCCTTTACCCCGGCACCTGTCGGGGGCGGCGCGACCATCCCGCCGACCCCCACGCCATCCGGGTTCAGGTGGCCCGGGAGTGGACGGTGACCCTGGCGGGAACCACCTCCCTCACCACTCCGGCCACCGAGATCAGGCTGCAACCGGCAACCCAACTGGGAGACTTTATCCTCTGGCGCCGGGACGATCTGCCCGCTTACCAACTGGCCAGCCTGGGAGACGACCTGGACGACCGGATCAACCTTATTGTGCGGGGCCGGGATCTGCTCCCCTCCAGCGCCGCCCAGCTTTTTCTGGCGACCCAACTGGGTCCGGCCGGTCAGGGGTTTCGGGATGCCTCCTTCCACCATCATCCCCTGATCTCCGCCCCCGGCGGCCGCAAGCTTTCCAAATCCGACCAGGACCTGGCCCTGGCCGCCATGCGCCAGGGCGGGGTCACCCCCCGGGAAATCTACCGGCAGGCCGCCGGCTTTCTGGGGCTTGACCCCCAAACCATCGGGACCCTGGCGGAACTGCTGGCCGCCTTCCGCACCTGTTCCGGGGCCAACCAGAAACGCAACTTATGCTAGGCAAAAGGCCCACGTTCAAATATGATGGCGCGTTAACGCCGCCACCAGCATAAAAAAACCGCGAAAGAGGTTCAACCATGCCTGAAAACCTGGAACTGCCCGCCTGCTTCAAGGCCTACGATATCCGCGGCCGGGTGCCCGATCAACTCGATGCCGACCTGGCCTACCGCATCGGCCTGGCCTTTGCCGCCCACCTTAAGCCCCGCCGGGTGGTGATCGGTTGCGATATCCGCCTCTCCAGCCCGGAACTGACCGCCGCCCTGGGCCGGGGCCTGCGGGAGTCGGGGGTGGAGGTGCTGAAGCTGGGCCTGTGCGGTACCGAAGAGATCTATTTCGCCACCGACCATTTAGGGGCGGACGGCGGCATCATGGTCACCGCCAGCCACAATCCCGCCGACTACAACGGGATGAAGCTGGTCCGCCACGGTTCCCGGCCGATCTCGGGGGATTCCGGGCTCAACGAGATCGGCGCCCTGGCGGTTAAACTTGGCCGGGAGGGCAGCCCGCGCCCCGCCCCCGCAGCGGCCCCGGAGCAGATCGGCGGCTGCAAGCACGTTTGCC
>JBLRWU010000121.1:0-4871 GCA_047921155.1 Desulfurivibrio sp.
AATGGGGCTACTCCAACCGGGTGCTGGACCTGATCCTCCATATGGAACAGCATAAAACCCTGTAAGGTACCTCCGGGCGGGGTAAGGCCGCGACCCGGTGGCGGCTCATTCTCGGCGGGCCTTCAGCCCGCCTCCGAGGCGGCCATGGCCGAAACCCGCCGCCACCGGGTCGCGGCCTTACCCCGCCCGGAGATCAAATTATGAATAAGGAAAACCGTGGTGGATAAAGTTTGCAAGCCGGCCATCGATTCCGATGCGCTGCGGGCCAATTTGCAGGAGACCGCCGTGGCCTGTGTCGAGCTGGACCCGGCCTGGAAGGTCCTGCTGGAGGTGGTGGCCGATTACAAGGGGATTCGCGATCCCCTGGAGGAGCTGCTCTATGATATCAGCCACCCCTTCCGCAACTGGCGCCTGATTCTCCCCCGTTACCGCTCCTTTGTCCTCAAGCACCTGGACCACTACCGCCGCCACCCCCGGGGGCCGGAATCCTGCCGCCTGTTATTCGAGATCGCCCTGCTGGCCCTGCGGGAAACCGGCAAAAACGAGCTGCTGGCCATCCAGGCCGCCGAAACCCTGCTGGCCCTGCTGGAAAAGCTGGTCCTGATCCTCAAGCCCGAAGAGCTGGCGGCCTACCGGCAAACCCTGGGCCACTGCTGCGACCAACTGGCCGAACTGGAACCGGTTTTGCTGCTGCCGGTGGTCCAGGGCCAGCATTCGTTGAAAAAGATCGCCGCCCGCCTGGCCGACAAGTGCCGCTCTCCGGGCGACTCCCCCGAAATTAAGAACTGTGATTTGCCGGCCCTGGCCCGACTTCTGCGCCAGGCTCTGCGGCTCAACTACAGCTATTGGCTGGGCGAGGAGGACCCCCAGCCCTGGTTTACCACCGAATGTGAAGCCCTCTGCCGGGGCTGGCGGGCCGGACCGCTCTTTCAGGAGATCTCCCATCTCCGCCTGACCGAATACCTGCAAATGGCGGAGGGGATCGATCCCGGGCAGGATGAAGCCGCCCTGGGCCGCTTGCTGGAGCTGCCCGATCACCTGGATATCGTTCGGCTCTACAAAGAGATTCCCGACCGGCTGGCCGGGGAAGATCCGGTGGACCGCTTCTCGGAAAACCGTAAAATGCTCTTCCTCTTCCGGATCATGGATACCGGCGGCCTGTCCCTGATCCACGAGGAGACCCTGCGGGAGATCAACCGCAGCCTGGTGCAACTGATCCGGCGCCAGACCTTCGAAGAGATCGAACGCTTTCTGCTTACCACCCTGGCTTTACTGAAAAGCAACGTCCGCCGCTATCCCCACACCTCGTTGCAGTGTATCCAGGTGATCGGCAGTGAGGTGTTCCGCCGGGGCAACTCCCGGCTGGTGGAGACCTTTCTCTGGGAGACCGTGCGCTTCGGCTTCCAGTACGCCAACGTCACCGGGATCGGCGAGGACTGGCAGCCCTTGGCCAACCCGGCCCACCTGGCCAATATCCGGGTCTGGCTCAACCTGATCGGCCAGGAGCCCAAGTGGTGCTCCACCCTCTTTTCGGCCCTGATCATCAACCTCAAGCTCTCCGGCACCTGCCTCAAGGATACCGATCTTTTCCAGCGGGATATCACCGAGCTGCTCAACCATCCCATCGAGCCGGTCTATAACCTGGTCACCCAGTTCGCCAAACTGGTGCCGGTATTTTACAACGATATCGGGGCCGAGGGGCAGTTGCGCGAGGTCTCCACCGAACTGGACGAGATCCATCAGCGCCGCGACAAGCTGATCCATTTTCTCCGCAAGCAGAGCCATGTGGAGTCGAGCAACCTGATCGTCGATTTTATCGAGGCGATTATCCTCTTCTGGCGCGACCGCAACCGGGAGCAACTGGCGCCCTACCTCCCCGTTGAGGTTTTGCAGCAGATCAGTCCCGAAGGGGAGTATATCGATGACCTCCATCGCCTGACCAACCGGATCTGGCGCTTGAACCATATCCGCCAGGTCACCGACCTGCTCAACTGGGATTTCACCCGGCGGCGCAGCTACCTGGCCGAGCAGGAGGATATTCCGGCCGGAGAACGGCGCCGTTTCGACCTGCTGGTCCGGATGTACCGCCTTTGCCACCAGAAATACAACCTGGGCACCGAGGAGTTGCGCCAGCAACTCAAGCAGGCCGCGGCAAGCGGCTTTCCCGAGATGGAGCAGTTGCTGGCCGATCTGGATATCTGCGACACCTTCGAGTGTCTTTCGGCCATGCTCGACCACCTGGAGCGGCTCAGGGAGATAATTTTAAGCCCGGAACAATTTCCGGCCCAGGAGAGTATCTACCATAAGCGCCATATCGCGGTGGATATCCCCTCGGTTTACGGCCGCTACCAGGAGCGCAAATTCGACGCCCTGAGCCTCACCTTCCGCCTGGAAAACCTGGCCAACACCTATCTGGAAAAGCTGCCGGAAACGGTCAACCTGAACATCATCACCAAGGCCACCTTTATCCGGATCCTCAAGTGCCTGCGCCTCTACCTGCGGGCCCTGAAGATCGACGGGATCGCCAGCCGCAAGCTCTCCTCCCACCTGTCGCTGTTGAGCAACTCCCTGGGGATCAAGCGTTTCTCCTATACCCAGTTCCTCGATATCTTCCGCGGGCTCTCGGAGGGGGTCAAGGATGTGATCTATACCTATTACACCAACCTCCACGAGAACAACCTCAGCATCATCATTCCCCAGATCGGTGAAGGCAACCTGCTCCCCAAGTACCGTTACCTCCAGCACACCGATGATCCCGGCGGCAACATCAACCGGCTGGCGGAAAGCTTCATGCGCGATCTGATCGCCGGCACCTTCGGCTTGCAGCATCTGGACAATTTCATTACTCGAATCTACCAGACCCTGGAGGCCCAGAAAGAGGTCCTGGACGAGGGCAACCTCGATCTGCTGATGACCTACAACCCGGAGCGGGCGGTTACCCCGCTCAACCCCCGCCACAGCCGCAACGCCAACCTGATCCTGCTGGGCAACAAGGGCTACAACCTGACCCTGCTGGCCATCGAAGGCAAGCCGGTGCCGCCGGGTTTTGCCATCACCACCGAGGTTTTCCGCTGCTGGCCGGTGATCCGCGAATTTACCAAGTGCCGGGACGACTTTGTGGGCCGCCTGCGCCTGGCCCTCAACCGGGTGGAGGAGCAGACCGGCCGCCGTTTCGGCGACCCGGCCAACCCCCTGTTGCTCTCGGTGCGAAGCGGGGCCGCGATCTCCATGCCGGGGATGATGTCCACCATCCATAACGTGGGACTCAACGAGGATATCGTGACCGAGTTCGCCGAACAGGAGGGCAAGGCGTTTCTGGCCTGGGACAACTTCCGTCGCTTCCTCCAGTCCTGGGCCATGTCCCGGGGGGCGGAGCGGGAGTGCTTCCAGGAACTGATGGATGCCGCCAAGGCCCGCTGGGGGGTGCAGTACAAACGCGATTTTTCCCCCGAGCAGATCCGGGAACTGGCCTTGGAGTACCAGAAAACCATCCGCGGCCGCGGCATCGGGATTCCCGACGATCCCTGGCTGCAACTGACCGGGGCGGTGGAGATGGTGATGGCCTCCTGGGACACCCCTAAAAGTCAAGATTATCGCGCCATTATGGACATCTCCGATGACTGGGGCACGGCAGTGATCGTTCAGACCATGGTTTTCGGCAATATCGGGGCCCAGTCGGGCAGCGGGGTGCTGTTTACCGCCCACCCCTACCGCAAGGTGAGCCGGGTGGCCCTCTGGGGCGATTACGCGGTGGGGGATCAGGGCGAGGATATCGTCAGCGGCCTGGTCACCACCGACCCGATCTCAGTGGAGCAGGCCGAACTGGACGGCCGCGAGGCGAACAACACCCTGGAGCGCCGTTTCCCCAAGGTTTACCAGCGACTGCTTGCGATCAGCCGTAACCTGGTCTATGAAAAACGGTGGAACGCCCAGGAGATCGAATTCACCTTCGAGGGTCCGGAGGCCGAGGATCTCTACCTGCTGCAAACCCGCGACATGATCACCATCAAAAAGAAGGAGAGCTTCTTCATCTTTGCCGACCACGAGGCCGCCGAGGCGGCGCTTTTGGCCCACGGCGTCGGGGTCAGCGGCAGCGCCCTGTCCGGCCGGGCGGTATTCAACGGGGCCAATATCCTCCGCCTGCGCCGGGAAGACCCCGACGCCACCCTGGTGCTGATCCGCCAGGACACCGTACCCGAGGATATCAAGGAGATCGCGGCGGCCGACGGCCTGCTCACCGCCCGGGGCGGCCAGACCTCCCATGCGGCGGTGGTCGCCACCCGCCTGGAACGAACCTGCGTGGTGGGCTGCCCCAGCCTTAAGGTCTACGAAAACGAGGAGCGCTGCGAGATCAGCGGCACGGTGATCAACTTCGGCGACTTCATCAGCATCGACGGCCGCAAAGGCCTGATCCTGCAAGGCGACCACCCCACCCGGAAGGAGATGCAGATCCTGCCGCTGTAAGCCCTCAATCCGCAAATGTCATGCTTATCGGGGCCGGTCTGTGAATTATTCTTCACAGACCGGCCCTTTTTGGTGAAAACTCTTATCTGGATTATTATCTCTATTTTCAGCAAGTTACTCCGCTAAGGAAGAGTCCGTCTTTATCGTGATAATGGCGGATGTCGTACGCGGATCAACCCCTGATCCGCCACGGGCAAAATTTATAATCCGAGGAGGAGTATACCATGCAACAAAGCACGAGAAAGTGGCTGGTCAGCCTGGCGCTGCCGCTGGCCTTGACCCTGACCCTGGGCCTGGGCGGCTGTTCGTCGAGTTCAGACCCGGCGCCCGCTGCACCCACACCGGCGCCCGCACCCGAGCCCACCCCCGAGCCCACGCTTGAACCGTTGGCCACCAACTACTTGGGC
>JBLRWU010000122.1:0-4753 GCA_047921155.1 Desulfurivibrio sp.
GAAACCGGTTTCCGTTCACGTAAACGTTGCTCCGGTTCCCGGCGCGCCGAGGGTGAGGGGGTTGGCGGCGGCGCGGGTTGCTCCTGGGGTTGCAGCGGTCGCTCCTTCTGGAGCAGGTAGGCCAAAGTGGCGGCAAGCTGCTGGGGGGGGACGCCGTACTCCTCCACCATCTCTCCGATCAACTCGCTGAAAAATTCCTGCCCCTCTTGCTCCTCCATGGTGGCAACCGCGGCGGCGATCTGCTCCTTGAACTGGCCGATGCGGCGGTCGGTGACCTCCTGGCGGGTGGGCAGCTTCAGCTTGGTAATGGTCTGGCGGGTGGCCTGCTCGATGGCGCTGAGCATCCGCATCTCCCGGGGGGCTACAAAGATGATCGCCTTGCCTTCCCGCCCGGCCCGGCCGGTGCGGCCGATCCGATGGACGTAGGACTCGGTGTCGTAGGGGACGTCATAGTTGACCACATGGCTGATCCGTTTTACATCCAGGCCCCGGGCTGCCACATCGGTGGCCACCACGATATCCAGGGCGCCGCTCTTAAGCTGCTCGATGGTTTTCTCCCGCAACACCTGGGTCATATCGCCGTTCAAGGCGGCGCTGGAGAAGCCCCGGGCTACCAGTTTTTCCGCCAACTCGACGGTGGCCACCTTGGTACGGACGAAAATGATCATCGCTTCGATCTTCTCCGCTTCCAGAATCCGGGTCAGGGCGTCGAGCTTTTGCATCCCCTGGGCCAGCCAGAAGTACTGGGAGATGGTCTCCACCGTCGAGGTCCGGGTTTTGAGCCTGATCTCGACGGGGTCCTTGAGATGGCGGCGGGCCACCCGCATCACCTCCTGCGGCATGGTGGCGGAAAAGAGCGCCACCTGGCGGCCCGGCGGGGTGTGCTGAAGAATCTGTTCCACCGCGTCGATAAAGCCCATCTTGAGCATCTCATCGGCCTCGTCCACCACCAGGCAGGAGAGGCGGTCAAGCTTGAGGGTGCCGCGCCGGAGATGGTCCTGGATCCGGCCGGGAGTGCCGACTATGGCCTGGACGCCGCGTTGCAACTGGCGCAACTGCTGGGTCATGTTCTGGCCCCCGTAGAGGGGCAGCACCTGGAAACCCGGGAGATGGCGGGAGTAGGTCTGTATCGCCTCGGCCACCTGCAGAGCCAGCTCGCGGGTGGGGGCAAGCACCAGAATCTGAGGATGTTTGAGGCTCAAATCCAGGCGGCTTAACAGGGGCAGGGCAAAGGCGGCGGTTTTGCCGGTGCCGGTCTGGGCCTGGCCCAGCAGGTCGCGGCCGGCCAAAAGCGGGGGAATGGCGGCGGCCTGGATGGGAGTCGGGGTTTCGTAGCCCACCTCCTTAATCACCTGTTGGATGGCCGGAGCCAGGGGCAATTGGGCGAAGCTGACTTCAATTTTTTCTGTCATGGTAACCTTCTGTGAAATAGATGTGGCATGGGGGAACAGGACAATAGAACCGATTGCTCGGGATATTGCACCCTTTTCCTGCTTACACCAGCTTTTCCAGCTCCTCCCAGCGCTGGTAGGTTTGGGTCAGTTTCACTTCCAGAGTACCCAATTCGGCCTGGCAAGCGGTGATCTGTGCGGCGGGTTGGCGGTAGAAATCGGGCGCCGCCATGGCCGTCAGCAACTCATGCTGCCGGGCTTCCAGCTGCTCGATGGTGGCGGGCAGGGCGGCCAGTTCGTGGGCCTCGGTGAAGGTCAGCTTGCGCTTGCCGGCGGATTTGCCGGCGGGCCCGGTCGCTTTTTTGTTGCCGGATTTGGCGCCGCTGCCCGGTCCGGCGGTTGGGCCGGTATCATCCGGTGCCGCCGGTTTCCGGCGTTGCCGCAGCCAGTCGTCGTAACCGCCGGCATATTCGGTGACCCGGCCTCCGCCCTCGCAGACCAGGGTGCTGGTCACCACATTGTTGAGAAAAGTCCGGTCGTGGCTGACCAGCAGCAGGGTGCCGCTGAAATCAAGCAGCAACTCCTCCAGCAGCTCCAGGGTCTCCACATCGAGGTCGTTGGTCGGTTCGTCCATCACCAGGACGTTGCAGGGGCGGGTGAAGAGGCGAGCCAGCAGCAGACGGTTTTTCTCCCCTCCCGAGAGGATGGCAACCGGGGAGCGGGCCCGGTCCGGGGTGAAGAGGAAATCCTGGAGGTAGCCCATGATATGGCGGGACTGGCCGTTGATCAGCACGGTGTCGTGGCCGTCGGCCAGGTTTTCGGCCACGGTGCGGGCCGGGTCCAGCTGTTCCCGGTGCTGGTCGAAATAGCAGACCTCCAGATTGGTGCCCAGACGAATCTTGCCGCTCTGGGGGGCCAGCTCACCCAGCAGCAGTTTGAGCAGGGTGGTTTTGCCCACTCCGTTGGGGCCGATGATCCCCACCTTGTCGCCGCGCATGATGGTGGTGCTGAGCTTACTGACCACCGGCAGATCGTCGTAGGCAAAGGAGATATCCTTGGCCTCGGCCACCAGTCGGCCGGAGGCGGCGGTCTCCTGGACCTGCATTCTGACCCGTCCGCTCTGTTCCCGGCGGGCCGCCCGCTCCCGCCGCATCTTGAGCAGGGCCTCGACCCGGCCCTGGTTGCGGGTGCGGCGGGCCTTGATCCCCTGGCGAATCCAGCTCTCCTCCTGGGCCAGTTTGCGGTCGAACTTGGCGGCCTGGGTGCTTTCAGCGGCCAGCAACTCCTCCCGGCGGCGCAGGTAGTTGTCGTAATCACCCGGCCAGCTGCTGAGCCGGCCCCGGTCCAGCTCGATGATCCGGGTGGCCAGGCGGCGGACCAGGGAACGGTCATGGGTGATAAAGACCACGGCACCGGCAAACCCCAGCAGGAGATCCTCCAGCAGGATGATCGCTTCCAGGTCGAGATGGTTGGTGGGTTCGTCCAGCAGCAGCAGCTCCGGGTCGTTGGCCAGGGCCCGGGCCAGCAGTACCCGTCTTTTCAGGCCGCCGGAGAGTTGGTTGAACTCCTGTTCCGGGGGCAGTTCCAGGCGGCTGAGTACCTTTTCCAGGTGCTGCCGCTCCCGTTCCCCCCCGTTGGCCAGCCCGGCCGCCGCCACCTCACGCACCGAGCCGTGCAGGCCGGGGGGCACCTCCTGCTCCAGGCGGGCGCTGCGTAAACCTTTGCGGCGGATCACCTCGCCGGCGTCGACCTCCAGCTCATGGTTGATAATTCGCAGCAGGGTGGACTTCCCCTCTCCGTTGCGGCCCAGCAGGCAGAGGCGTTCGCCGGCCTCGACCTGGAGATTGGCACGGTCCAGCAGGGGGCGGCCACCGAAGGCCAGGGTTACTTGTTGCAGACTGATAAGAGCCATTGGCGTTGTTTTCAATTCCCGGTTTATTTTAGAATGACTTGATCGTCGATGTCATTTACGGCCCGTTAAATCAGCCGGCTTAAACGTCATCGTCCAGATCGTCTTCATGGGGAATGGGGTTGACGTAAATCAGCACCTTTCCCCCCTTGAAATGGTAGAAGACGTTGAGCATGTCCGGCCAGCGGAAAGAATGGGCCAGGTAGATGGGGCGCATCTCGTAGCCGATTACGTCGCCATCCGGACCCGAGAGGCTGCGCAAGCGAGCGTGGCTGAAATGGGGGCTGCAATCGACGAAGGTGCGAGCCCTGGCCAGCGCTTCGTCGGCCGCCAGGTTTTCCTGGATGCGGTATTGAAACTCCGGAGAGTGGGGCTGGAAGAGATAGGGCTGGTCTTCGCGGCGGAGAAAGGCGATGGTGGCCAGGTCGTTGCCGAAATTGCAGCCGTGCAGGATCAGGGTGTAGCTGGTGTCGGGAACCACCGTTGTCGCCGGCCGGCTCTCCAGGCGGGGGCCGGGAGCGCATGAGGTCAGCAGCAGGGCGGTGATCAGCATCGACAGCCAAGGGCCGGCGGCGGGGATTTTCATGGCGAGTTCCTCTTTTAATGGTGGTGTCGTCGCGGTGGTTTGCTACACTGGCAGCACAGTTGCCCTGGTTCGGTCGGCGCCACTCCGGGGATGGTGGTGGCGGTTGTTGCCTACCCGGCGTCGAAAAGGTAGGAGATCTCGTCCAGGGCCTGTTTGATCGCATACGGCATCGCCTTGGCGTACATGTCCAGGAGGATGATGGCGTTGATCGAGGAATCGGTGGTTGAGGCCTGTCGCAGGCGCTGGGCCATGGTCCGGTTGACCTCCTGGATGTTCTGGTAGATCCGGTTCAGCCCCTCCAGGGAGAAGTCCGGTTCCCGGCCCCGGAGTTTTTGGAAATACTGGGTCAGCATGTAGGTGGAGGTCGCCCGGTAGATCGTTTCCTCCTCGCTGGCCAGGGGCAGGTGGAAGCGGGCCATCGGTTTGAAAAAAGTGGTGTGGGGACAGTTGCTGGCCGCCAGCAGCAGCCCCATCAGGGAGCCGACCGCCCGCTGAATCGTGGTCTGCCCCGAGATGGTGCGCTCTGCGGTGGTCACCTCCAGGAAAACCCGGTCGTGGGAGAGAAGGTGTTCGAATCGAGCCACCAGCGGCACCAAGGCCAGGGCGGCGGGACAGTAAGTGGTCTGTTCCGGCTTCAGGGGGCAGTTGGGGCAGCGGTTTTGATCCAGCCTGGTCCAGTCCGGCGGCGTGAAATCATCCTGCAGCAGGGTAACGCTGCGGGCATCGAAGCGCAGGTCAAAAAGGACCGGGGCGCCGTCGGGCGGGGTGAAGCGGTAATTGATCCGGAACTGGGCGGCGGTCGGCATGGACAACATCATACCTGAAAGGAGCGGCCGATGAAAGCCTTGTTGATAATCCTGGTGGTGG
>JBLRWU010000123.1:0-4748 GCA_047921155.1 Desulfurivibrio sp.
ATCAGCCAAGCTTACGTACCCGGGGTACGCAGCGCTTGGCTGCTTACCCGAACCTCTGGGGCGCTGCTGAACGGTTACAGCCCGTTAAATCAACACTTTGTTGGCCCTGGTGAATGGTTATGATGTAGGGACTGCGGCGGGGTTTGGCCGCAGTGGCCACCGGATTCCAGCTTGACAACCGGCTGGGCAACGGGGAAGAATATTACCGATGTTAGCCTGTTATCAACCTGTGGGAGGTCATCATGCAGCCATCATTAAACTGTTTCGCTTTTGTCCGCTGGGGGTTGGCGCTGATCGTGGCGGTTGTGCTGCTGGGCGGCTGCGCCAGCCGGACGGTGGTGGAGAGCGATCTGCGGATTAAGGGGGCCCCCGACTGGGTCAATCGGGGCTCCCAGGCCTTGAATGATCGTGGCGGCCGCCTGTTCCATGGGGTGGGTTCCGCCCCGGCCATGGGCGATAGCTCTTTGCAGACCTCGGTTGCCGATGACCGGGCTCGGGCGGAGTTGGCCCGGATACTGTCCTCCTACCTGCAGATCGTTTCCCGGGAGTATCTGGTTGCCGGTGGGGGAGCTGCCACCGAACAGGCCATCTCCCGCCAGATCGAAAACGTCACCCGGCTCAACCTGAGTGGGTCACGGATCATCGGGCGATGGCGTGATCGGCGCACCGAGGCCGTGTATGCTTTGGCCGAGCTGGATATGCAGCAGGTCAAGACGACCGTTGAGATGGTCAGGGAGATGGATGAAGGGCTGAAGCTTCATGTCGGTCGTCATGCCGACAACATCTTTGATCGCATGGTGGAAGGAGAGATAAAATGATGCGGAATATATGGTCCAAGGCCGGCCTCCTGTTCCTGGTTGCCCTGCTTTTTGTCGGTTGCGCCACCAGGGTGGAACGGGTGGCCCCCGAGCAGGTGCGCGATCTGAGCGGGAACTGGAACGACACCGATTCACGGTTGGTTTCCGAGGAGATGGTGCAGGATGTTCTGGCCCAGGCCTGGCTGGGGCAGCATCTCAGCGCCCGGGGCCGCCAGCCGGCGGTGATCGTGGGCGAGATTCGCAACCTCAGTCATGAGCATATCAACCTGCGCACCTTTGTCTCCGATATCCAGCGGGCCCTGATCAATTCCGGCCGGGTGGATTTTGTCGCTTCCCGTGACGAGCGGGACGAGATCCGGGAAGAGCGCCGAGATCAGGATCTCCACGCTCGCGAAGACACCCGTAAGGCCATGGGGCGGGAGCTGGGCGCCGACTATATGCTGCAGGGGACGATCAACACCATCATTGATGTCGAGGGCCGCCAGCAGGTGCGTTACTATCAGGTGGACCTGACCCTGATCAGCCTGGCGGATAACCGGATCGTCTGGATCGGTCAGAAGAAGATCAAGAAGTTCGTCACTCGTCCCGGCGTGCGCCCCTGAACGGTTACGGCCCGTTAAATCAGCAGGTTATTGGGCCTGGTGAACGGTTGCGTTGGCCGCCGCTTCTTCTGGCGCTGATTCTGGCGCTGATCTGGGCGGCGGGGTTTTCCGGCTGCGCCACCTACAGCGAAACCTCCCATTTGCTGCAAGAGCGGTTGGTCGAGGGACGGCCGGAACGGGCCCTGGAGCTCCTGGAAAAGAGGTCGGCGGACCGTGGAGATCGGGTTCTCTACCTGCTGAACAAGGGAATGCTGTTGCGCCTGGGCGGGGATTATGCCGCCAGCAACGAGGCCCTGGAAGAGGCCAAGGGGCTGATCGACCAGCTTGTCGCGATCAGCATCAGCGAACAGACCGCGGCTTTTTCGGTGAGTGATACCCAGCGCAGCTACCTGGGCGAACCCTACGAGCGGATTCTGCTCCACCTCTACAAGACCCTCAACTACCTGGCCCTGGCCGATCATGATGGCGCCCGGGTGGAGGTGCTGCAGGCGGATCTTGCCCTGCAACAGTTTTCCGCAAGCGCGCGTGAGGTCGGGGCGGAAGGGATCATGCGCTATCTCTCCGGCCTGGTCTTTGAACAGGCCGGAGAGTGGAGCGATGCGCTGATCGCCTATCGCAAAGCCGTAGATTCCTACCGCTCCTCGGGCGATGTTGCCGCCGTGCCCTTGCCGCTCCGGCAGGATCTGCTGCGACTGGCTCAACGGCAGGGCCTGGATGAGGAGCTCGAGCGTTACCGCAACGAGTTTGGTGGCGGGAACCGGGCCGGCGTCGCGAGGGGGGAGGAGGATCGGGGAGAGGTGATCGTGGTCCTGGGCACCGGGCTGGTCCCGGTCAAGGAGGAGCAATCCTTGAACGTGCTGGACGCGGTCGGCGGCCGCTGGTACCGCATCGCCACCCCCTCCTACCCCCCCCGGCGGCCACTCCCGTTCGCCGAGATTCGGATCACCGTCAATGGAGAGGTTGCCCGGGCGGCCCCGGGAGAGAATATCGACGATTTGGCCCGCCGGGCCCTGGAGGCGGCCATGCCCGGTATCACCGCCCGGGCCCTGGCGCGGATGGTGGTTAAGGGCGTGGCCATGCGGGAGGTGGAGCGCAACGATCCCTTGCTGGGGGTGCTGGCCAATCTCGCCGCCGTCGTCAGCGAGCGGGCCGATACCCGGTCCTGGATCACCCTGCCGGCCAAGCTGTATCTTGCCCGTTTGAGCCTGCCGCCGGGACGTTATGCGGTAGCGGTGGAGTGGCTGGGCCCCGGAGGCGGGGCGTTGATGACCCGGGTCTACCGGGAGGTTGAGATTCGGCCGGGGAGTGCCGTTTACATTCAGGATCACTGGATCGGCCCGTGGGCCGCCGAGAGGGGATGAGATGCCCAAAAAAATTCTTCTGTTGCTTGCGATGATCGTGGCCCTGGGCGGGGGATGTGCCGGCAAGGATCTGCGGGGCCAACCCGGCTGGGTGGATGGGAGCAGCGACCGCTACCCGGATCAAAGCTACCTGACGGGCCGGGGGCGGGCAAGCAGCCTGGAGGACGCCCAGAACCGGGCCCGAGCCGATCTGGCCAAGATCTTCGAGGTGAGCATCCGGGAGCAGCGCAGCGATGAGCAGCGTTTTTTATCGGGTGCCGGGGCGCCGGGTGGCGTCGCCCAGTCTGAGCTGCAGGTCAGCCGCAGCCTGGTGACCCGTACCGAGCAGGTGGTGCGCGGGGTTCGGATTGCCGAACTCTGGCGGGATCCCCGCAGTGGCGAACAGCACGCCCTGGCGATTCTGGCCCGAACCCAGGCGGCGGCGGGCCTGCACTCCGAGATCCGACGCCTGGATGACGCCACCGCCCTGCAGATCGAGAGGGCGCGGGGAGAGGATGATCTGTTAAGACAGATTGCCGCAGCCCGCCGGGCCTTGGAAAATCAGGTGGAAAGGGCCGGCTTGCAGCGCGCCCTGCAGGTGGTCGAGCATAGTGGTCTGGGGTTGTCGCCGCGCTGGCAACTGGCCCGGCTGGATGCCGATCTGGAGGAGTTGCTGGGACGTTTCCGGGTCGATCCCGTCGCTTCCGGGATCGAAGCCGGCGCCCTGCGCACGGCCCTGGCCGGTGGAATCGCGACGGCGGGTCTCACCGCCGCCGGCGGGGCCGATTCGCACCCGCTGCACGCCGTTTTGCAGCTTGACGATCTTGGCCGCCAGGATGATTGGTACTGGCTGCGCGGCACCTTGGAGCTGACCCTGTATGATCCGGCGGGGGTGGTGCGCGGCAACCAGCGCTGGTCGATCAAGGAGTCGGCCCGCGACCGGGCGAGTGCGCAACGGCGGGCGGTGGAGGCGGCGATCGCCATTCTCCAGGGCGATTTGCTCGAGGTCCTGCTCGGTTTCGCCGCCGCCGACTAAGCCGCCGCCGACTAATCTGATTTCAGCACCGCCAGGAAAGCGCTTTGGGGGATCTCCACGTTGCCCACCGTCTTCATCCGTTTCTTGCCGGCCTTCTGTTTCTCCAGCAATTTGCGCTTCCGGGTGATATCGCCGCCGTAGCATTTGGCCAAAACATCCTTGCGCATGGCTGAAACATTGGTGCGGGCCACGACATTGCCGCCGATGGCCGCCTGGATGGCGATCTTGAACATATGGCGGGGGATCTCCTCCTTGAGCTTCTCGCAGGCGGAAAGCCCCCGGGCCCGGGCGTTGGCGCGATGCACCAACTGGGCTAAAGCGTCCACCTTCTCGCCGTTGACCATCAGGTCGAGCTTGACCAGATCGCCGGCCCGGTAATCCAGCAGCTCATAATCGAAGGAACCGTACCCCTGGGTCAGGGATTTGAGCTTGTCGTAGAAGTCGTAGATCACCTCACTCAACGGTAGCTCGCAGGAGAACTCGATCCGGCCGGGCATTGGGTAATGATGATTACTGTTGACCCCCCGCCGCTCCATGCAGAGGTTCATCACCACCCCCATGTAGCGCTCGGGAATCAGGATGGTGGCCTTGATGTAGGGCTCCTCCACCCGTTCGATATAGCCGGGGTCGGGGTAATAGGCGGGGTTGTCCACCTCGATCATGGTGCCGTCCTGGAGATAGACATGGTAGTTGACCGAGGGGACGGTGAGGATCAGGGAGAGCCCGAACTCCCGCTCCAGCCGCTCCTGGACCACCTCGAGATGGAGCAGGCCGAGAAAGCCGCAGCGGAAGCCGAAACCCAGGGCCGAGGAGGAGTCCTTCTGGAAGGTCAGGGCGGCGTCGTTTAGGGTCAGTTTATCGATGGCGGTGGCCAGGTCCTCGTACTCGTCGGTGGAGACCGGATAGATCGAGGAGAAGACCACCTGCTTGGCCGGCTGGAAACCGGGCAGGG
>JBLRWU010000124.1:0-4700 GCA_047921155.1 Desulfurivibrio sp.
CCGCCAAACGCTCCTTCCAGCGGCGGTGGCCTCCAGGTTCGGCCGCCACTGGTTGCCCCAGCCTGAATTGCATTGACTTTTCACCGCATTATTGCTAGCTAGTCAGCACCTTAAACAGAGTGTAAAGAGTAACCAAACCCTGTGGATTTCCCCATGAACGACCGCAACTCTTTTATCCCCGCCGGCGGCGCCACCCTGATCGGCAGCCTGCCGGTGCGGGATTACGATGAGGCCCTGGAACTGATCCTGGCCCACACTCCGGAGATTCCCCTCTGGCCGCAACTGCCCGGCAATCCCGCCGAGGGGATGCTGCAACAGTTCAGCGAGAATTTCCCCGGCTTCTGCGAGGAGGGCGACCGGGCATTTTTTCGGATCGGGGCCCCCGATTTCGCCGACCAGCAACTGGCTTTTTTTGAAGAGTACCTAAGTAATGCCGAGAATTTTGCCCTGCTGGACCAGTCCTGCTTTGCCGGCAGCCGCAACCGGGTGCCCGGACTGTACCATCTCCGGGAACGTCTCCAGACCCGACCGCCGACCGAGCTGAAAGCGGTGAAGGGTCAGATCACCGGTCCCTTCACCCTGCTCACCGGCCTCAAGGATGAAAACCGGATGGATGCCTGGTATGATCCCACCATCCATGAGATAGTGGTCAAGGGCCTGGCCCTGCGGGCGGCCTGGCAGGTCCGTTTTCTGGCCGCGGCCGGGGTGCCGGTCCTGGTTTTCCTCGACGAGCCGGCCCTGGCCGGGCTGGGGTCCTCGGCCTACATCTCGGTCTCCCTGGAGGAGATCGGCCGGGATCTCAACGAGGTGCTGACGGCGGTGCGCCGGGCCGGGGGCCGCGCCGGCATCCATGTCTGCGCCAACACCGACTGGGATTTTCTGCTCAACCTGAAACTGGATATTTTAAGTTTCGACGCTTACGGCTTCTTTGACCGATTGATCGGCAGCAAGGCGGCGGTCCACGCGTTTCTCGAACGCGGCGGTATCCTTGCCTGGGGCCTGGTGCCCACCTCGGAGCTGGAAGCCATTGCCGGGGAAACGGCGCCGGCGCTGGCCCGACGCTGGGAAGAACAGGCCGACCAACTGGTAAATGGCTCCTGGGACCTGCCCCGGATTCTCGGGCAGACCCTGATCACCCCCAGTTGCGGCACCGGATCGCTGGATCCGAAGGCAGCCAGGCGGGTCCTGGAACTGACCCGTGACCTGGCCGCCATTCTCCGAAAGAAATTCTTATAATGAAGGAATCGACAAAACCCATGGAAGAGAGCAACCAGATCATCGCCCAGCGCCGCCAGAAGGCGGAAGAGCTGGCCGCCGGGGGAGTCCCCCTCTACGCCAATGATTGCAAGCCCGGTCACCGGATCATCGATCTGCTGCCGGGGGATGATTTCGATCACGAGGCGCCGCTGGCAGTGGGCACCATGTCGGTGGCCGGACGGATCATGGCCCTGCGCCGCTTCGGCAAGGCCGCCTTTCTCCACCTCCAGGACGGCAGCGGCCGGATCCAGGTTCATGTCAAGCGGGACGAGGTGGGGGATGCCGCCTACGCCATCTTCAAAAAGCTGGATATCGGCGATATCGCCGCCTTCACCGGGCCCCTGTTCCGAACCAAGACCGGCGAGGTCACCATCCAGGCCCTCTCCCTCAAACTGCTGACCAAATCACTGCTGCCCCTGCCGGAAAAGTTCCATGGTCTCACCGATATTGAAACCCGCTACCGGCGGCGCTATGTCGACCTGATGGTCAACCCCGAGGTCCGCGACACCTTCCGCAAGCGGGTGGAGATCATTCACCTGGTGCGGGATTTTCTCACCAACCGGGGTTTTCTCGAGGTGGAAACCCCGATGATGCAGCCCATCGCCGGCGGGGCCACCGCCAAGCCCTTCAAAACCTATCACAACGCCCTGGGCCTGGATCTTTACCTGCGGATCGCCCCGGAACTTTATCTTAAGCGCCTGCTGGTGGGGGGCTTTGAACGGGTATTCGAGATCAACCGTAACTTCAGAAACGAGGGGCTCTCCACCCGCCACAACCCCGAATTCACCATGCTGGAGTTCTACCAGGCCTACGCCACCTACGAGGAGCTGATGGAGCTGACCGAGGAGATGATCTCCTGGGTGGCCATGGAGGTCTGCGGCACCATGCAGATCGGCTACCAGGGCCGGGAGGTGGATCTGGCCCCCCCCTGGCGGCGCTACACCATGGATGAGGCCCTGGAAAAGGTGGGCGGCCTGAGCAAGGAGTTGCTGGCCGATTTCGCGGGTCTGAAAAAACTGGCCTTGAGCAAAGGGGCCACCCTGCAGCCCCGGGCCGGCATCGGCAAGGTCAAGACCGAACTTTTCGAGCTGCTGGTGGAGGAGCAACTGATCGACCCCACCTTTATCACCGCCTACCCCACCGAGGTTTCACCTCTGGCCCGCCGCAACGCGGAAAACCCCGAGGTAACCGACCGTTTTGAACTCTTCGTCACCGGCCGGGAGATCGCCAACGCCTTCAGCGAACTCAACGACCCCGATGATCAGCGCCGCCGCCTGGAGAAACAGATCGCCGAACGGGGCGCCGATGAAGAGGTCTTCCCCGAGCTGGACGAAGACTTCCTCCGGGCCTTGGAGTACGGCATGCCGCCGGCGGCCGGGGAAGGGATCGGTATCGACCGCCTGGTGATGCTGCTCACCGACTCCCCCTCGATCCGGGACGTCATCCTCTTCCCCCATCTGCGACCGGAAAAGAAGTAAGCATGAGCTTTGAGTGGTTTATCAGCCGGCGCTATCTGAAGGCCAAGCGCAGCAAGGGGTTTATCTCCCTGATCTCGCTGATCTCGGTGGCCGGAGTGCTGGTGGGGGTGGCGGCCCTGATCGTGGTGCTGGCGGTGATGACCGGCTTTACCGCCGAGTTCCGGGACAAGATTCTGGGGATCAACTCCCATATCGTGGTCCAGCGGCCCGGGGTGGAGTTGAGCGATTATCCCGCCACCGCCGCCCGGATCGCCGGGATTGCCGGGGTGACCGGAGTGACCCCCTACATCTACGGCCAGGCCATGATCACCGGCGGGGTGGGCGGCACCGGCGCCATTATCCGGGGGATCGATCCCGCAACGGTCAACGAGGTCCTCAAACTGGCCGACTATCTGGAGACCGGCGCCCTGACCGATCTGGCGGTGCCCCCGGGCAGCCGCCAGGCGCCGGGGATCATCCTGGGCAAAGATCTGGCTTCCCACCTGGGGGTGATGGTGGGTGAGCGGGTCAAGCTGATCTCCGCCGCCGGCCCCCTGACCCCCATGGGGGTGCTGCCCAAGATCAAAACCGTCCGGGTGGTGGGGATTTTCGCCTCCGGGATGTATGAATACGACTCGGCCCTGGCCTATCTCGATCTGGCCACCGCCCGGGATTTCATGGATCTGGGGGAGACGGTACACGGCCTGGAGGTTCGGGTCCACGACATCAACCGGGCCGACCGGATCGCCGCCCGGATCAACCATGAACTGGGACCGACCTACAGCGCCCGGGACTGGATGAATATGAATCGCAACATCTTCTCCGCCCTGGCCCTGGAGAAGGCGGCCCTGTCGGTGATCATGACCCTGGTGGTGATGGTGGCCGCCTTCAACATCGTCAGCACCCTGATCATGGTGGTGATGGAAAAAACCAAGGATATCGCAATCTTGAAGGCAATGGGCGCCACCAACGGCAGCATCATGCGGATCTTTATGTATGAGGGACTGGTGATCGGCCTGCTGGGCACCGGCCTGGGGGTGACCACCGGCCTGGCGCTCTGCGAGATCCTGAGCCGCTACCATTTTATCGATCTGCCGGAGATCTACCCGATCGCCACTCTGCCGGTTCAGGTGCTGCCCCTGGACGTGGCCCTGATCGCCGGCGCCGCCGTCCTGATTACCTTTGCCGCCACCATCTATCCCTCCTGGCGGGCGGCCCGAATCGACCCCGCCGTGGCTTTACGCTATGAATAAACCGGACAGCATAAATGATACCGCGACTCCGTTGCTGGAGTTGCACCAGCTCGGCAAGCGTTTTCCGCCCCCTTCGCCGCTAACGGTTTTACGGGGAGCGGATCTGCGGATCGCCGCCGGCGAAACCATCGCGGTGGTGGGCAGCTCGGGCAGCGGCAAGACCACCCTGCTCCATATTCTGGGCACCCTGGACCGCCCTTCCCAGGGCCGGGTGCTTTACAACGGCCGCGACGTTTTCGCCCAATCTTCCGACCAGCTGGCCGCCTTCCGCAACCGGACCATCGGCTTCGTCTTCCAGTTTCATCACCTGCTGCCGGAGTTTTCCGCCCTGGAGAACGTCATGCTGCCCGGACTGATTGCCGGCCTGCCCCCCCGGACCGCCCGCCAGCGAGCCGAGGCCCTGCTGCAACAGGTGCGACTGGACGCTCGCACCACCCACCGGGTGGGGGAACTTTCCGGCGGCGAACAGCAACGGGTGGCCATCGCCCGGGCCCTGATCATGCAGCCCCGGCTGCTGCTGGCCGACGAACCCACCGGCAATCTGGACCCCAAAACCGGCGAGGCGGTTTTTGAACTGATCCGGGAATTGAACCGGGAGTTGGGGCTGGCCCTGGTGATGGTCACCCACAACTATCGGCTGGCCGCCCGCCTGGACCGGGTGCTGCGCCTGGAGGCCGGACAATTGCAGGAGATCTCCGCCAACCAACTGCCGCAACTGTAAGATCTTGGTAAC
>JBLRWU010000125.1:0-4288 GCA_047921155.1 Desulfurivibrio sp.
GCAGGCGGGCCAGCACCTCCTTGCCGGTGCCGGATTCGCCGGTGATCAGCACCGAAGCCTCACTGTCGGCGGCCCGCAGGGCCACCGACAGCAATTGGGCCATGGCCGGATTGGCGGTTTCCATCCCTTCGGCCCCGCTGAGCCGGTCTACTTCCGCCGCCAGATCCCGGTTGCGAACCTTGAGGCTGCGCAGCTCCAGGGCCTTGCGGCAGGCCAGGCGCAGGGTTTCCCGGTCGAAGGGCTTGGTGATAAAGGTGAAGGCCCCCTCCTGCATCGCCTTGACCGCCAGATCGATGGAGCCGAAGGCGGTAATTACGATCACCGGGGTTTCCGGGGCCCGGGCCTTGATCGCGGCCAGTACCGCCAAGCCGTCCAGATCGCCGAGCTTGACATCGGTGATCACCAGGTCAAAGCTGTCGGACTTGAACATCTCCAGGCCCTGGCGGCCGGAAGCAGCCAGGCGTACCGCAAAGCCGGCCCGCTCCAGGTTATGGCCGGTCACCCGCCGGAGGCTCTCGTCATCGTCAATCAGTAAAATCAGGTCGCTCACGGGGCAGCTCCCGGGAAATTTTCCGAAGGGATTTTCTCCGGCAGGAAGACGGTGAAGAGGGCGCCGCCGCCGGGGCGGTCGCCCACGGTGATTGCGCCCCCGAGGCTTTCCACGATCTTGCGGCTGATCAGCAGGCCCAGGCCGGTGCCCTCCGCCTTGCCGGTATAGAAGGCGGTGAAAATTTTCTCCCGGTCGGCCTCGGCAACTCCCGGCCCGTTGTCCGCCACCATCACCCGGCAACCCTGGTCCCGACACGCCACGGTCAGGGAGATCTCTCCTCCCTGGGGAACGGCGTCGATGGCATTGAGCAGCAGATTAAGAAAAACCTGGGAGATCGGGTTGGCCGGAACCGCCAGGAGAGCCCCTTGCTCCAGGCCGTGTGTCCGGTAGTTGATCCCCTTTTTTTGCAGGGGGTTGGCCACCAGGGCGGCGATCCGGGTCAGCAGTCGCTCCAGGGATTCCCGGGGCTCTTCGTTGGCCGCCGCCTGGCCCCGGGAATAACCCAGCACCTTGTCCACGGTGCTGTTGAGCCGGGCGGTTTCCTTGAGCAGAATCTCCACGAACTCGCGGCGGGGATGTCCGGGGGGGAACTCATCGAGAAAGATCTCCGCCGTTCCCTGGATGGAACTCAGGGGGTTTTTGATCTCATGGGCCAGGGAGGCGGAGAGCCGGCCCAGGGCGGAGAGGCGCTGGGCGGCGGCCAGTTGTTTTTCCGCCGCCAGCAACTGGGTGGTTTCCCGGTGGAGTCGTCGGTGGGAGCTTTTCAGCTTTTCGGACAAGCGGCGGTACTGCTCGCGCAGGCGGTGTTCCCGGTCGGCGATCACCCCCACCACCAGACCGGTGGCGAGATAGAGGGCGATCTCGGTCAATTCGCCGAGGTAGGTATTCAGCCCCTGGCCGAAAAAATGGAATAGGTGGGGAATAAAGGCCAGCGACGACAGCCCGGCCAGGATCAGCCCGCCCCGCACCCCGAACCATAGCGCCCCCAAAACAATGGGGAAATAGCTGAGGCGGCGGAAGGTATCGTGATAAAAATGGAGATGGCCGGGAGTGAAATAGTGGAGCAGGCCGATGGCCACCACGGCCAGGACCAGGATCGGGAAAACGGCCCCGCCCCGCCCCGGTTCCTGCTCCGCAGATTCCCGATGGTCCGGGGTTCGCGGGTCAAGGCTCATCGGTGGTCAACCCTGCTCATTCCCGCTCAATTGAGCATTTCAAAGGATATTCATGTTTACGGGCCAGGCCGTGGACCATGGTGATCTTGGTCTCGGCCACGTCGCGGGGGAAGATGCCGGCGACCCCAACCCCCTCCCGGTGGACACTCATCATGATCCGGTTGGCGCTCTCCGGTTGGTGGTGAAAGATCATCGTGAGGACCAGCACCACGAAATCCATGGTGGTGTAGTCATCGTTGTGGAGCAGAACTTTGTAGAGAGGGGGGCGGCGCAACTCCTGGCGCTTTTCGCTTTGCACTCCCTGCTCTTGCCGGTTCCCGGTTTTGGTGGTCATGGCTCTGTTCCCGTGGCGTCTGCGGTCTGGTCAACCGGAAGGAGGTCGGTAGTGCGACCGTCCGTTAATGGTAATCACTTCAACTGAAAATGCAACTTCTGCGCAACGGTTACCTGGGGTTACTGTTCCGGCCCAGGAAGAGGGCGCTCATTACGGCGGCGGTCGGCAGTCCCGAACCCTTGAGGCGGGATTCGGCCCGGAGCAGTTCGTTCAGCATGCTTCGCAGCCGGGGCGGCGCCAGTTTGACGGCCTGGAGGAAGAGCTGGTAAAGGGCGTAGGGATGACCGGGAAAGGAGGAAGGCCAGCCCCGGCCGCCCTCCCGCTCCTCCCGGAGCCGGGGGAGATAGTTTTTCTGGAAGGCGGGGAAGGGGAGGCCGGGGGTGAAGTCGATCCCGGCGCCGTCGATCACCGCCCGGGCCAGGAGCAGCTTGCGCACGTGGTTGCGCAGCCCTCCAAGGATGGCCAGGGGGTGCATACCCCCCTGTTGCAGCCGGTCGAGCAGTCCCAGAGCCTGCTCCAGCTTGCCGCTGCTGTAGGCTTCACTGAGTTCGAAGATCGCCTCCTCCCGGGTGCGGCCCACCATGGCGTCCACATCCGCCCGGCTGATCAGGGGGCGATCGCCGACATAGAGGGCCAGCTTTTCGGTTTCCATCACCACCGCCACCGGATGGAAGCCGATCCGTTCCAGCAGCGGCTCCAGGGCGTCGGCGGCCAGCTTCTTGCCGAAACCGGCCAGGGTTTGCCGGGCCAGATCGGCCAGCAGATTTTTCTGCTCCTTGCGGGCCGGAGCCGAGCCGCCGCTATCCACGCTCAGGTCGATGATGACCGCGTTCTTGTCCAGGTATTTATAGAGTTTCTTGCGCCGGTCGGCGGTTTCCGCCAGCAGCAGCAGGATATTGCCCGGCGGCAGGCCGCCTTCCAGGGCGGCGATATAGGCCTCGCCGGCATCGCCTTTGCCGGCCGGGGCCGGGGCGGGCTGGTCGCCGATCTCGGCCAGGATCGCCTCGGCCCAGGAGGTATCGGCGGGTTTGGTGAAACCAAACAGTTTTTGCCAGGCCCCGGCGGCCAGGCCGGCGATCTGCTCCTGCCGCCAGGCGGCGGGGGTAAGCCCGGCCAGCCCCAGCATGGCCAGCAACAGTCGGGCGGCCTCCTTCTTCTCGGTTTCCGCGGATTTTTCCGCTTTCTCCCACAGGGTTTTGGCCACCGTTTTCGAGAAGAGCAGCCGGGAGTCCACCACCTTGTGGACCCGGCGCCCGCCGAAGAGGCTGTAGGTGCGCAACCCGGCCAGGGTTCGGGCCGGATCCTCCCGCTCACCGTCGATCACGGTCAGCCGGGAGGGGCGCTCTCTCTCCTCGGGCAGCAGGGCGGCGATCAACTGCTCCGCCGCCTCCCGGCAAAGATAGCGCTCACCCACCAATAGATAAACCGGGGCGCTTGCGCCGCCGGCGATTTGGGTGAGCAGCTTGGCTATATCCTTGCGTTGCAGGGTGGCCATCGGTTGATCCGGGTTGGAGTGATCGGGGATAAGCTTCTTACTAATACACCTTCGCCCGGACTGCCGCAACCGCCCGCCGGCTGGGACCCCGTCGGGGCAGGACGCCGCCCGGATACGACGGGCAAAAAAATGGTGCAAGACCGCGGAGTTTTGGGCATCATGGAATCGGGAGGCGCGCACAGCATGAGAGAACGAAATTTTACCTGCCTGGGCAATATTGTGAAGACCGGCTTGCTGGTCGGGGGCTCCGGCCTGATCGGCGGCGGGATCATGCACTATTTCAAGAAGCGGGCCGATGACGAGTTCGAGCTGCTGGCCCCCAACAGCAAGCAGCTCAGCCTGCGCGATCCCGAGGATATCCGCGGCTACTGCCGCAAGTTCAAGCCCGAGTTCATCATCAACTGCGCCATCGCTTCCCTGGACTCCAGCCCGCTGCTGGCCTACGAGACCAACTATCTGGGCACCATCCATCTGGCCCGGGTGGCCATGGAGCTGCAGATCCCCTATATTCACTTCAGTTCCGCCGCCGTGCTGCCGCCCGGCGAGAACCTGGACGAGGATGAGCAACTGGAGTTGCGGCCGGAGCTGGCCAACTACCCAAAATCCAAGCTCCTGGCGGAGATGGCGTTAAAAGAGCTGCACCGCCGCCACGGGCTGGATTACACCAATATCCGCCTGGCCGTGGTTTACGGGGCCCATGATCACAAGATCCAGGGCTTTCAGCGCCTGCTCTT
>JBLRWU010000126.1:0-4221 GCA_047921155.1 Desulfurivibrio sp.
CAGTGCGAACACTGCCAGGTCAGCCTGACCCTCCACAAACAGCGAGGGCAGTTGCTTTGCCACCACTGCGGCTATCATCTGCCCCGCGATCTCCTCTGCCCCCATTGCCGTTCCGGCTCCCTGGTTGCCGCCGGGTTCGGCACCGAACGGCTGGACGAGGAGCTGCGGCGGCTGTTCCCCAAGGCCCGGATCGCCCGCCTGGACCAGGACACCACCCGCGACCGCAGGCAGTTCATGGCGGTTCTCAAGGCGGTGCGGGATCTGGAGGTCGATATCCTGATCGGCACCCAGATGATCACCAAGGGCCACCATTTCCCCCGGGTGACCCTGGTGGGGATCGTCTGGGCCGACGCCGGGCTGGGGATTCCCGATTACAAGGCGGGAGAGCGCACCTTCCAGTTGCTGACCCAGGTCACCGGTCGCGCCGGCCGGGGTGAATTCCCCGGCCGGGTCCTGGTCCAGACCCTCCAGGCCGACCACTACTCCGTCGTCCTGGCCCAGGCCCACGACTACCCGGGATTGTACCAGCAGGAGATCACCCTGCGCCGTCGCCTTAACTTCCCCCCCTTTGGCCGGTTGATCAATCTGCGCCTGGATGGAGAACAGGAGGAGCGGGTGCGGGAGTTGGCCCTGGGCCTGGGGGAGATCGCGATCGGAATCAGGGGGCAGGTGACGGTGCTGGGGCCGGCTCCGGCGCCTTTGGCCCGACTGCGGGGCCGCTACCGCTGGCAATTGCTGCTCAAGGGGGGCGGGGTTGAAGATCTGCACCGCCTTTGTCGCCGTCTTTGCCTCGAATTTGCCCGCTTGCCCGGTGCTTCCACGGTGAAATTGAGCCTGGACGTCGACCCGGAAAACATGGTATAGCGTTAGCCGTTCAGCAGCACCCCATCTTGCCGCGACCGGTCCGGCCGGCGTAGCGATTCACAGCAACGGCCTGTTTGCCGCAGGCGGTTAACTCCGATGATGGATGAAAGGCTAATTCAGAAGGTATTATGGCTATCTTACCGATTGTACAATTTCCGGTGGCGGTCTTGAAGAGCAGGGCCAAACCGGTTACGGTCTTTGACGAGAAGTTGCGACGGCTGGTGGCCGATATGATCGCCACCATGCATGCCGCGCCCGGGGTGGGACTGGCGGCTCCCCAGGTCGGGGTGCCGCTGCAGGTGGTGGTGATCGCCGGCCGGGTTACCGGCACCGATCAGGTGGATGAGGAGGACGGGGAGGAGGAGCAGCCGACCCCCGCCGACAAAGCCGACGAGGAGCAGCGCAACCCTTCCCTGGTCCTGATCAATCCCCGGATCGTGGCTGGTGAGGGTCAGCAGGTGGATGAGGAGGGTTGTCTCAGCGTTCGCGACTATTGCAGCAATGTGAAACGTCTGGCCAGGATCCAGGTCGAAGCCCTTGATCTTGAAGGCCGGCCGCTCAGCTTTACCGCCGAGGATTTTTTTGCCCGGGTGATCCAGCATGAGATCGATCACCTGGAGGGCACCCTCTTTATCGACCGGATCAGCTCCCTTAAACGGACCCTCTACCGGAAAAAGTTGAAAAAGATCCTCACCGACCAACGGGACGACGCCTGATGCGAATCATCTATCTGGGTACCCCCGAGTTTGCGGTGCCGCCGCTCACCGCCCTGCTGGAGCATGGCGAGGAGGTGATCGCGGTGATCACCCAGCCCGACCGCCCCAAGGGCCGGGGCAAAAAGCTTTGCCCGCCACCGGTTAAGGAGCTGGCCCTGGACCACAAGATCCCGGTACTGCAACCGACCAGGATCCGCACCCCGGAGTTCCTGGCCGAAATTGCTGCCCTGAAGCCCGATCTGCTGGTGGTGGTGGCCTACGGCCGGATACTGCCGGGTCCGCTCCTCAACCTGCCGCCGCTGGGCACTATCAATGTCCACGGCTCGCTGCTGCCGGCCTACCGGGGGGCGGCTCCGATTCAATGGGCGATCCTCAACGACGATGAGGAGACCGGGGTTACCATCATGCAGATGGATGAAGGGATGGACACCGGAGATATTCTGCTCCAGCGTTCCTTGCCGATCGATCCCGCCGACACCGCCGACAGCCTGGCCGCCAAGATGGCCCCCCTGGGGGGCACGGCCCTGGTGGAGGCCCTGGAACTGCTGCGGGCCGGCAATTTACCGCCCCGCAAACAGGATGACGGCCAGGCCACCATGGCCCCGCTGCTCTGCAAAACCATGGCCCCCATCGACTGGAACCGGTCGGCCCGGGAAATCTCCTGCCTGATCCGCGGCCTGGACCCCTGGCCGTTGGCCCGCACCACCCATGGCGACACCACCCTGCGCCTGTTCAAACCGGAATTCGCCACCGAGCCGGCCGGAGCGGCACCGGGCACCATCACCCTGATGCAACCGGACCGCAACCGGTTGGGCATTGCCACCGGCGAAGGCTGCCTGCTGGTGGGCGAATTGCAGCGGGAAGGGGGTAAGCGTCTGGCAGTGGGCGATTTTCTTCGGGGCTATCCGCTCAAACTCGGCGACCGCCTCGGATAAGCGATGACGTACAACACCGCCTATCTCGATTGTTTCTCGGGTATTTCCGGAGATATGCTGCTGGGCGCCCTGCTGGATGCCGGCCTACCCCTTGCCGATCTGGAGGAGCAACTGGCCCGGCTGCCCGTCTCAGGTTATCGCCTGGAGTTCCACCGTAAGCCGCAAGGAGCGATCAAGGCCGGGCGGCTGCAAGTGACCATCCTCAAGGAGGGTCATGGCCAGCGAAGTTGGCGGGAGATCAACACCCTGCTGGAGAGATCCGGGTTGGCCCTCCCGGTCAGGGAGCAGGCCCGAAAGATCTTCGCCACCCTGGCCGAGACCGAGGGCAAGATCCACGGTTGCCCGCCGGAGGAGGTCCATTTCCATGAGGTGGGCGCCCTGGACTCGCTGATCGATGTCGTCGGAGCCGCCATCGGGTTCAACCATTTCGGGATCCGGCGCCTGGCCTGCTCTCCTCTGCCCCTGGGCCGGGGCTGGGTGGAGTGCCGGCACGGTCCCCTGCCCCTGCCCGCCCCGGCCACCCTGGAGTTGCTGCGGGGCCTGCCGGTTTACGGGGTGGATCAGGAGATGGAGCTGGTTACCCCCACCGGGGCGGCGATTATCAAGGCCCTGGCCACGGAATTCGGCCCGCCCCCGCCGATGAAGCTTGACGCCATCGGCTACGGAGCCGGCAGCCGGCAACGGCCCGACGGCCGGCCCAATCTGCTGCGGCTGCTGATCGGCCGGGAGCGGCAGGCCGACGAGGCCCAGGAGATCGAGGTGATCGAAACCCAGCTAGACGACTGGGCGGCCGAGGGTTTCCCTCACCTCTGCGAACAACTCTTCGCCCGCCGGGCCCTGGATGTCTCCCTGACCCCGCTGCTGATGAAAAAAGGGCGCCCAGGCTACCTGCTGCGGGTTCTGGCCGAGCCGGCCCACGCCCACGACTTGAAGAGTTGTCTGTTGAGTGAAACCACCGCCATCGGGCTGCGTTTCCACCGGGAGCAGCGTCTCACCCTGCCCCGCAGCGCGGGCCGGGTTGCCACCCCCTGGGGTGAGATCACGGTTAAAAAGGTGGTGACCCCGCGGGGAACCGTCCTCTATCCCGAATATGAGTCCTGCCGGACGGCGGCCCGGCGCCACCAGGTGCCCCTGCTGCGGATCCACACCCATGTGGCCGCCCTGCCCCCCGAACAGTGCCAGGACCAGGAGGAGCAGGATGGATAAGCTGGTGATGCTGCTGGCCACCGGTTTCGGCCTGGGCCGGCTGCCCAAGGCCCCGGGCACTTGGGGCACCCTGGCCGCCTTCCCGATCCAGCTCGCCCTGCTGACCCTGGCGCCGCTCACCTACGCCCTGGCCCTGGCGGCCATCTTTATCCTGGCGGTGGTGGTGGCCGGGATGGCGGAAAAGATCCTGGACCGGCCCGACCCCGGCATGGTGGTGATCGACGAGATCATCGGAATGCTGATCGCCCTGATCGCCGTACCCGCCACCCCCCTGGCCTGGCTGGCGGCCTTCCTCTTTTTCCGCTTCTTCGATATCCTCAAGCCCTGGCCGATCCGGCTGATCGACCAGCGCTGCCACGGCGGCCTGGGCATCGTGCTGGACGATATTCTGGCCGGACTCTACGCCCTGGCCTGCACCCACCTGCTGCTCTACCTGTTGTGAGGCAAGCGACCACGGGGCACCGCATCTTGCGGCGATCGGGCCGGCTCACGTACTGGCG
>JBLRWU010000127.1:0-4200 GCA_047921155.1 Desulfurivibrio sp.
AGGCCCTGGCCGCCGACCCCCGCAAGGCCTCCGACCTGGCCTTCAAGTACACCGACTTTCCCATCGCCGCCGGGGCCGGCGACCTGAAAGCGGTCCAGGCCAAACTGAAGGGTTTTGTCGAGGAGGGCCACCTCGGCCCCTTTGCCAACGCCTACTGGGGCCATCCCACCTACCATTTAAGCCCGGAACAGAACCTGATCGTCCTCTCCCACTATCTCAAGGCCCTGGAGGTTCAGCGCAACGCCGCCCAGATGCTGGCCCTGTTCGGGGGCAAGCAACCCCACCCGCAGTCCCTGGTGGTGGGCGGGGTCACCTGCGTCATGGATCTGCTCAACCCCAACCGCCTGGGCGAGTACCTGACCAAGTTCGAAGAGGTGGTGGATTTCATGAACCGGGCCTACTACGCCGATGTCAAGATGGCGGCCGAGGCCTATATCGCCGAAGACAGCGTCCTCAAGGGTTGCGGAGTCAAAAACTTCATGGCCGCCCGCGATTTCCGGATCAGCCGCAACGAGTGGTTGTTTGACAGCGGCATCGTCCTGGACGGCGACCTGAGCCGGGCCCACGATATCGACGAACAGAAGATCACCGAGGAGGCCACCCACTCCTGGTACCGCGATGGCGAGGCTCTCCACCCCTACCAGGGCAAAACCGAACCGGACTACACCGGTTTCAAGGATGGCGATACCGTCCAGGGGCGGGCCAAGGTGCTCGACGAAAAGGGCAAGTACACCTGGGTCAAGGCCCCCCGCCACGACGGCCGGGTGATGGAGGTGGGCCCCCTGGCCCAGATGCTGGTCGGTTATGCCCGGGGTAACGAAAAGGTGCAAAAGGTGGTCAACGATTTCCTCGGCGAAACCGGGGTGCCGGTGCCGGCCCTCTTCAGCACTTTGGGCCGCACCGCCGGTCGGATGCTGCAAACAAAACTGATCGCCGACCACGGCCTGACCACCCTGCTCAATCTGGTGGAAAACCTCAAGGTGGACCAGGAAACCTGCGCTCCATATGTGATCGACAACCGCAAGGAATACCGGGGCCGGGCCATGGGCGATGTCCCTCGGGGAATGCTGAGCCACTGGGTGCGGATCAAAAACGGAGTGATCGACAACTATCAGTGCGTGGTCCCCACCACCTGGAACGCCAGTCCGCTGGATGCCGCCGGCCAGCATGGGGCCTACGAGGCCGCCCTGATCGGAACCCGCCTGGCCGACCCGACCCAGCCGCTGGAGATTATCCGCACCATCCACTCCTTCGATCCCTGCCTGGCCTGCGCCGTGCATGTGCTGGATTATCAAGGCAAGGAACTGGCCGAATACCGGGTAACCCCGCAATCATGAGGCCACGCCATGAAAAACACCAATGACCGCCAAATGTTCGTCGCCCTCTACCGCTTTTCGGCGGAGATTCGCTGGCTCCACTGGCTGCGGGCCCTGCTGATCGTGGCCCTGGTCGTCACCGGCTTTTACCTGGCCAAGCCCTACCTGGCCCCAAGCCCGGCCCTGGAGCCGGTCAACTTCCAGAACGCCCTGGTCCGCTTCTGGCACCTGATCTTCGGTTTCGGCCTGGCTTTCGTGATTATCATGCGGATTTTTCTCTACTTTTTCGACCAGTACAGCAGCCGCTACGAACGAATCTCCTTCCGCGACACCCTGAGCGCCACCGCCTGGGGCCAGCAACTGAAATATTATCTGCTCCGCGGCCCCTCGGTTAAGCAGGGGGCCTACGGTCCCCTGCAAAACGTGACTTACACCATCCTGACGATCCTGCTGGTCATTCAGGTATTCACCGGTTTTATGCTCCATGCCGCCAACTACCATGACGGCCTGGGCGGGTTTCTGGGCAAACTGCTGGGGCCGCTCACCGTCTGGCTGGGGGGGCTGACCGGGGTCAGCAACCTCCACTACCTGATCATGTGGGCCCTGATCATCTTTATCCCGATCCATATCTACATGGTGCTCTGGAGCGCCAACCGCAACCCGGGCAGTGGCATCGAGCCGATGGTCAGCGGCTACAGCTTCAACAGATTTGGCAAGTAATTGACCGGGCAAAAAATATTGGTCCTCGGCACGGGCAACGTGCTGTTCGGCGACGAGGGGCTGGGGGTACACCTGGCCTCTCTGTTGCGCCGTAATTACCGCTTCAACTCCGTCCACCAGGTGGAAGTGGTGGACGGCGGCACCCTGGGCCCCCACCTGATCCCGCTGCTGGCCGAACAGGACCGGGTGCTGCTGCTGGATACCATCAAGGCCGAGGAGAGCGAGCCGGGTGAGGTTTTCTGCTTCGACTACGAAAAGGTGCCGGCTCGGGTCAACTGGCAGGGCAGCGCCCATGAAGTGGAGATGCGCCAGACCCTGGCCATGATGAAGATGGCCGGTGATCTGCCGCGGATTACGGTGCTGGCGGCGGTTCCGGAGATTATCAGCGAAACATCCTTTAAGCTGACCCCTCCCCTGCTCCGGGCCGCCGCCCTGATGGAGAGCAAAGCCCTGGCCCTTTTGACGGAATGGGAGGTGGCGGCGGAGCGAATCGACACGGTTTCCGTCGAGCAGATCGCCCGCAACTGCTGCCGGGGGTACACCGTTGTCGCCTGAAATCTGTTTCACCTTCCACACCCGCATCGCCGCCACTCCGTTACCCGCCTTTATCCGCAGAATCGTTGCCGATTTCCCCATCACGCACCACCTGCGGGAGGAACCGCACCGGATCACCCTGCAGGCAAGCGGCCCGGAAGCGGAACTGGCGGCCCTGGCCGAGGCCCTGGGCCGGGAGCTGCCCCTTTCAATTTTCCTCACCGCCAGTGAAATAACGGCTGCCGATGCCTTGCCGGAAGCCATTGAGACCGGTTCCCTGACCATGGAGCGGCCGGCGAACTTTATCCCCACCCCCTGCCCCCGCTGCCTGGCCACCGCCGAAGAAAACTTTCAGGCCGGCCGGGTGGTACTCGACGCTGACTGTGATCTCTGCGGGATAAAACCGGATACCCCGGTTCCCCTGACTGCGGTTTTCCCCGCCGGGGAACGGCAGCTTGCCGATGATCCCGCCGCCCGGGCCGCCCTTTTCCGGCAGGCCGCTGAACATCTGGCGGCCGATCTGCCTCTGAGCCTTTATACCCCCCAAAACGGCTGGCTGATCGCAACCGCCAAGCCGCAAAAGCGGATCAGTCAGGTTATGATCACCGACCCAACCTTGCTGCCCGCCTATTGGCAATGCGGCGATGAAGAGCTGTTGCTGCTGGCGGCCCTGGAAAAACCGCTGGTCCGGCTGGAACCCACCAGCCGCTGCCTGGAGGAATACAATTTGCCCGCCCGCCCCCTGCCGGTGGGCCTGGCCGATGAACTCTTCTACTGGTACCTGGGCCGCCATTTACTGACACCGGGGCTTCCCCTGCTCTTTCTGGCCGCCGCCAACGAACCGCCGACCAACACCGCCGCTCTGCTGAGCCAGGAAGACACCTCCCCACTCCCCGCCCGCCGGCCCCTGATGGTTACCGTTGACCGGCAACGCTGGCTGCTCTCCGGCAGCCGCGCCCTGCCGGCGGTTCCGGCCCCAACGAAAACTCCCGCCCAAACCCCTTCGGACCGACACTTAGGGCGCTATCGCGGCTTTCTGGCCGCCACCGCCGCCGGGACTGAACCGGCCGGAGAAAAAACGAAACTCTTTGGGATTTCACTGCTGCCGGGCCCCCGGGGCCTGGCATTATTGGAGGGCAACAGCCTGGAGACGGCCAGGGTTTTCCTGCTTTCGGCCGCCACCACCCCCCGCCCGGCGGAAGAGATTCTGGCCGCCGTCGCCGCCCTGGACGAAGCCGCATCACGCCTGTGCGACAACTATGCCGCCCGTTTTCCCCAGCGCTGGCAGGCCCTGCAAAACACGCAACAGCGGTGGCAGCTTGACGATCCCGAGCAACTCTGGGCTCTGGTGGCCACCCTGGCCGGGGTAACGGGAGAGCTCTTTCTGGAACTGGCCGCCACCATGACCCTGGGCCGCAGCCCCCGCCTGGAGTTAAGCGGGGAAAAGGAGAACGAAGTGGGCGATCTTCACCGCCTGTTGCGCAGCACCATGAGTTACACCCTGGCCGGAGCCTCCCCGGCCGCAATCTGCCGGGGCTGCCTGGAGAGCCTGGCCGAACGGCTGGCCGCCATGATCTGGAGCAGAAGCGGTCCCGAATCCCACCCCCGGGTGGCCCTGTGCAGCGAGCTG
>JBLRWU010000128.1:0-4161 GCA_047921155.1 Desulfurivibrio sp.
GGCCTGGTAGAGCAGGATATCGGCGGCCATCAGCACCGGGTAGGCAAAGAGCCCGTGGCTGGCGGCAATCCCCTTGGCGGTCTTATCCTTGTAGGAGTGACAGCGCTCCAGCAGGCCCATGGGGGTGATACAGGAGAGGACCCAGGTCAGCTCGGTCACCTCGGGCACATCCGACTGGACCCAGAAGGTGCAGCGCTCCGGATCAAGCCCCAGGGCCAGAAAGTCGGTGGCCGCCTCCAGGGTGCCCGCCGCCAGCCGCGGGGCATCCTGGACCGTGGTCAGGGCATGGAGATCGACCACAAAGGCATAAAGATCATGCTCGGCCATACTGGCAATCATCGGTTTCATCATCCCGAAGTAGTTGCCGATATGCAGTTGCCCCGAAGGCTGGATGCCGGAAAGAATACGCATAATAACTCCTCAAGCTTGGAAAAAAGAGAAACGGTTGCGGGAGGGTAAAAAAAAACGGGAACGCCGGCAATAACTTTCTGAGCCTGCGTTCCCGTCGGGAGGAGGAAAAAGCAAAATCACAACCGTTCGGCAGCGCCGGACGGCTACTTGACCTCTTCGTAGTCGGCGTCAACCACGTCGTCGTCATCCTTCTTGCCGCCGGCCTCGCCGCCGGCTTCCGGACCGCCGCCTTCACCGGGGCCCCCGGGACCACCGGCCTGACCGGCCTGGGCATACATCATCTCGGCCAGCTTGTGGGAGGCCTGGGTCAGGGACTCGGTGCCCTTCTTGATCGCTTCGGCGTCATCACCCTCCATCAGCTTGCGCAGGGAGGCGATCTCACCCTCCACCTTGCCCTTGGTTTCGGCATCGACCTTATCACCCAGATCCTTCAAGCTCTTCTCGGTGGCGTAGATCATCGAATCGGCCTGATTGCGGGCCTCCACCAGCTCCTTGCGCTTGCGATCCTCTTCGGCGTGGGCGTCGGCATCCTTCTTCATCCGCTCGATCTCCTCCTGGGAGAGTCCGCTGGAAGCCTGAATCTTGATCGACTGCTCCTTGCCGGAGCCCATATCCTTGGCCGAAACATGGAGAATGCCGTTGGCGTCCAGATCGAAGGTCACCTCAACCTGGGGCACTCCTCGGGGAGCGGGAGGAATCTCGGCCAGGTCGAAACGACCGATGGTCTTGTTGTAGGAAGCCATCTCCCTTTCACCTTGGAGCACATGGATCGATACCGCCGGCTGGTTGTCGGCCGCCGTGGAGAAGATCTGGCTCTTCTTGGTGGGGATGGTGGTGTTCTTCTCGATCAGCTTGGTCATCACCCCGCCCAGGGTTTCAATTCCCAGGGAGAGGGGGGTAACATCGAGGAGCAGAACATCCTTGACATCGCCCCGCAACACCCCGCCCTGAATCGCGGCGCCAATGGCCACCACCTCGTCGGGATTGACCCCCTTGTGGGGATCCTTGCCGAATATCTCCTTAACCTTCTCCTGCACCTTGGGCATCCGGGTCATCCCGCCCACCAGGATTACCTCGTCGATATCGGAGGCGTTTAACCCGGCATCCTTGAGCGCGGTTTTACAGGGGGCGACGGTGCGCTCCACCAGATCTTCCACCAGGGATTCCAGCTTGGCCCGGCTCAGCTTGACATTGAGATGCTTGGGCCCGGAGGCGTCGGCGGTGATAAAGGGCAGGTTGACACTGGTTTCCATGGTGGTGGAAAGTTCCTGTTTGGCCTTCTCAGCCTCTTCCCGCAGGCGCTGCAGCGCCATCTTGTCCTGGCGCAGATCGATCCCCTGGTCACGCTTGAACTCGTCGGCCAGCCAGTTGACGATCCGCATATCGAAATCTTCACCACCGAGAAAGGTATCGCCGTTGGTGGATTTAACCTCGAACACCCCGTCGCCGATCTCCAGGATCGAAACGTCGAAGGTGCCGCCACCCAGATCGAAAACGGCAATCTTTTCCTCGCTCTTCTTATCCAGGCCGTAGGCCAGGGAAGCGGCGGTGGGCTCGTTGATGATCCGCTGCACATTGAGACCCGCGATCTTGCCGGCATCCTTGGTGGCCTGGCGCTGGGAGTCGTTGAAGTAGGCCGGAACGGTGATCACCGCATCGGTAACCGGCTCGCCCAGGTACTCCTCGGCGGTCTGCTTCATCTTGGTCAGCACCATGGCGGCGATCTCCGCCGGGGCGTACTTCTTGCCGTCCACCTCGACGGCGGCGTCGCCATCGCTGCCCTCCACGATCTTGAAGGGGCTGATCTCGATGCTCTTTTTCACCTCGGCGTCGGTGAACTTGCGTCCGATCAGCCGCTTGATCGCATGCAGGGTCCGGGTGGGGTTGGTCACCGCCTGACGCTTGGCCACCTGGCCCACCATCCGTTCCCCGGCGTCGTTGAATGCCACCACCGACGGGGTGGTGCGATTACCCTCAACGTTGGAGATCACCTTGGGCTCGCCGCCCTCCATGATCGCCACGCAGGAATTGGTGGTTCCCAGGTCAATTCCGATTATCTTACCCATGTTCAAATCTCCTTAGAATAGATTCGCAAAAACAGTTTTACGGTCGCAAATTAACTTAAACTACCTGGTTTCGGGGGGACCGCTGGAAACCACCACCTTGGCGGCCCGCAGCAGCCGGTCCTTATATAAATAACCCTTCTGAAACTCATTAAGAATGGTATTGGCCGGAGCCTCGGCACTCGGCTCCATGGCCAGGGCCTCGTGGTAATTGGGATCAAAGGTTTCCCCCTTACCTGCCAGCGCTTTGAGGCCGAATTTTTCCAGGGTGGCCAGCAGCCCGCTGCAGGTCATCTCCACCCCTTCCAACAGGGCGGAGGCCTCGGCGCTGTCGCGTCCCTGCTCGATGGCCCGCTCCAGATTGTCCACGGTGGGCAACAGCTCCCGGAGCAGGTTTTCCTCGGCATATTTAAAATCGGATTCCCGTTCCCGCCGGATCCGTTTTTTAAAATTTTCAAACTCAGCGGCCAGCCGCAGCATCCGGTCTTCCAGATCACGGGCCTCGCTGTGGGCCACACTCAACTGGCTGAGCAGGTCTTCACCCTCTCCGCCCCCGGCGTGATTCGGACCCTGCTCCGGCACCTGGGACCCGTCACCGCTCTCTGCCGCCGGGCTCTGCTCCCGGCGCCCCTGTTCATCATCCTTAATCGACACAGCACCCTCCATCTAAGCGATAAAATGAAAAAATCAGCCGGATAAACCGGCAATCGTCGGGAACATTAAGTACGTCGCATGGCCTTGTCAAGGCGACCGGGGGTTATTTCAGACGGACAACAGTTTGACAATTCCTTTTTTTGGGCGTAGAGTTGTCAACCAATTGGATTAATGAGGGAAATACCCGCCGATAATCGGCGGCGACCCGCCTGACACATATCGGCATCTAACATCCCGAGGAGGAACCCCGTGGCCGGAACCCGAATCTTCACCATCCTGCTGATTATCAGCCTGTTCTGCCCGGTAGCGAGCGGGTTTGCCATGGAGCCGCTGCCGAAAATCCGGGCCGGGGTCCCACCCTATTCGGTGCTGGGCCGGATTATGGCCGCCAACCTGCAGGTGATGGGGGAGGCAACCGAGACCGCCCCCGGCCGGGAGCAAAGCGAAGCCCCCCACCTGGTCTGGCTGGCGGATCCCGACGCCCGGATCCAGGCCAAACAGGTCTGGGACGGAGAGCCGGGGGGCGTCTACACGGTGCGCAACTTGGCCAACCAGATGGAGCTGGCCAGCGGGGCCGTCGACTACGGCATCCGCCAGCTCTTTGCCCCGGTACTGCTGATCACCGGCAACACCGACAGCGAGGCACTTCGGCTGTTTGCCGAGGGCTACGATCATCTGGGGGAGGCGATCCGCCGCGAACTCAACCATCTCCACCCGGCCCTGAGCCATCTCGCCCCCTCCGGCCGGCCCCCCTTCGACGATGAAGCGCTGGCCGCCGCACGCCTGCGGGCCGTCGAGGCCAACGTTGATTATCAGGTGGCCCGCGCCCTGGAACGCTACGGCGACCGGGTTCAAAACGGCCGCCTGGTAGTGGCGGGAGCGGTTATCGACCTGGCCAACCAGTACCGGGGCGGGCCGGGCCGCCTCCATCTGATCAATCTCAACGGCGAAACCGCCCCGGAAGGGATCAAAACCTCTCCCCACCTGATCCGCCTGAACCGGGAGATGCGCAACTACATCGGGCGCCGTTAGC
>JBLRWU010000129.1:0-4038 GCA_047921155.1 Desulfurivibrio sp.
CACACCCACCGTTTTCAACTGGATAACGGGATCACCCTGCTGGTCCGGGAACAGCGGGAGGTGCCGACGGTGGCGGTGCGGGCGGTGTTTCCCGGCGGCCTGCGCGGGGAGACACCGCTTACCAACGGGGCCTTTGCCTTTCTGGCCGAACTGCTGCCCCGGGGAGCCGGGGAGCTGGACGCCCGCCAGCTGGCCCGCACCGTGGCCGACCTGGCCGGAGAGATCGAAGGATTCAATGGCCGCAACACCTTTGGGGTCAAAGGGGATTTCCTGGCCCGTTTCTTCGACCAGGGGCTGATCCTGCTCCGGGACGTGCTGATGGACCCGGCCTTCGACCCGGAGGAGGCGGAGAAGATCCGGGCCGAACTGCAGGCCGAACTGCGCCGCCAGGAGGACTCCCTGCCGGCGGTGGGCTTCCGCGAGTTTAACCGCGCCCTGTTCCGCGGCCACCCCTACGCCCTGAACACCCTGGGCAGCGCCGCCTCCCTGAAAGGGCTGCGCCTGGAGACCCTGCGGGAGATCTACCGGCAGCACGCCCGCCCCGACCGGCTGGTGCTGGCGGTGGTGGGCGATGTGGATGCCGAAGGGGTCCGGCTCCAGGTGGAGCAACTTTTCGGCCACTGGCAGGCCCCGGCCGAGGAGAGCGGACCAGTGCAGGAGAGCCTGCTGCCCCCGGAACCCCCGGCCCGGCCGGAGATCATCAGCCTCAGCCGCGACCGGGAGCAGATCCATATCGTCCTCGGCTTCCTCGGCACCGCCCTGGACCATCCCGATCGCTACCCCCTGGAGATCCTGGACCAGGTACTCTCCGGCCAGAGCGGCCGGCTGTTCACCGAACTGCGCGACCGCCGCAGCCTGGCCTACAGCCTCTCCTCCTTCTCACTGCTGGGTACCGACACCGGAGCCTTCGGCATCTATATCGGCACCGGCCCCGAACGCCGGGAGGAGGCGGTCACCGAGATCTGGGGTCAGCTTTACCGGGTCCGCAACGAACCGATCAGCGCCGAGGAGATGGACCGGGCCCGCAACGTCCTGGTGGGGAACTACCGCCTGGGCCTGCAGAGCAACGGGGCCCGGGCCATGGAGATGGCCCTGAACGAAACCTACGGTTTGGGGCTTGATTTCGCCCAACGCTACCCGGCCTACCTGGACGCGGTCACTCCGGAACAGGTGCAGGAGGCGGCGCGCCGCTACCTGCAAGCGGAACGCTATGTGATGATCACCGTGGGAAATTCCGGCGCCGAGCAGGCCCCGGGCGCAGAGGAAGAGGGCGGGGAACCAGAGAAACCGGCCACCGAATAGAGGAAAAGAGAAAATGCCTGAGCAAACCAACCGGAAACCGCCGCTGTTCGCGCCGTCGATCCTCTCCGCCGACTTTGCCCGCCTGGGCGAGGAGATCAGGGCGGTGGCCGCCGCCGGAGCCGATATTATCCATGTTGATGTGATGGATGGCCACTTTGTGCCCAACATCACCATCGGCCCTTTGGTGGTGGATGCGGTGCGCAAAATCACCGACCTGCCCCTGGATGTCCATCTGATGGTGGAAAACCCGGAGCGTTATGTGGAAGCCTTCGCCAGGGCCGGAGCCGACTGGATCACCGTCCATGTCGAAACCGGCTATCATCTGCACCGCACCGTCCACCAGATCAAGGACTTGGGCAAAAGGGCCGGGCTGGTCCTCAATCCGGCCACCCCGCTGGCCACCCTGGATTATCTGCTGGCGGAGGTCGATCTGGTGATGCTGATGAGCGTCAATCCGGGCTTCGGCGGCCAATCCTTTATCCCTTCCGCCCTGCAAAAAATCCGGGAATTAAAGCAGATGATCGAGGAGCGCGGACTGGCCACCGAGATCGAAGTGGATGGCGGGGTCGCCCCCGACACCATCAAGGCGATCCGGGAGGCGGGAGTCGATATCTTCGTGGCCGGCTCGGCCATCTTCGGCCAGGCTGACTACGCCCGGGCCATCGGCGACCTGAAGGCGGCCCTGGCTTAGCAGCCGTAGAACCGTGGTGGGCCGTTAGAGACCCGCGCCGCCAACCCCGCCACGCGGCCACAGGGCGCTCTGGCGGCGGGAAGGGGTCAGAATCTCCACGATCTGCGAATCTCGCCGGCCGCCGGGATCAATGGCGGTCACCTGCAGCACCACCTTGGGAGTATCCAGGATGCTGAAGTCGGAGGGAGCGACAAAGCGAACCACCGCATTGTTGTCGGCCAGGGACTCCAGCAACACCTCCGTTCCGCTCAGCTGTTGCCACACAAAACGCAGTTCCGACGGCCGGAGCGCCAAGGTGCCGCCGGCGTCGAGCAGCACCGTCTCCCCCGCCGGATAGTTGGCGGCCAGCGGCCGCAGGCGCAGGCTGGGCGGCGGATTACCCGCTGTCACCTGCAGGGTGAGCTGCCGGGGCTTGGAGCGAACCCCGGCGTGGTTAAAACGGAAACTCAAGCTCTCTTCGCCGGCAAAATAGGGATCCGGCTCGTAACGGTGGGCCGCGGGACCCAGCGCCACCAGATTACCGCTCGGCATCCGACGTGCCAGAATCTCCACCTGCACCCGCGGGGAGAAGGGGGCGGCATTGTCCCGCCGCCAGATCTCGGCCCAATCGATCAACAGCGGCTCGGTGCTGAGGATCTGCAGGGTCAGGTCACGAGCCCGCACCAGGGGGTACTCGGGGGTCAGGTGGAACACCTCCACCACCTCCGTCGGCTCCGCCGGAGCTTCCGCCTCCATCTGCGCCCCGCTGCCAAAGATCTCCACCCGGGCCGGGTCGCTGACCAGCAGACCGTCGCTGACCCGGTAAACAAAGCTGTCTTCCCCGGGGAAATCCTGGTTGGGCAGATAGGTCACCATGGGGGGCTCGCCGGAGAGGCGGCCGTAGCGGGGCGGAGTCAGGATCTCGTAAGCCAGGGGGCCACCGTCGGGGGATCTGCCGATCAACTGCATGGAGACGGCGCCATCCTCCTCCATCCGATAACGATCATCGCGGGCGGTGGGGGGGATCATGGGGTCGACGGGCTCCGGCTCCAGAACCTGGACCATCTGCTCACGCACCTGCGACGTGATGGCCTGCTCGCCCACGGGCTGCCGCCCCAGGAAATAGTAGAAGCCGCCGATCAGCAGCAGCAGGGAAAGCAGGCCAGCCCCAATCGTGCTCTTCCGCGAGGCGGAGAGGGAGGCCAGGGAGAGGGGCAGAAAGGCCAGGAACGGCTGGCGCTCCTTTTCATCCTCCGAGGCGAATTGATCGCCAGCGTCGCCCGCCGCACCCTCTTCCGGGAGGTCGGCAAAAATATCGCTACTGTCTGCGAATTGCTCCTGTCCCTTGGCTGCGGTCAGGATGCTCTCATCGGGAATATCGGGGATGGAGTCGTTGAAATCGAAGCCATCGATATCAAAGTCATCACCGTCAAAGCCGAACTCATCCTTGTTTTCCGGCGAGGAGGGTTGCGGGGCCGCCGCCATGGGGGTGGCTTCCGGGGCGGCGAAATCCTCCCGGGTGCCAGCCTCCGCCTCAGCGCTTACGACGGGTGCGGGCTCGGCGGCCGGGGGCTCATCGCCCTCCCCCAGCAGATCGTCCAGATCGGATTGATCAAGGCCGACAAAGTCGTCTTCAGCGGCGGCAATCTCCGCCCCCTCTTGCTCCTCCGTGGCGGACCGGGGTGCTTCGTTGAAAAGGGAGTCGATATCGGACTGCTCCAACTCCGCCGATTCGCCACCTGCGGCTGCCGGTTGATCATCGTTCCCAGCCCCGCCCAGCAGCTGGTCGATATCCGACTGGTCCAACTCCCCCCCGGCATCCAGAGCAGCCGGGGCGACAGCCTCCGAACCGCCCTTGGAATCGTCATCCAGATCGGCCAGCCAATCGTCGATATCGCCGAAATCGTTTTTCTCTTTTTCGTCCGCCATGATCTGTCCATCCGCTTGGATCGCCGGGCGCCGTGATCGGCGGCCGGATTAAGCAATGTGTAAACGTTCAGCAGCACCCCACCTTCGGGCGATCAGCCAAGCTTACGTACACGGGGTACGCGGCGCTTGGCTGCTTA
>JBLRWU010000130.1:0-4008 GCA_047921155.1 Desulfurivibrio sp.
CGGCCGAATTTGCGGTAGTCATCCAGTACTTCAAAGAGTTCCGCCGATTCGGTGGCGGCGGTGACGATCAGCCGCAACCGGGTCTGCTCTTCGGCCACTTGCGCTTCCAGGCGCAACTTTTCGGTGATGTCGGTGATGATCAGCATTATCAGCTTGGGGTTGATCAAGCGGTAGGCGATTTCCAACTGGCGGCCGTTGAAGGCGAAGCGGCCGGGCAGCAGGGTAAGCAGGGTGTCGCGCTTGAAATCGTCTTCGGTGGTAAAAATGCGCTGGAGGTTGGCGGCCAGACGCTTTGCCTCAGCCGGGTTGTCGGGCTGGAAAAGCTCGGCGATGTTGCGGCCGGCCGGCTCCGTATCCAGCATGGTGCGGCATTCCCGACTGGATTCCGCCTCCGCCCGCAGGTCGGGGCCGAAAGAGAGAAAGCCCTGGCCGGAGTTGTCCAGCAGCCCGGCCAGGCGGCCGCTTTTAGCCGCCAACTCCCGCCGGGTAAGGAGGATATGGCGGTACATGGTGGCCACCAGGAAGGTCACCGCCAGCACCACGGCTCCGTTGATCAGCAGAAAGTAGATGAGCCGCCGGGTGTTTTCATGGGCCTGGGCCAGAAAGGAGCTTTTGTCCATGCTCACCGCCAGCACCCCGGCCAGTTCGCCTACTCGCCAGTGGGTGTGGCAGACCATGCACCGGCTTTCCACCGGCACTTTTTCGTAAAAGCGGGCGGTGTCGCCGGCCGTGGCTTCGACCCGCCCCCGGTGGTCGAATTGCAGGGTCTCATCCAGCATGAAATGGCAGTCGGCGCAGGGGCGTCCCGCCACCTGTTGCCGGTGCGCCAGACCTCGGGGGGAGTCGATGCGATCCACCAGATGCCAGTCTTCCCGCAGATACATGCCGGCGGTCTGTTGGTAGAGTTTCGCGTTGGGATTGACAAAGTTGCCCTGCTCGTCGTGGACAAAGGGAATACCCACGGTGACCGTGCCGGAACGGTAATTCATCAGGCCGTCGCGATCATAAACGGTGGTCTCGATAACGCCTTCCAACTGGGCGATGTTGTCCATGACCAGGGCAAAGGATTTGCGCTGGCCCTTCTCGATGGAATCACGGGTCTGGGTGATATAGTTCTCCAGCACGCCATGGCCCTGGTCCCGGATCATGGCGTCGGTGGTCCGCAGTTGGTAATGGTGGAAAAGCAGTACCGCCGGCAGGGAAATAAGCAACAGGCAGACCAGGACCGTGAGCATAAAACGGGAGCGCACCTGTTCCGGGCCGAGGCTTTTGAGCCAGCGCCGTCGGGCTGGTGGCGCACCTGCGGTGGTCGAGATGGTGTTTGCGGGGTCGCCGGTGGCCATCATTTGCTCTCTTCCTCGGCTGTCCGGGGCGTGGCAAGGGTGTTTTGCTGCAGCAGCCCATCCTTGACCCTGGGGTCACCGTGTAAATGAAAAAGCACCGGCCGGGGAAAGAGTTCGCCGGCGCAGCCGATACAGGGGTGCCCGGCCCGCAGGCAGTAGTTGCTGTTGCCGTTGTAGCCGATGGTCGGGCAGTCGTTGTAAGTGACCGGGCCCTGGCAGCCCAGTTCCAGCAGACAGCCATCTTCTCCGATATGGCGGGCGAAATCAAGCTCCTGGAAGGCGGCGTAGCGGGGGCAGCGCTGGTGGACGGTATGGGCGAAGAACCGCCGGGGCCGCTGTCGACCGTCCAGTGCCGGCAGGCTTTGCCGGCGGCTGAAGTGCAGCAGAGTGTAGATCATATGCTCCGGTTTCATGGGGCAGGCGGGCAGGTTGATCAGCGGGGTGGTGATGCCGCTCGTGGCCAGGTGGTCGGCCAAAGATACCACCCCGGTGAGAGTACCGGGCATGGCGGCCACCCCGCCGGAAACGGCGCAGGTGCCGGCGGCGATGCAGGCGGTGGCCCCCGCCGCCAGCAGCTCGACCCACTCTGCCAGGGGTTGGTCGGCCAGCATGCAGGCATGAGGCATGCCGACGGGAATACCGCCTTCCATAACAAAAATATAAGGTTCGTTACCGGCGGCCAGTTCGGCCAGCAGTTCCCCCACCTGGTAACCGGTGGCATGGGCCAGATTGGGGTGGTAAAGCAACCGGCTGAAGCGGGTGAGCAGATCCAGCACGGTTAGCTGTTCGGTATTGAGCAGCGAGATGGAGCACCCCGAACAGGAGGAACCCTGGAGCCAGACCAGGTTGGGCCGCGACCAGGATTGCTCCCCGTTTTCAGCGGCCAGCAACTCATCAAAGGAAAGCAGCGGGGCGGCCCCGGCGGCCAACACCACCCGGTAAATATTGCGCAGAAATTCCCGCCGGTTACACAGATGCATCAATGACCCCCACAAAGCATGACGCGAAGCATGAATGGTGCAACTGGTTGTTTGCCTAGTGGACGGAACAGGCTATGCACGGATCAACCGACCGGGCAATCCGCGCCGCCTCCAGCGGTTGTTCCGGGTTGCTGATCGTGGTGCCCAGCAGCATTTGTTCCACCGCCCCGGGTTTGCCTTGGGCATCCCGGGGGCTGAAATTCCAGGTGGATGGTACCACCATTTCGTAATTCTTGATCAGGCCCGAACCGTCGGTTTCCAGCCAGTGGCCCAAAGCGCCTCGGGAGGCCTCGGTGATCCCCACCCCCCGGGCGTTGCGCGGTATTTCCCTTTCTTCAAAGCCCAACTCACCATCTTTGACCTCATCCACCTGCCGCTTGAGCCGGTCGATGATCAGCACCGTTGACAGGTAACGACAGAGGTGGCGTCCCAACACCGAGTTGTAATCGGCCAGGGTGAGGCCAAGCTCCCGGTTGGTCCGTTCCACCAGTTCGTTGAGCCGGCGGTTGCCGCCATGCAGGCGGGTGTTGACGATCCGCGCCACCGCGCCCACTTCCATCACTTCGCCGTGGTAACGGGGGGCCCGGCTCCAACTGTATTTGCCGTTCTCCTTTTGTTCTTCGCGTTGAAACTCCTGCCGGTTCAGGGGCTGAAGCCCCTTGGTGGCCAGGGGCGACAGCGGGGTATCGGCTTCCTGATGGAAAAAAGCGTAGGTGTGATCCTCGCGAATGGCCGCCAGCTCCAGCTTTTGTAATTCGCCGGCCAGCCTGGCGCCGCCGACAAAGAGATGGTTTTCGCCATCGGCCTCGGGCAGGAACGGGAAGGAGAGCAGGTTGCCGTAGCCCTTGCCTTCCTGAAAATAGTGGGGAAAGGCCCGGCAGACGCGGAAGATGTCCTGGCGGTAGTGATTGGTGACGAAATCCTCCGCCCGCTGCAACATGGTGCGGTAACGGGCCAGCAGGTCCAGGGTGGGCCGGGTGGTGACTCCGCCGGCCGCGATGGCCACCGGATGGGGGGCCTTGCCGCCGAAGATGGCCACCATTTTCTGCAACTCGGCCAGCACGGAAAAAGAGGAAAAATAGTGGCGGACCAGCAGCAGGCTGTCGGCCTCGTCCCCCAATTGGTCGTCCGACCGGTAGCGGGGCAGGAAGGGGGAGCCGGGAAAGATGCGAGTCGAGTCAAGTTCCGCCCGTACCCAGTCGCGGACCGTGCCCAACACCGGATCGGCACCTTTATAAGTCAGCACCGCCTCGATATTGATAAAATCAAGCGCGCTGAGCTGATAAAAGTGCAGCAGCGAATCGTGGACCATATAGGCCCCGGTGATCAGATTGCGCAGCAGTTGGCCGTTGCCGTTGGGCCGGAAATTCATGGCGTCTTCCAGGGCCAGGGCGGCGGCCTCGGCATGGGCGTAGGGGCAGACCCCGCAGACCCGCTGGGTGACATGCTGCGCCACCCGGGCGTCGTAGCCGATCAGGGCCTTTTCCAGCCCCCGAAAAAGTAAACCGGCCACCCGGGCCTCGGCGATCACCCCGTCTTCCACCCGGGTTTCAATCTTGAGATGTCCTTCCACCCGGCTCATCGGGTCGATGGTGATCCTGGTGCTCATAAAGTAGTCGTCCTGCTTTTTTGCTGGCCAACGGCGATGCTGGCAATGGGGTGAGGTGGGTGATGGGGTGGGAGCG
>JBLRWU010000131.1:0-3930 GCA_047921155.1 Desulfurivibrio sp.
TTGTGGCAACAGTTCAAGACCATGCCCAGAGCGGGAATTTCGGCCTGCAAACGGCGAAACAGTTGCCAGGTGCTTGTCGGTCTGGTCCCCGGCAGGGTACAGCCGGGGAAAAAGACGGTTCGGCAGGAGGGGGGGAGATATTCAGCGCTGAAAAGGGTCGAGCCTCCCAGCCGCTCGTAACTGAGAATCCTCTTATAGGGGCGACTGTCCCACTGCTGCTGATCAGCGATCCGGCGACGCAGGGCCAGGAAAAAATCGCCGGGCTCCAGTTTTTCCGGACAGCCCGCGGTGCAGAGGTTGCATAAGCTGCAGGCAAAAGGGTCAGCCAAGCTTTTCCCGGCTAAAAAAGCGGCAGCGATCTCACCGGGCAGCCCGGCTCGCTTAAGAAAGAGGCAACGAACCGCGCAGGCCCCACAGGCGGTACAACCCGAGACCAGGGCTTGGGCTTGGTCCCGAAGATTTTCCTCTCCCTCCCCTGCCGCGACCACCCCGCCGGCTGGCGGCTCCTCCGGTTTTGTGCTCCGGACGCGATAATAGTTTAGCAGCTTTCTTACCGCCAGGGGCAGGAAGCCCGGCAGGGCCAGGGCATTTTTTTTACTATTGCGGGAATCCATCAAGCTCAGGACTTGGGCACCTTTTGATGGGGCCACTTCTTGAGGCCATCCTGAAGGATATACATTCTCTTTTCATCGATCCCCTGATCTTTGTAATAGTCGACGGTCCGCCCGGCCCCGCCGCCGCCGAATGATCGGTGGTCGCTTAAAATCGGTCGGGTTCGATGTAGCCGGCGCCATGATAATGGCAACTGACACAGTCGCCCGGATAACCGGCGCCGTGCAGTGAACCTCGCAGCCCGTTCCCAAGATCGGGGCCGGCCGGATTGGTGTGACAAACGGCGCAAAGCTGTTCGAAATTGCGCTCGCTCACCGCGACCCCGGCGTTGCGGGTGGGGTCGTCGGCCGCCAGTTGGCTGGCACTGGCCCCGGTGTTGGTGATCAGGTAGTGGTTGGCGGAGGAATGAACAAGGTGGCAGTCGGTGCAGGCCAGCATCATATCGACGCCATAGCCGGGCCGGTAGCTGTTGGGTTCACCACTGACCGGCGGCTTGTCCTCCGGGTTGCTGCCGGCCCTGAAGCCATGAATATCGGCCGTCGCCCGCCGTTCCTCCGTGGTTCCAATCCCCAGGAAGGTCTGGCGCAGATCGCCGAACTGCGGGCCCTGGGGCTCGGGGAAGCGTAAGGGGGGCGGCAGAATCACCTCGATTCCATCCAGGGTGGCCCCATCAAAGTCATGACAGGCCAGGCAGAAATCGTTGATCGACCCGTAAGCCGCCCCGGCAAAGCTGCTTAAATCAACATTCAACTCAAAAACTCCATTCATGTCGGAACGATTATGGCAGATCACGCAGTCGGCATCACCCAGGGCAGGGCCGCCGGGGTTGGTTATGGTATGGGCGTGTTGGCCGCCGAACATCCCGGCTCCGGGGATGATGGCTTCGGAGCCGTGACAAATCAGGCACTCCCGCAGGCCCGCGGAATCCAGACCATTGGTGTCGTGACAGGCCAGGCAGGATCGCTGGGCCTCGCTGCCGATGGTGGCGGCCAGATTTTCCAGGCTGACCCGGATCCTGGGCACCCGGGCATGGGCGTTCTCAAGTTTGCTCATAGGGTGACAGCTGAAACAGTCGCGCCGGCCCCAACCCAAGCCGTCGGCATGGGCAGCGGATGAGAGCAACCGGGGAGGAGTGCCGTCGCCCAAGGGCTGATAGCTGTCCGTAGCCGGGGAACTGCTGCCGCCGCAGGCGCCCAGCCCCAGGCTTATCGCTATGATGGCCGCCGCGAGCGGCACTCTTTGCCAGCTATTCATCGCTACCCTCTGTAACCAAGCTATTTACCTCGGAATTTCTGCAACATCTCCCGCAGAGACCCAACGGGATCGATGGCATAGTAGGGGCTTTGCTTCTCCTCGATGCGCACCTTCTCCTCGTGATAGAAGAGATATTTGGTCCGCACCTCAACGCCATGGCAATCGACACAAAAAGTCGCGGCCGGATCCCCCTGCCTGAGAAAAGACGCCTGGGGAGAGGTAACGACGTCGACGTCTTCACCCCGAACCAGCAACTGCCGGCTCCAGACGTGGGGATCATGGCAGGTGCCGCAGACGAACCGGCGCTCCTCCACCGTCAACTCCTCCAGCTCTGCTGGGGTCAGGCGGGCCAGGATGGCGGAATCACTGAACAGCAGACTTTCCGGATGACGGTAGAGGCTCACCCGTGAATCCTCGCCGGGCTCTCCATCCCGATGGCAATCCAGGCAGAGGCGATTATCTTCCCGCTCGGCGGGCAACACTCCGGCCAGCTCCCGGGCCCAGAGGCGATCGCCGTGGGCGTTGTGGGGAGTGTGGCACTGTTCGCAAACCCCCATCTCCATCGCCCGGCGGGCATGACCGGAAAGGTCGTGGTCGCTGTCGATGACCAGGGCCGGGGTTCGGTGGCATTCGGCGCACAAATCTCCGCGCTGGTTGTCCACCAGCAGGAAGCTGCTGCTCAAATCGCCTTCCTGCAGGCGCCCCGGCCCGGGCCCGGTCTGATCCGGCGCCCAGCGGTGAACATTGTGGCAGGAGAGACAGGTTAGCTCCTGTTCGGCCAGTTCGGCGCTGCTCTCATGGGCATCGGGTTTGACTCCCAGGGGATGGCTGATCTCGCCGACCAGTTTTTCCCGACCCACCCGATCAACCTCGTGACAGGCCAGACAGTAAAAATTTTCGCGATTACGACTGATCTCCTCGGGGTATTCCACGTCCGGAGGGGCCACGGCAAAGCCCACCGGCTCCGGGCCCTCGTGCAGCAGGTGGCAGGCCCCGCAGGCCCCGCTCATGCCCGGCTCATCCCCGCGGATATTGCGATATTCCAGTTCAAAAAGACGGGGATCGTGGTTGGCTCCCTCCACCACCATCTGCTCGCCGTGGCACTGGGCGCACAGCTCGGTGTACTCCTCGATCCGCAGAAAACGGGTGGAGATCAGGCCCCGCTCATCGCGACCGCCGGGGGCTCCGTACACCTGGCCCAGGGACTGATGGGAGTCGTGGCAGGTGGCGCAGTAGATCTTCTCGCCGGGGGTGAAGTCGTGATTGAACAGGGGCAGCACCATCTCTTCTTTGGGACTGGCCGCACTCAGATCAACCCCGACGCTATGGCTGTAGGGGCCTTTCAACTCCATCTCCAGCCGGTTCCGGCCCTGCCCGTGACAGGTGTTGCAGGCCTCAACCGCCGGGTCCTCGCCGACCCGCATCTCCTGTTGCCAGCCGTGGGCCCCATGACAGATCCCACAGAGGCCGGCATCGCGAACGTGGCGCTTGTCCAGATTTTTGATCTGCAAATCCTCGTCGGTGATCAGCAGGTTGTGGGGAGTATCTTCGATAACCCGTTTATTGTCGTGACAGGAGAGGCAAAGCAAGGACTCCATGGTATCGGCCTGGACCAGCAGTACCTCCTCATCCTGGCCCTGGTGCACGCTGTGGCAGGAGAAGCAGGTCAGCTTCTCATCCTCCAGCCGGGCCCCGGCCTCCAGCAGCTCCGGGGAGGCCTGGGCATCCTCGAAGGGCACATCCATGGTGTGGGCCAGAAAGGCTCCGCCACCGGGACGCCGGATATTCTGCTCCTCGTGGCACTGGCCGCAGAAGTTGGCCATCCCGGCTGCCACCGGCAGCAGATTTTCCTGCCGCGCCCCATGGACGTTGTGACAGGAGTTGCAGATTACCTCGTCGGTGCCCTTGGCCGGCCGCAGTCTCATCCCCTTCAACCTGGCGGGGAAACCCTTTTCCACCTTCTCGCCCACCGAATGCCGCCCCGTGGCGGGACCGGTGTCGTAATCCTGGTGACAATCCATGCACATTTCAGAGTTGTGGTTGGAGCGGCGCAGAAACAGCTCA
>JBLRWU010000132.1:0-3908 GCA_047921155.1 Desulfurivibrio sp.
ACTGACCAGATATTCCCGCAAAACCGGGCCCAGGGCCGCCCGGCCATCACCCCCGCGTGAAAACGGGGTTGGCCCAGCCCCCTTGAGCTGAATATCCCGGCGCAGCCCGTCCCGGCCGATAAGCTCCCCCAGGAGAATGGCCCGGCCGTCCCCCAGTTGCGGCACCCAGGCCCCGAACTGGTGCCCGGCATAGGCCATGGCCAAAGGTTCGGCGCCCGGCGGCAAGCAGTTGCCGGCTAATACGGCCACTCCCCGGTCGGAACCCAACCACTCCGGGTCCAGTCCCAGCTCAACAGAGAGCGGCCGGTTAAGCTCAAGCAGTTGGGGGGTAGCCACCGGGGTGGGCGCCAGCCGGGCAAAAAAACGCTCCGGCAGGCGGGCATAGCTGTTGGAAAAGTCGAACCGCCCTTTCTCCTCCGACCCGTGCGCCATGGATGGTTCCGCTAGAACGGCGGGGCGATGGTCACCAGAATCCGCAGATCGGTGGTGGCCTTTACCCCGTGGGGCTCACTGATCTCACTGACCAGCATATCACCGGTTTCGGCGGGCATGCTGCTCCCATCGGCCCCGAGAAATTCACCGCTGCCGGCAACTACCTGGATGGTGAGCTGCCCCTCGGCGGGATGGGAGTGGACCGGAAAAACCTGCCCGGCCTTGAGGTTGAAGTTGAGTACTCGGAAATAGGGGGAATCGTGGAGCAGAAAACGCTTGAAACTCTTGTCGTCGTACTGGTTGGTTTCGTTCAAAGATACTTTTTTCATGGTGTTACCTCCTTGGTTTTTCTTCATGATAACACCTGAAACAAGCTGCCGCCTTGACTTGGATCAAACCGGGGCGGCGGGGTGGGCGAAATATTCGGCGATGGCTTCCACCAGGGCCGGGATGGTGTGAATGGCCGGCTGGATATCCACCGTCAGCCCGGCCTTAACGGCAGTGGCGGCGGTGATCGGGCCGATGGCCGCGATTCTGATTCCGGCCAGCAGTTCGAGCAACTTTTCCCCCTCAAGACCCAACAAATCGATGAAGTTGCTCACCGTGGAGGAGCTGGTAAAGGTGATCAGATCGATCTCATGCCGCTCCAGGGCCTGGCGAATCTCCTCCTCCATGGGGGGGCGGATATTGCGGTAAACCGGCACGATATCCACTTGAGCTCCGGCCTGGCCCAGGCTCTCGGGCAAAACATCGCGAGCCTTGAGCGCCCGGGGCAGCAGAATCTTTTGTCCCGCCACTCCCCGGGCCAACAGGGCGGCGGCCAGGCCCTCGGCGGTGAACTGATCGGGCAGCAGATCGGCCCGGACCCCGTGGGCCAGCAGACTGTCGGCGGTGGCGCTGCCCACCACCGCGATCCCGGGCCCCTTGAGGCTGCGGCTGTCCAGGCCGAGGTCGGCCAGGCGCTTAAAGAAAAAACGTACCGCGTTGGGACTGGTAAAGAGCAACCACTGATAAGCGGCAACTCCGGCCAGGGCCTGGTCCAGCGGCTGCCAATCCTCGGGCTCCGCCAGGGCGATGGTCGCCCCCTCCAGACAGGCGGCGCCCAGATCCTCCAGCTGCTCCACCAGATCACTGGCCTGGTCGCGGCTGCGGGTCACCAGAACCCGTTTGTTAAACAGCGGCCGCTGCTCGTACCAGTTGATGGTGTCCCGCAGGCTGACCACCTCTCCCACCACCACCAGGGCCGGCGGGGTGATCCCAGCCTCTTTGACCACCCCGGCAATATCGGCCAGGGTGCCCACCACCGATCGCTGTTGGGGGGTGGAGGCCCAGCGGACCACCGCCACCGGGGTTTGGGGATCGCGCCCATGGCGGACCAGGTTTTCGGTGATATGGGGTAAATTTTTGATCCCCATATAGAAAACAATGGTGCCAACGCCGGTGGCCAGCTTGTCCCAGGCGATCCGGCTCTCCTTCTTGTCCGGATCTTCGTGGCCGGTGACGAAGGCCACCGAGGAGGTGAAGCGGCGGTGGGTGATGGGCACTCCGGCGTAGGTGGCGGCGGCGGTGGCGGAGGTAACCCCGGGCACCACCTCGAAGGAGACCCCGTAACTGGCCAGCTCCTCGATCTCTTCACCGCCCCGGCCGAAGATGAAGGGATCTCCCCCCTTGAGCCGGACCACGGTTTTGCCGGCCAGGGCGTGATCCACCAGCATCTGGTTGATCTCGGTCTGGGTATGGGTATGCTGACTGCCGCCCTTCTTGCCGGCATAGATCAGCAGGGCCGATTCCGGCACATGGGCCAGCAGCTTTTTGTTGGCCAGATAATCATAAACCACCACCTCGGCCCGGCCCAGCAGACGGCGCCCCTTGACGGTGATAAGCTCCGGATCGCCGGGGCCGGCCCCGATCAGGTAAACTTTGCCTTTTTTCATCGCCATGGGTTTACTCAAGGCTGGAGCCATAAACCGCTTCCAGGATCTCCCGGCCGCCGGCAGCCAGCAGTTCCTCAGCAACCTCCAAGCCGATGGCGGCCGCATCGACCGCGGGGCCGCTCTTTACCACCTTGACCAAACGGCTGCCGTCCAGGGGGGAGACCAGCCCGGTCATGGTCAGGGTCTCGCCGCTGATGGTGGCAAAACCGGCCAGGGGGACCTGACAACCGCCCTCCAGGCGTTTGAGATAAGTACGTTCGGCCAGCACCGCCAGCATGGTCTCCCGGTGATCCATGAAGGAGAGCATCTCCAGCAGCTCGGCATCGGCCTCCCGCAACTCGATGCCCACCGCCCCCTGGGCCACCGCCGGCAACATCTCCTCGGCCTTGAAGCAGAAGGTGGCCCGCTGGGAAAGCTGCAACCGGTTCAGACCGGCGGCGGCGAGAATGATCGCGTCGTAGTTGCCCTCGTCAAGTTTGCGCAGCCGGGTGTCCAAGTTGCCGCGCAGATCCTCGATCTTGAGGTCGGAGCGCAGGTGGGCCAGTTGGGCCTTGCGGCGCAGGCTGCTGGTGCCGATTTTGGCCCCCGCCGGCATGGCGGCCAGGGTTTGGTATTGGTTGGAGATAAAGGCGTCATGAGGGTTTTCCCGCTTGGTGATAATCCCGATATGCAGTCCCTCGGGCATTTCAGCGGGCACATCCTTCATGCTGTGGACGGCAATATCTACCTCGTGGCGCAGCATCGCCTCCTCAATCTCTTTAACGAACAGCCCCTTGCCGCCCACCATGGCCAATGGGACATCAACGATCTTGTCACCCTTGGTGATAATTTTAACCAACTCCACGCTGCAGTCGGGGTATTGGGCCTCGATCAAACCCTTGATCCAATTGGACTGGGTCAGGGCCAGCAAGCTGGCGCGGGTGCCGATCCGGATAACTTTCTGCATAATCAGGTTTCCTCAAATCAACGGTTACAGGTTAAGTCAATCAACCTTGGTAAAGGCCCGGCTGTTGGCGCCGCAGACCCGACACTTTTCCGGCGCTGCCGCTCCGGCCTCGGTGTGTCCACAAACTTCGCAGACGTAATAGTCGGCCTCGGGCAAATTGTCCAGATTTTCCATGGCATTGCGATACAGCTCGGCGTGGGTCTTCTCCACCTGATGAGCATGACTGAATGACATCTCCGCCGCCTTGTTGCCCTCGGCCCTGGCAACCTCGATCATCGGAGGATACATCACTTCAAACTCGTGCAGCTCCCCCTCCATGGCCGCCCGCAGGTTCTCTTTGGTGTCGCCGATCGCCTTTAATGCCCGCAGATGGGCGTGGGCATGGACGGTTTCGGCGTGGGCGGCGGCCCGGAACAGCCTGGCCACCTGGGGATGGCCATCTTTCTCGGCTTTTTTGGCAAAGGCCAGGTATTTACGATTAGCCTGGGATTCCCCGGCAAAAGCGGCCCACAGATTCTCTTCGGTTTTGCTCATGGCGTAATTCTCCTGGCCCGGATTGACGATTGTGGTTAAGCTGCGCGAAGAGAGCAAAATAG
>JBLRWU010000133.1:0-3840 GCA_047921155.1 Desulfurivibrio sp.
AGTTTACCGGTGGCTTTGGTGGTGGCTTTGGCAGTCGGCTTGCCAACGGATTTGACGGCGCGGGTTCGGGGCGAGGCGGCGGGGGAGCGCCGAGTGGCTTTGGCCGTTTTGCTCGACTTGCTCTTTGCCGGCGGCGGCGGGGCGGTTTCCCGGTTCGGGGCGGCGGCGGGCGATGCGGCCGGGGGCGCAACCGGCTCGGCCAGTTCGATGCCGAAGAGCTCGCCCAGGTCGCCACCCTCCATCACCCGGTGACTCTTCCGGGCGCTTCGGGCCAAAAGCCGGCTGCTGCTCTCCTCAATCGCGCCGCTGATCAATTCGGCCATCTCCACCTGGCGCAGTTTGAAGAAGAGGGCCGGCTCCTCGTCCAGGCGGGCGCCGATTCCGTAGAGGGTGGCGGCGACATGTTTGCACATCGAGGCCCAGTCCGGGCAGGAGCAGTGGAAGCCGATCTCGGCCGGGGCCGGAAAAAGTCCGCTGCCCGGGGCCATGAAGATTCCGGCCAGCTCGGCGGGGAAGCGGCCGGCCAGCAGGTCGGGCAGGGCTTCGATCATCCCCCGGCACTGCTTCTTGAGCGCCGCCCACCGGCCGGCCTTGATGGGCTTGATGGCCACCACCACCTCGTAGGGTTTGCGCCGTGAACCCTGAACCAGGCTGCGGATCTCCCCGGCCTCGATCACCAGATCAAGCACCGCCCCGTGGCGCAGGTAGGCCCGGCCCCGGCCGATCCGGTTGCTGTAGTCGGCATAACGCTCCAGATTGCTGTTCCAGCCCTTGCCCCACCAGGTTCGGGCCAGGGTTTTGCCGGGCAGGATCACCGGTTGCAGATCCGGCCGGCTCTTGCGCAGTCGCTCCAGGCCGGCCGCCGCCTTGGCCTCCTTTTCGGCCACCGGAACGTAACGGGGGAAACCGTTGTAATAGCGGGAACGACTCATGGCAGTGGTTTGGCTCCTCTGGGCAGGTTTTATGGTTCGGTCGTGATCGCCAGCCTGGAATCTACCGTTGCAGGCTGAAGAGTTCAAGCAGTTCGGTGGTGGGCAGTTCGGTCAGCCACTTTTCGCCGCTGTCGGGGATGATTTCGGCCGCCAGCTTGGCCTTCTCCGTCAGCATGGCGTCGATCTTCTCCTCGATGGTGCCCCGGGTGATCAATTTATGAACCAGCACCTTGCGCCGCTGGCCGATGCGGAAGGCCCGGTCGGTGGCCTGGTTCTCCACCGCCGGGTTCCACCAGCGGTCAAAGTGAATCACATGGTTGGCCTCGGTGAGGTTGAGGCCCACCCCGCCCGCCTTCAACGACAGCACCATAAAGGGGATGTAGTCGTTTTCGTTCTGAAAGGACTCCACCAGTTGCCGGCGTTTGCCCACCGCGGTGCCGCCGTGGAGGAGCAGGCCGGGGCGGCCGAAGATTGCGGCCAGAAAATGGCTCAGCGGTTCGGTCAGCTCCCGGAACTGGGTGAAGATCAAAACCTTTTCCCGCTTGGCGGCGATGGTTTCGCAGATCTCCCGCAACCGGGCGAACTTGCCGCTCTCCGGCTCGGCAAAGCCGCCGCCGTTACCCAGGTAGTGGTCGGGATGGTTGCAGAGCTGCTTGAATTTGCTTAAAGCCGCCAGGATCAACCCCCGCCGCTGGATGCCCTCGGCGGCGGCCAGGTTCTCCTCCAGCTCCGCCAGCAGACCCCGGTAGAGCACCACCTGCTTTTTGCTCAACTCGGCCCAGCTTTTCATCTCCACCTTGTCGGGCAGGTCGCTGATGATCGACCGGTCGCTCTTCATCCGGCGGAGGATAAAGGGGGCGATCAGTTGGCGCAGGTGCCCGTAACCGCCGGAATTGGCCGCCATCTTTTTGCTGAGGGCGGCGAACTCCTTGGGGCTGCCCAGCAGGCCGGGGTTGAGAAAATCAAAGAGCGACCAGAGATCGCCCAGGCGGTTCTCGATGGGGGTGCCGGTCAGGGCCAGGCGCTGGTCGGCGGCGATTTTCTTCACCGCCCGGGTCTGGCCGGTGGCCGGATTCTTGATCGCCTGGGCCTCGTCCAAAACCAGCAGCCGCCAGTGATACTCCTTCAGCCAGCCATATTTCTGGCCCAGGGTGTAGGTGGTGATCACCAGGTCGAGTCGCTCCAGCTCCTCGGCGGTGGGATGGGGTACCGCCCGGGGGCGGTGGAAATCGGGATGGGCGATCAGCACTCGCAGGGCCGGGAAGAATTTTTCGATCTCGTTGGCCCAGTTGGCCAGCAGGGAGGCGGGGACGATCAATAAAGAGGCCTTTGCCGTTTGCCCCTGCTCGGCGGTGAGCAGGTTGAGCAGGGCCAGCACCTGCAGGGTCTTGCCCAACCCCATATCATCGGCCAGGCAGGCACCGAACCCCAGTTGATGATGGTGCCGGAGCCAGTTCAGCCCGGCGCTCTGGTAGGGCCGCAGGGTGGCCCGGAAGCGGCGGTCGGTGGTCTGTCGGGCCAGCGGAGCCGGGTTTTGCAGCTTGGCCCGCAGCTCCCGCAGCCATTGGCCATGCTCGAAAATTTCGATCTCTTCCGGTTGCCCCGGCCGGTCGCCGGCCGCTCCCGCCCCTTTCCCCGCCCACGACTCGGGTTGCAGTTGCAGGCGCAGGGCATCGAACAGGGTAACACCATCGGCGGCCCGTTTTTCGATCCGCTCGTAGGCAGCCAGGGTGTGGCGCAGTCGTTCGTGATCCACCTCCACCCAGCGCCCCTTGAGCAGGGTCAGCCCTTCGGCCTCGGCCAGCAGCCGACGGGCCTCCTCGGCGCTGATCTCACTATCGCCCAGCAGCAGCCGGGGGGTGAAATCGAGAATGGCGTTCAGTCCCAGGCGGGCCGGTTCCCGCTCGCCCAGCCCCACCTTGAGGGTCAGGGAGGTTTGGCGGCGGGCGCGCCACCAGTCGGGAATCCGGCAGATAATCCCCGCCTCTTCATAGAGGGGGATTTCGCGGAGAAAGGTGTGGGCCTCGGCGGCCGACCAGGCCAGGGGGTGGAAGATCTCGCCGCTCTCCAGCATTTCCCGCACCAGCTTGCTGGCCCCGGCGGCCCGCTGGACGGTGACCAGCAGCTCCAGCAACTGTTCCTGGTCGGCGGCATATTCGCTCAGGGCATGTTGCAGCGGCAGATGACGGGGCGATTGGCGGCCCTTGTCCCGGCGTTCCGGGCGGGCGGAGTAGGTGGCCATAAAGGCGAAGGGGGATTCCCCCCGCCGATTTTCCACCAGATGGAAATAGATCCGGCCGGCCAGGTGGATATCGCGGCGATGGGCCTGGAAAAACTCCTCCACCGTACCGGCAAAGGCGCCGATTCGCCGGCTGAAGGCGCGCTCCAGTTGCCGCCACTGCTTTTGCAGCACCGTAAGCCCCAGATATTCGGCGCCGGGCAGCGGCGGCGCTTCGGCCAGCAGATCGAGCAGGGCATCATTTTCGACGGCCACCTCAATAACAGGCTCGGCGGCAGGTTCGGCGGCGGGCCCGGACTCCCGGCCCAGCGCCTCCAGCTCGGGGATCAGGCGCAGCCGGGCAACGAAAAGGGCCGCCAGCCGGCGCCAGAAGGCCAGCGAGGGCGGCAGTTCCAGCTCCGGATCACCCAGGCCCAGATCCAGCAGCCAGCCCTCCGGATCGTCCCGGTACTGCTGATAAAGATGCTCCTGCCAGCTTCGGGCGCGCCCATCGGAGCGCCAACGGCCGGCCGCAACCGGCCCGGCCGCCTCCCACTCCAGTTGCAGAGTACCCGCCGGCAGCACCGCCGCCTGCAGCTCAAGGTTCGCTTGTTTTTTCATGGTTATCCGTTGGTTGTCACCGGCAGACGCGGAGGCGCCCCGGTTATTCACCGATGATCTTGAACAGCA
>JBLRWU010000134.1:0-3669 GCA_047921155.1 Desulfurivibrio sp.
GGATATCGATGATCTCCAGGGTGACGAGATCCGGCTTGCCAAGGAGCCGGGTTTTAAGCTAGGCTGGTCGGGCAAACCTTGCATCTCTTGGCCGAAAACAACCTAAGGAGAGTTGGGATGGACCGACGAAAATTCCTGTTGAGATCGACGGTGGCCGGCGGCGCTCTGCTGCTCCCCCCCACCATCGACACGCTCTGGAATGGGGGCCTGGCCGCCGGCCATCCCGACCTGGTGATGACTAAAGGCGGGGAGCCCGGCCAGGCCGTCCGCCGCGCGATGGCGGGGCTGGGCGGGATGGACCGTTTTGTCGGCCGGGGGGATATCGTGGTGATCAAACCCAATATCGCCTTTGACCGCAGCCCCGAAATGGCCGCCACCACCAATCCTCAAGTCCTGGCGGCGGTGGCCGAGATGTGCCTGGAGGCTGGAGCCCGGCGGGTGAAGGTGTTCGATCGCACGGTCAATGATGCCCGCCGTTGCTATGTGCAGAGCGGGATCGCCGAGGCCCTAAAACCCCTGGATGTGGAGTTGAAATATGTCGACGACCGCCGTTTCCGGGAGATGGCCATCGGCGGCGAAGTGCTGCCCTCCTGGCCGCTTTACACCGAAGCGCTTGAGGCCGATCTCCTGATCAACCTGCCGATTGCCAAACACCACGGCCTGGCCCGGATCACCATGGGGATCAAGAACCTGATGGGGATCATGGGCGGCAACCGCAGCCGGATCCACCAGCGCCTCGACCAGGCCCTGGCCGAGATGGCCGCCTTCGTCCGGCCGCAACTGACCATCATCGACGCCTTCCGGATCCTGGTGGCCAACGGCCCCCAGGGCGGCAATCTGGCTGATGTGCGCCACCCCGGCGTTATCATCGCCGGCACCGACCCGGTGGCCGTCGACTCCCTGGGCGCCACCCTCTTCGAGATGCAGGGCGGCGACCTGGGCTATATCCGCGAGGCGGTGCGCCTGGAGGTGGGTGAAGCCGACCTGGATAAACTGGAGATCCGCCACCTCAACCTGCAAAGCGCCTGACCATGAAGCTTGCCGGAATCTTCTCTTTGCGCACCCTGCGGATTATCTCCCAGTGGACCTTTCTGTTCCTCTTCCTCTTTCTCTTCGTGGAAACCGAGGGCAAGGGGGCCGACGAACTGGGCTGGCCGGTACGGCTGTTTCTCGACTTCAACCCCCTGATCCTGCTGACCACCCTGCTCAGCGCCCACAGCGCCCCCATCGCCTTTTTTCTCTCGCTGCTCCTGGTGCTGCTCACCCTGGTTTTGGGACGGGTCTTTTGCGGCTGGGTCTGCCCCTTCGGCACCCTGCACAATCTGGTCAGCCTGGCTACCGGCCGGGACCGCAGCCCGGTGCGGCATCCCGCCTTGTTCAAGCTGAAGTATCTGATCCTGATCTTTGTCCTGGCCATGGCGGCCCTGGGCTCCCAGCAAGCCGGCCTGCTCGACCCCATTGCCCTGCTGATCCGCTCGCTGTCGGTCGGAGTTTATCCGGCCTTCAGCTACGCCACCAGCGCCTTTTTCGATACCATCTACCATCTGGAGCTCGGGGGGGTCAGCGCCGTTTCGGAGTATATCTACGCCCTGCTGCGGGACACGGCGCTCCCCTTCCAGCAGCCGTTTTTCAACCAATCGCTGCTGATCGCCCTGCTCTTTTTCGGGCTGCTGGCGCTGAACCTTTATGAGCGCCGCTTCTGGTGCCGCTACCTTTGTCCCCTGGGGGCCCTGCTGGGGTTGCTTTCGCGCTGGTCGCTGCTGAGTCGGGAGGTGGCCGAAGGCTGCACTGACTGTGGAGCCTGCGCCGGTCACTGCCCCGGCGGAGCCGAACCCCACGGCTTGCCTCTCCAAGCCGCGCCCTCCCCGGCCCGGCCCTGGCTCAAAAACGAATGTCATGCCTGTTTCAACTGCGACGACCTCTGCCCCCAGCGGCTGATCCGCTTCAAGTTGCGCCTGCCCGGCCGGGCCGGTTCCTCCCCCGCCACCGCAGGTCCGGATTTGGGCCGCCGCCGCATCCTGGGAGCAGCGGCGGCGGGCCTGGTCACCGTGCCGCTGCTTCGGGTCAGCCGGCCGCCCGAGGGGCGGGCCAACCCCCTCCTGATCCGCCCGCCGGGTTCGACCCCGGAGCCGGAGTTTCTGGCCCGTTGCGTGAAGTGTGGCGAATGCATGAAGGTTTGTCTGACCGGGGGGCTGCAACCCACCCTGCTGGAAGCCGGCCTGGAGGGGCTCTGGACCCCGATGTTGATCCCCCGCATGGGTTATTGTGAGTACCACTGCACCCTCTGCGGCCAGGTCTGTCCCACCGGGGCGATCAGGCGACTTGAGGTGGCGGAGAAGGTGACCACCAAAATCGGCCTGGCCATGTTCGACCGCGACCGCTGCCTGCCCTGGGCCTACGGTCGCTCCTGTATCGTTTGTGAGGAGGTCTGTCCCACCCCTGAAAAGGCGATCTGGTTCGAGGAGGTGGAGATGCGCGACCGCGACGGTGGGATGGTGAGGGTAAAACGGCCCCATGTGGATCTGGAGCTCTGCATCGGTTGCGGCATCTGTGAAACCTTGTGCCCGGTCACCGACAAACCGGCCGTTCGGGTGACCAGCATCGGCGAATCCCGCTCCCGGGAAAACCGGCTCCTGCTTTAGCCGAACCAGCGGCTGAAGGCTTACGGGGTGGCCGAAAAGATGGTGTCGGCGGCAAAGGTGCCGGCCGGAATCTCCACCCCGTCCCAGACCACGCAGCGCCGCAGGGAGACCCGGTCGCCCAGCACCGCGTTGCTCCCCACCACCGCCCAGTCGCGGAAGGAAACATCGCGGCCCAGACGCAGATCACGGCCATAAAAAACCGGGGTGGACGAGGAGGGAGCAGCGGGGAGGATGTCGGCCCTGAAGCCGGGGGCCGCCCCGGAGAGCAGGGCGGCGTGCAGTTGCAGGTAGTCGGTCGGCGAGCCCATGTCGGTCCAGAAATGGCCGGTTACCACCAGGGCCCGCACCCGGCGGCCGGCCGCGATCAGTTGCCGGTACCAGTCGATGCTGTGATAGAAACAATCCGGGGGAATCAGCTCCAGCAAGCCGGGGTTGATCACCTGCAGACCGGTAAAGGCGAGCAACCGTTCATCCCCTGCCCCGGTACCGAACGCCAGAATATTGCCGTCCGACCCCATGAGCACATTGTTAAAGCGGGGGTAATCGTGGAGGACCAGGGTGGCGTCGTTACCCTCCGCCAGATGGTGGGCCATCACCCCCCGGTAATCGATATCATGGACGATATCGCCGTTGACCACCAGCACCGGCGCGTCGGCGAAAAGGGGCCGGGCCAGCCGGAGACCGCCGCCGGTGCCCAGCTCCCTCTCCTCCATCTGCACCACCAGACCGGGCTGATGCTGTAAGGCGGCGGCGATCTGTTCCCTGAGATGATAGGCGTTGACCACCAGGGACTCGCAGCCCGCCCGCCGCAGATGCTCGATAATCAGCAGCAGCAGAGGGCGATCCAGCACCGGAAAGAGCGGTTTGGGCCGCACCAGGGTATGGGGCCGCAATCTGGTGCCCAGACCGGCCGCTAGAATCATTGCTTGCACAGAACCACCTTAGATGTAGCCGAGCACAGGGGGGCAACCTGAAGTAAGCGATCACGGGGTGCCGCAGGTTGCGGCAAGCGGGACGGCGATGCGTA
>JBLRWU010000135.1:0-3555 GCA_047921155.1 Desulfurivibrio sp.
ACCTTCGCGGAGGTCGAAACCAACGGGGTGGTCAAGTGGTGGAACCTGGAGGTTAAGGATCGCACCCCCGAGTGGGCCGAGAAGATCTGCGGCATTCCCAAGGAGCAGATCTACAAGGTGGCCCGGGATATGGGGGAAGCCGCCCCCCGGGTCTGCGTCTTTAACGGTCCCACCATGTGGCCCAACGGCTCCTATGCCACTCTGGCCATCCAGGCCCTCTCCGGTTTGGTGGGCGCGGTTGACGCCTTTGGCGGTCATGCCGGCGGTTCACCCGGCGGTCCCAAGCATGGTCCCAACTCCATGGCCGATTTTCAGGACGATCAGGCCAAGGCGGGAACCAAGTACGAGAAAATCGACCAGCGCGGCCGCCTGGAGTGGCCCAACCTGGCCCGCGGCCGTTCCGGCAGCGGGGTTAACCTCAACCGGGTGGCCGACGCCATGCTGGCCGAGGATCCCTACGATATCAAGATGATGATCACCTATTTCCAGAATCCCAACTTCTCCTGCACCGAGACCGACCGTTGGGACAAGGCGATGAGCAAGGTGCCCTTCACCGTCCATATCACCACCCATTTTGCCGAGTTCTCCTGGTTTGCCGACCTGCTGCTGCCGGTGGCCCAGCATATGACCGAGCGCTGGGCCTACACTACCCAAAAAACCCAGCTTTATACCCATATCTCGATCCAGCAGCCGATCCATGACCGGGTCTTCGACGTCAAGAACGACGAAACCGAGATCACCTGGCTGATCGCCGAAAAACTGGCGGCCAAGGGGTTCACCAACCTGCTGGATTACTACAAAACCTACACCGATCCCGAAACCGGGCGGACCCCGACCAACGGTGAGGAGTTCTCGGTTTACGCCCTGAAGACCTACACCAAGAACATCTGGGATCCGGCCGGAGAAAAGCAGGGCGATACCCTCAACGGCTGGCAGGACTTTGTCGAGAAGGGGGTCTGGAACTCGATCAAGTACCCCTACAATCGCCGGCTGGGCGGCAAGTTCGGCGGGGAGACCGGCAAGTTCGAGCTTTACAGCGAAACCCTCAAGAAGGGCCTGCAGGGCCATGCCGACCGCCACAGTGTGAATATCGACCAGGTGATGGAGGCCTGCAAATACTCGGCCCGGGGCGAAAAGGCGTTTATCCCCCACTACGATCCGCCCCGGCGGGAGGGAGATCCCGGCCGCTTCCCCCTGATGCTGGTCGACTTCAAGTCCCGCTACAACAAGGAGGGGCGCACCGGTAACTGTCCCTGGTACTACGAGTTCAAGGGCTGCGATCCCGGCGATGTCGACCAGGAAGATGTGATCAAGATCAACCCGGTGGACGCCCAGCGCCTGGGCCTGCGGGACGGCGCCGAGGTCCGGGTCAGCTCGGCCAAGGGCTCACCCATCACCTGTAAACTCAAGGTCTGGGAAGGGGTTCGGCCCGGAGTGGCCGCCAAAACTTTCGGTCAGGGCCATTGGGCCATGGGACGCTACGCCTCCAAGGAGTTCGGCAAAACCCCCCGGGGCGGCAACAACAACACCTTGATGCATGCCGACTGGGATCACCTGTCCGGCTCCACCGCCCGGAACGGCGGTTTCTGCCGCGTCAGAATCGAAATGATATAAGGGGAGGTGAATAGCTGTGACTAACTATATAATGACCCACGACCTGAAAAAATGTATGGGCTGCGGCGCTTGCATGATTGCCTGCAAGATCGAAAACAACGTCCAGGAAGGGATCAAGTGGCTGAACTACGAAGCCACAACCAGCGGCTCCTTCCCCCATGTCCGCTATGAAGTTCAAATCAACCAGTGCAACCACTGCGACAACGCGCCCTGTGCCCGTAACTGTCCGACCAAGGCGATGCACAAGGCCGCCGGCGGCCTGACCCTGCACGACCCCAAACGCTGCGTCGGTTGCCGGGCCTGTATGGTGGCCTGTCCCTACAACGCCATCACCTTCAACAAGGATCAGCCCCACGCGCTTTATAACAACGACAAGGCGGTGGTGCCGGGCGTCACCTCCACCGGCAAGGAGCTTACCGGCCGAATGCGGGCCCCGATTCCTACCTATAACCCGGCCCTGGAAAATGGGTATGTGGGGATCCGCAAAAAGGGCCTGGTGGAGAAGTGCACTTTCTGCTCCCATCGCCTGGCCAGGGGGGTTCAACCCCGCTGTGTGGAAGCCTGCCCGGCCTCGGCCCGGCTGCTGGGCGATCTGGACGACCCCAGAGATCCGGTACATGAGTTGCTGAGCAAGTACGCCAGCAAGGTAAGAATGCCGGAGCGGGGCACCAAGCCCAAGGTCTATTACCTGCGCGCCTATTAGTTAAGCAATCTGGGCGCTGAACTGCTCGAGGAGGGCATCGGCAGGGATTATCCTGCCGATGCCCTCCTTTTTTGGCTTAATGTTTGGCAATACCGATTGGAACCTGGTAGAAATAACCCGATGTTTTGATCTCCGTGACAGCTTTAAACCTTGAGTGAACAGCAGGAGCGACATGACCGAGATGACCACCGACGACGACAAGAGCAGACATACCGCCCGCGGCCTCAGCTACCAGACCCTTTCGGCCCTTTACTATCCACCGAGGGAAGATTTTGGGGAGATTCTGACCGCCTTGCGGGAAAATCTCAGCCACTGCTATCCCGAACTGGCCCCCTACGCCGATGACCTGCTGACGGAGTTCAACGAACAGCGCCGTGACCTGACCGAAATGCAGGTCGATCACGCCCGCCTTTTCCTGGGTCCCACCGAACTGCTGGCCGCCCCCTACGGTTCGGTTTATCTGGACGAGGGCCGGACCATCATGGGCGACAGCACCATGGAGGCCAAGAAGCATTACCAGGCGGTGGGCCTGAAACCCAGCGACGATATCAAGCAGCCGCCCGATTTCATCGCCACCGAACTGGAGTTTCTCTTTTTCCTGATCCACTGCCATTTGCAGGCGGAGGACGCCGAGGCAGCCGGCGAGTTTCTGGAGCGCCAGAGGGCTTTCCTCAACCAGCACCCGGGGCGTTGGGTGGAACCCTTCACCGAACTGATGATCAAGGAAGCCGGCACCGAATTTTACAAAATTCTGGGGGTTCTGACCCAGAACTTCATCAAGGCCGAGCTGGTGTCACTGCCTGAACTGGAACTGCAGGGAGAGCAATAAAATCGGGATGAATGAAGCCACCGCCCCAAGCGCCACCACCGCCAAGATCGTTTACATCCTCTACCTGGTCGCCATCCTGATCGGAATCACCAGCCTGATCGGGGTGATCGTCGCCTACATCAACAAGAGCGACGCCCCGGCCTGGCTGGCCAGCCATTACCGCTTCCAGATCAGAACCTTCTGGATCGGCCTGCTCTATCTCTTTCTCGGGGGTCTGCTGGCCGGGATCGGGGTGGGCTGGCTGATCATCATCTTCCTGGTCGCCTGGCTGATCATCCGCTGCGCCAAGGGGATAAAATATCTCGACCGCGGCGCGGCCTACCCCAACCCCACCACCTGGTTTTTCGATTAACCGTAACCGTTCAGCAGCACCCCATCTTCGGGCGATCAGCCAAGCTTACGTACGCGG
>JBLRWU010000136.1:0-3547 GCA_047921155.1 Desulfurivibrio sp.
GGGACGGCGATGCGTACGCCAGTACGTGAGTCGGCCCGATCGCCGCAAGATGCGGCACCCCGTGGTCGCTTACTAGGCTCCGGTCGGCGTCTGCGGGTGGAAAAAGATATTTTGGGAGCCAATGACGCCCGGGCCGCCCATAACCGGGAGCATTTCGACCTCCACCATATTCTGGCTCTGAATCTGGTCAGCTCCCCGGGCTCGGGTAAAACCACCATCCTGGAAAAAACCATTCTGGCCTTGGCCGGCCAGGTGCCGCTGGCGGTGATCGAGGGCGATCAGCAGACCCTGCTTGATGCCGAGCGGATCGAGCGCACCGGGGCGCCGGTGGTGCAGATCAATACCGGCGCCGGTTGCCACCTCGACGCCGAGATGATCCATCAAGCCCTCCACCGCTTGGAGCTGACCGACAACTCCCTGCTCTTTATCGAAAATGTCGGCAACCTGGTCTGTCCGGCCATGTTTGATCTGGGCGAAGCGGCCAAGGTGGTGATTATCAGCGTTACCGAGGGCGAGGACAAGCCCCTCAAGTATCCCGCCATGTTCGCGGCCGCCAAGGTCTGCCTGATCAACAAGATCGACCTCTTGCCCCATCTGGACTTCGAACTGCAACGCTGCCTCGAATATCTGGCCCGGGTCAATCCCGATCTCCGGATTTTCACCCTCTCCGCCAAGAGTGGCGAGGGGATGGCGGCCTGGCTGGATTGGCTCAGAACCGTTGAAGTTTGAGGCGGTGAGCCGATTACGGCTGCGGGTCGGCGGGGTGGTGCAGGGGGTGGGATTTCGCCCCTTTGTTCATCGTCTGGCGCGGCGTTACGCTTTGGCGGGGCGGGTTTACAACGATGTCGCCGGGGTGGTTGTCGAGGTGGAGGGTCCGGAGGAGGCCCTGGCCGCCTTTGCCGCGGCCCTTGAGACCGAGCCGCCGCCCGCCGCCGTTATCACCGGGGTCGGCCGCGAGGAGCTGGCGGCGACCGGGGTGCCCGGCTTTGTCATCGAGGCTTCCGCTTCCGGCGGACCGCCGCTTGCCGGAGTGGCGCCCGACCTGGCGGTCTGTCCCGACTGCCTGCGGGAGATGTTCGACCCCGCCGACCGCCGCTACCTCTACCCTTTCATCAACTGCACCAACTGCGGCCCCCGCTACACGATCATCGCCAAGATTCCCTACGATCGGCCCCACACCTCGATGCGCTCTTTCAGCATGTGCCCGGCCTGTCGGGCCGAATATGAAGATCCGGCTGACCGCCGTTTCCATGCCCAGCCCAACGCCTGCCCGCTTTGCGGTCCGCAACTTCGTCTGCTGGCCGCCGGCCGGGAGCATGCCGGAAGTTGCGCCGAAGTCGCCGCCGCCGCCCGGCTTCGGCTGCAAAAGGGGGAGATTGTGGCGATCAAGGGGATCGGCGGCTTTCACCTGGCGGTGGACGCGGCCAACCAGCAGGCGGTGGAGGAGTTGAGGCGCCGCAAGGGCCGGGAGCAAAAACCGCTGGCCCTGATGGTGCGGGATCTGGCGGCGGCCCGCCGGATTGTCCGGCTGGGACCGGAGGCCGAGCAGCACCTACTCTCTCCGGCCCGGCCCATTCTGCTGGCCGCCAAAAAAACGGGGCATGGCCTGGCAACGGCGATAGCCCCCGGCAACTCCCGCTTCGGGGTGATGCTGCCCTACGCGCCCCTCCATTACCTGCTGCTGGATCAGGAACTGCCGGTGCTGGTGATGACCAGCGCCAATCCCAGTGCCGAACCGCTCTGCATCAGCGATTCCGAGGCTGTTGCCCGCCTGGCCGCCATTGCCGACGCCATTCTGCTCCATGATCGGGAAATCGTGCGGGGCAACGACGACTCGGTACTGATTTTCGCCGATGATTGCTTACCGCGAGAGTCCTGTGCCTTGCCCCCCCTGGTTCTGCGGCGGGGCCGGGGGTTCGCCCCCGCCGTCCTGCCGTTGCCCGGCGGCGGCCCGGCGGTTCTGGGGGTGGGAGCCGAGCTGAAAAATGCCGTCTGTCTGGCGGCGGATGGGCGAGCGGTAATGAGTCAGCACATTGGAGATCTGCAAAACCTGGAAACCTACCGGGTTTTTCGTCGCACCATCAACGATCTGGCCGCTCTGTTCGCCATTGATCCCCAAATGGTGGCCTGCGATCTTCATCCCGACTATCTTGCCAGTCGTTGGGCCCGGGAGTGGGCAGAGCAGACAGGTTTGCCGCTGCTCCAGGTTCAGCACCACCACGCCCATCTGGCCGCCTGCCTGGCAGAGCATAATCATGGGGGGCCCGCCATCGGCCTGATTCTGGACGGGACCGGTTACGGTCCCGACGGCACCATCTGGGGAGGGGAGATCCTGCTGGGGGACGCCTTCTCCTGCACCCGCTACGGTCACCTGGAAACCATGCCTCTGCCCGGCGGCGATGCCGCCATCAATGAGCCCTGGCGGGCGGGTCTTGCCTATCTCGATCGGGCCTTTGCCGGGGAGATTCCCGAGCTGCCATTTCTGGCGGGATCGGCGGCCGGGGACGCCGGGGAGTTCCCGCGGCAGCGGGAGTTGCTGCTGGCCATGCTTGCCCAAAAAATAAACTGCCCCTCCACCAGCAGTTGCGGCCGCCTGTTTGATGCGGTGGCTGCCATTTGCGGGGTTCGGGGGCGCATCAGTTACGAGGCTCAGGCGGCCATCGAATTGATGCAGCTTGGCGGCGATCTGGCCCCCCCGGCCTTTGCCTGCGAAATTCAGCAGCAGGGGGAGGGGATAATCCTTGCCATCAGCCCTTTGGTGCGGGATATTGCTCAAGCGGTGGCGGCCGGGGAGGACCCGGGCCGGATCAGCCGCCGTTTCCATTACACCCTGGTGCGGTTGTTCAGCGCTGGAGTCAAACGGGCGGCCGAGGCCAGTGGCCTGCAAACGGTGGTGCTTTCCGGGGGAGTGATGCAGAACGAGTTGCTTTTGCAGGGCCTGCGGCAAAACCTGGCGGCGGCCGGATTTACCGTGCTGATCCCCGGAAAATTGCCGCCCAACGACGGCGGCATCGCTTACGGGCAGGTGGCGGTGGCCGTTGCACGGCGACAAAAAATAATCGGGTGAAAAAAATGTGTTTGGCGGTGCCGGGCAAGGTGGTGGAGATTTTTGAGGAGAACGGTCTCAAGATGGGGCATATCGATTACGCCGGGGCCTTGAGCAAGGCCTGCCTGGAGTACGTTCCGGAGATCAAAATCGGGGAGTATACCGTGGTCCACGCCGGATTTGCCCTCTCCATCCTTGATGAGGAGGAAGCGGCCAAGAGCTTTGCGGCCTGGCGGGAACTGCAGGCGGCGGCGGCCCGGGAGGGGGTCGATCTCTTTGGTCGTCCCCTGGCCGAGAATTGAATGGGATGAAATGTAACCGTTCAGCAGCACCCCATCTTCGGGCGATCAGCCAAGCTTACGTACCCGGGGTACGCAGCGCTTGGCTGCTTACCCGAACCTGGGGCACTGCTGAACGGTTACGGCCCGTTAATCGCCCTGATGGACGGTTATGATGAAATTTCTCGATGAGTATCGGGATCCGGATCTGGCCCGCCGTTTG
>JBLRWU010000137.1:0-3410 GCA_047921155.1 Desulfurivibrio sp.
CCGTGGACCAGAAAGGTGCGTTGCGGTTTTTTCTCCATGGCCCCGGCCCAGGCCAGCAGGCCGTCGCGGTCGGCATGGCCGCTGAAACCGGTGAGGATCTCAACTTTGGCCCGCAGGGGAAACTCTTCGCCGAAGATTCGCACCGTTTGGTGGCCTTCGACAATGCGGCGGCCGAGGGTGTTGGGGGCCTGCCAGCCGGTGACCAGAATGGTGTTTCTGGCATCACCGATCCGGTTGCGAAGATGGTGAAGAATGCGACCGGCCTCCATCATGCCGCTGGCGCTGATGATAATCGCCGGTTCCCGCAGAAAGTTGAGCTCCTTGGATTCCGTCACCGACTGGGTGTAGCGCAGGGTATCGAAGCCGAAGGGGTTGTCGTGGTTACCCTTGAGGATGAAGTCGCGGATCTCCCGGTCGTAAGCCTCGGGATGAAGGCGGAAAATATCGGTGACCCGGGTGGCCAGGGGGCTGTCCACATAGATGGGCATATCGGGGATATCGCGATTGAGGTAGAGTTTGTGCAGGGCGTAAACCAACTGCTGGGTCCGGCCCACGGCAAAGGCCGGGATCAGCAGGCAGCCCCCCCGGCGATAGGTTTCGTTGACGATCCGCTCCAACTCCTTCTCCGAATCGGGGTAGGGGGGGTGGACGCGATTGCCGTAGGTGCTTTCCATGATCAGGATATCGGCGCCTTCGGTGATGGGGGCGGGGTCGCGGATGATGGGAATCCCCGGCCGGCCGATATCACCGCTGTAAACCAGGCGCAGATCCCGACCGCTCTCCTCCTCGTGAATATCGAGGATCACGTTGGCGCTGCCCAGCATGTGGCCGGCTTCGTTCAAGGTCAGGGAAACGCCGGGCAGGATCTCCCGTTTGCGGTGGGGACTGATCCCGACAAACTGGGCCATGGAGCGGACCACATCCTCTTTGGTGTAAAGCGGCTCAAAAAGGTTTTGCTGGTTACGGGCCCGCTGCTTGTTGACAAAAAGCAGATCCTGTTCCTGGATATGGGCGCTGTCCATCAGCATCACCGCGCAGAGATCCCGGGTGGCCTGGGTGCAAAAGATATCGCCGTTAAAACCGTTGCGGACCAGGGAGGGGATATTGCCGGAATGATCGATATGGGCATGGGAGAGGATCAGACAGTCGATATCCTTGCCGTTGTAAAATCCGTGCCGGTTCAGCTCGAATGATTCTTTGCGCTTGCCTTGAAAGAGGCCGCAATCAAGGAGAATGCTGCGACCGTTGACCTCGATAAGATGCTGGGAGCCGGTAACGGTACCGGCCGCCCCGTGAAAGGTAAGTTTCATGGTTGCTCCCTCAGGGCATACATTTTGGAAAAATCGCCCACCCGCAGAAAAAGACGGGCGACGGCGGTTAACAGGGCCAGCCGGTTGCGCCGTAACGGGGGCTCTTCGGCCATCACCATCACCTGCTCAAAAAAACGGTCCACCGGTTCCTTCATCTGCAGAATAACCAGCAGGGCCTGATGGTAATCCCCCGCCGCCAGCAGGGGAGCCGCCTCGGCTTCCGCCCGGGCCAAAGACTCGGCCAGTTGCTGCTCGGCCTCCTCTTTAAGCAGTCCCGGGTCGACGCTGTGATCACGGTTATCCTTGATGATATTGTTGACCCTTTTAAAGGCAGCGGCCAGCAGGGAGAAGGCGGGTTGGGCGCCGACCTCCACCAGGGCTTCGATCCGGGCGCGGCAGTCGTTGAGTTCATGAAAATCGACGCTGAGTACCGCCTCCACCGCTTCACCGGGCAGGCCCCGGCCGATGAGGTCGTTGGCGAAACGGCCGCGGATAAACTCTTGCAGCCGCTCGGCAGTGGCGGTCGGCTCCTCACTGAGCTGATCGCCGTAAAGGGCCAGGGCTCGGGCCAGCCAGGGGTCCAGGGGCAGAGCGATCCTGTGCCCCTGGATCAGGTGGATCAGGCCCACGGCCTGGCGCCGCAGCCCGAAGGGGTCGGCCGCGCCGGTGGTCTTGAGGCCGATGCCAAAGCAACCGGCCAGGGTATCGAGGCGATCGGCAATCCCCAGAATCGCTCCGGCCCGGTCGGCCGGCAGTCGGTCACCGGCCCGCAGGGGCAGATAGTGGGTGTAGATCGCTTCGGCCACCGCCGCCGGCTCTCCCTGGCGGAGGGCGTAGTCGCGGCCGATAATCCCCTGCAGACTGGGGAATTCACCCACCATGCCGGTTAAGAGGTCGGCCTTGCAGAGGATGGCGGCTCGGGCCACCGTCTCCACCAGGTCCGGGGCGAACCGGGCGGCCAGTTCGGCGGCCAGTTCGGCCACCCGGGCGCTCTTTTCGGCCAGGGTGCCCAGTTTGGCCTGGAAAATAATGCCGTCCAGCTGGCCGGCCAGCTCCGGCAGGGGGTGTTGCTGGTCTTCGTTGAAGAAAAAGAGGGCGTCTTCCAATCGGGCTCGCAGCACCCGTTGGTGGCCTTGGGCGGCCAATCGGGGGTCCCGGACCCGGGTGTTGTTCACCGCTACGAAAAGGGGGAGCAGCTTGCCCTCCTGATCGGTGACGGCAAAATATTTCTGGTGTTCACGCATGGAGGTGATCAGCACCTCCTGGGGCAGGGCCAAAAAACGCTCGGCAAAGGAGCCGCAGATGGCAAAGGGGGATTCCACCAGGTTGGCCACCGTGGCCACCAGCTCGGGATCGGGCAGGATTCGGCCGCCATGGGCGGTGGCGGCCTGCTCGATTTCGGTCAATACCTCGTTTTTACGTTCTTCGGGGTCAGCCAGGACCCCTGCTTGGCGCAGGCCATCCAGATATTGGCTGAAGGAGTGGGCGGTCAGGGTTTGGGGGGCCATAAAGCGATGCCCCCGGGTCTGGTCGCCGGCGCCCAGGTTTTCCAGGGTAAAGCTGAGGGTGGTGTTGTCGTAGACCGCCAGCAGCCAGCGCAAGGGTCGGGCAAAATGGGTCCGGCCCGCGCCCCAGTGCATCGATTTGGGGAAGGGCAACGAGAGGACCAGCTCCGGGAGCAGCTCGTTGAGCAATGCGGCGGTGTCGCGCCCCGGCTGCTCAATTACCGCCATGAGATACTCGCCCTTGGGCGTCTCTTTCACCTGTAGCTGCTCCACCGTGATGCCGCGTCCGGCGGCAAAGCCGGTGGCGGCCCTGGTCGGTTTGCCCTGGGCATCGAAGGCCGCTTTTTTGGGCGGCCCCATCACCTCTTCCACCCGATCCGGTTGGCACCGGGCCAGGTCGCTGACGCTTACCGTCAGCCGGCGCGGGGTGGCCGCACTCCTGATTTCACCAAAGGCCAGGTTGCGCTCCGTCAGGCCACGGGCCAGGCCGTCCCGCAGGGCGGCCAGGGCCGGGGCGATATAGCCGGCCGGGATCTCCTCGGCCCCAATTTCAAACAGCAGTTCTTGTTCGCTCATAGTGTCACTGGGTTGGTTG
>JBLRWU010000138.1:0-3410 GCA_047921155.1 Desulfurivibrio sp.
GCTGCGGCACCTGCAGCCTGGTCTGCCCCAACATGGCGATCATGCCGGAGTACAATCCCAACCACAAATTCCTCTTTCACAAGAACCGCGGCGGTACTCCTTACGCCCGGGGGGGACGGCGCAACGACCCCTCCACCTCCACCCTGGACAAGCTGAAGTTCACCCGGATCTCCATGCTGACCGATCCCTCGCTGGACGCCGGTCGCCACGAGTTTCACATCCGCACCCTGATGGGCCGCAACCTGGCGCCGGAGGCCCTGCCCCTGGAGCTGAACAACGGCCTGCTGCTGCCCAAGGCCGGCTCCTTTGTCCCGCCGGTGCGGGAGATCTTTCCCATCCGGATCGGCGGGATGTCCATCGGGGCGCTGTCGCCGCCGATGTGGGAGGGTCTGGCCATGGGGGTGGCCTACCTCAACGAGGTGGAGAATATCCCGGTGGTGATGTGCTCCGGCGAAGGCGGCCTGCCCCCCCGGCTGCTCAAATCCCGTTATCTGAAATATTTCATCCCCCAGATCGCCTCCGGCTATTTCGGCTGGGACGAGATCATCCACGCCCTGCCCGATATGATCGAAGACCCGGCCGCCATCGAGATCAAGTACGGCCAGGGGGCCAAGCCGGGGGATGGCGGTCTGCTGATGGCCTACAAAGTGCTGAAGCTGATCGCCAAGATCCGCGGGGTGCCGATGTATGTCGATCTGGCCTCGCCGCCCACCCACCAGACCAAGTACTCCATCGAGGAGGCGGTGGCCAAGATGATCCAGTCGGTGAGCATGGCCTGGGGTTTCCGGGTGCCGGTTTATCCCAAAATCTCCGGCACCAAGACGGCCCTGGCGGTACTCAACAACCTGGCCCGCAACCCTTACGCCGCCGCTCTGACCATCGACGGCGAGGATGGCGGCACCGGGGCGGCCTACAACGTCTCCCTGGACAAGATGGGCCACCCGATTGCCAGCAACCTGCGCGACTGCTATCTGGAACTGGTCAAGGCCGGCAAGCAGAACGAGCTGCCGCTCTTTGCCGCCGGCGGAGTGGGCAAGGAGGCCAACCTGGCCGCCAACGCCGCCGCCCTGATCCTGCTGGGGGCATCCGGGGTGGATATCGGCAAGTACATCATGCAGGCGGCGGCCGAGTGCTACGGCGATGAACGCAACCGCTGCAACCTCTGCAACCTGGGCCGCTGCCCCCGGGGGATCACCACCCAGGACCCCCGCCTCTACCGGCGGCTGGACGCCGACCGGGTGGCCGAACGGGTGGTGGATATCTTCAAGACCGCCGAAACCGAACTGAAAAAGATCTTCGCCCCCATGGGCCGCAGCACCCAGTTGCCCATCGGCATGTCCGACGGCCTCGGGGTGGGCGACCGGGCCATCGCCGATCGTTTGCAAATCAGCTATGTCTGTTAGAGGGATGGATACCACAGTGATGAAGATACCAGGCAGTATTGACGATAAGCGGGTCTCCTCCCAGGAGTTGGAAGAGCGGGTACAGAACGCCCTGCGGGAGGGGGCTAAAGAGCTGGAGATCGAGGCCCGGGGCCAGCACGGGATCGGCGGCCGGATCTGGCCCAAGTACGCGCCGGTGAAGATCCGGGTTCATGGCCCCATCGGCCAGCGACTGGGGGCCATGGGGATGTTCGGCACCGAGATCGTGGCCGAGGACGGCGCCTCCGACGATGTGGGCTGGCTCAACTGCGGGGCCCAAATCACCGTGCTGGGCGATGTCACCAACGGGGCCCACAACGCCGGGGCCCAGGGGATACTTTACGTCCAGGGTTCCGGCGGCGCCCGCTGCGATACGATGACCAAGCACAACCCCCGCTTCGAACCGCTGCAATCCTGGTATTTCCGTGATGTCGGCGACTCGTTTGCCGAGTTCAAGGCCGGCGGCATCGCCGTGGTCTGCGGGGTCAACCCCCGGCGGCCGGAAAATATCCTGGGCTACCGCCCCTGCGTGGGGATGGTGGGCGGCACCATCTACTTTCGCGGCACGGTGGAGGGCTACAGCGCCAAGGATGTCCAGCTGCTGGAACTCAACGAGGCCGACTGGCAGTGGCTCTGCGACAACATTAAGCCCTATCTCACCGCCATCGACCGGCTCGATCACCTGACGGAGCTGACCCGGGAGATCGCCGACTGGCGCAAGCTGGTGGCCTACACCCCGGCCGAGAAGAAGGAGCGCGACAGCCACCGGATGGCCACCTGGGAGTTCCGCCGCAGCCACTGGGAGCCGGCGGTGGGCAAGGGCGGGATCTTTGCCGAGATGATCGATCAGCCCTTCAGTCTGCTGCCCTTCATCACCCACGGCAAGGAGCGCCGTTTCGCCCCGGCCTGGCACAACGAGCGACAACTGGCACCCTGCGTGGCGGTCTGCCCCTCGGATATCCCCTCCCACCGCCGCTTTCAACTGCTGCGCCAGGGCCGGGTGGAACAGGCCATGGAGCTGGTCCTGCAATACAGCCCCTTTGCCGCCACGGTCTGCGGCGAGTTGTGCCCCAATATCTGCATGAAGGCCTGCAGTCGCAAGATTGTCGACCGGCCCCTGGATATCAAAGGCCTGGGCCGGGCCAGCCGCCGGATCGCCGCCCCCAAACCGGCGGCGGCCACCGGCAAGCAGATCGCCATCATCGGCGGCGGACCCGCCGGACTTTCCGCCGCCTGGCAACTGATGCTCAAGGGCCATGCGGTTACTGTCTATGAACGCTCATCGCGCATCGGCGGCCGCCTCTGGCAGAGCGCCGAGCAGGGCAAGGTGGCGGTCGATATCCTGGAAGAGGATCTGGCCCGGCTTACCGCCGGTCCGCTCACCATCAAGCTCGACACCCCGGTGGAGCAGAAGCTTTTCCGGCAGCTCCGGCAGGAGAGCGACGCGGTGATCATCGCCTGCGGCAGCGGCGACAAAGAGGGGGAAGCTTTGGCCTTTCTGCCCCCGGAAGTGGAGCGGCCAAAGGGCAAAATCATCGTCAATCGCCAGGGCCAGACCGGCGACCTCCAGATTTTCGCGGTGGGTGATGTGGTCAGCCGCGGTCTGCCCACCCATGTGATCGGCAGCGGCCGCCGGGCCGCCTTGGCGGTACATGCCCTGCTCACCGGCACCCAGCACCACCCGGAAAGCCGACCCACCATCCCCTACGCCAAGCTCAAGCTGGAATATTTCGCCTTTCAGCGCGGCGAGCTGCGGGACCCGGCAGCGGGCATTCCCGGCGCGCCGCCGCAACCACTGGCCGCCCTGGCCGGCGGTGCCGACGTGGCCAGCGAGGCCCAACGCTGCATCTCATGCGGCTTCTGCCGTGATTGCCATATCTGCGAGCACACCTGTCACTACGGGGCGATCTCGCGGGAGGATCTGGGCGAGGGGAATTTCCGCTATCTGGTGAACGAGGAGCGCTGCATCGGCTGCGGCTTCTGCGCCGG
>JBLRWU010000139.1:0-3348 GCA_047921155.1 Desulfurivibrio sp.
CGGCCCATTTTGCCCAGGGCGACCACCAGATCGACCAGTTCGGCCTTGCTGGCCAGGTCCAGCTTGGTCATGGCCCGCGCCCGGTAGGTGGTGACGGTTTTGTCGCTTAGAAAATATTGTTCGGCGATCTCCCGGCTGGTATGGCCTCTGGCCACCGCCAGCATCACCTGCTGTTCGCGTTGGCTCAGCGATTCCCAGAGTCGGGCCCGGTGATCCTCGGGGTGGGACTCGCCGGCTTCGCCACCGACAAACTCCAGCAGCATTGAGGGATGAACGTAGATTTCACCGCGTTGCACGGTGCGGATGGCGTAGAGCAGGTCGGCGTCCAGCCCCTTTTTGAGGACAAAGCCCCGGGCTCCGGCGCTCATGGCCCTTTGCAGGTAGCGTTGATCTTCATGCATGGTCAGCATGATGATCCGGCCTTCGGGGGCCAGGGTAAGCAGGCGGGGGATCAGGTCCAGGCCGCTGGACTCCTGCAGGCTGATATCGAGCAGGATGATATCCGGCTGCAACTCCGCCGCCAGAGACAGGGCGGTTTCGGCCCGGTCGGTCTGACCGCAGACCTCCAGGTCGGCCTCGGCATTGAGCAGCATGCCAAGTCCGGAGAGTAACAAGGGGTGGTCATCGACCACCAGGATTCGGGTTTTCATCGCTGGTTTCCTCAACTCGGCAGTTCAAACACCACCATGGTGCCCTGTCCCGGTTCCGACTCGATGCGCAGAAATCCGCCCGCCAGTTCGGCCCGTTCCCGCATGCCGTAGAGGCCGAGGCGGTCACTGGGGGCGTTGGCCGGATCGAACCCCCGGCCGTTGTCCTCGATCACTCCCCGGATCAGGGAGCCGCGCCAGTCCAGGAGTACCGTAGCCGTGTCCGCCTCGGCGTGGCGCAGCACATTGAGCAGCGCCTCTTGAATAATCCGGTAGATGCAGGTCTCCAGGCAGGATTCGGCCCGACGCCGGGCAAAACCGATGATGGTTGGCTGTATCTTGAGGCCGTGGCGCTTGTAAAGGTCGTTGAACAACACCTCCAGGGCCGGGATCAGGCCCATATCATCGAGAATGCTGGGCCGCAGGGTGACCGCCAGATCGTGGAGGGTTTGGATCTCGGCGGTCACCGCCTTTTTCAGGTCGCCGATATTATCCCTGGTGGCCTGGTCACTGGTATTGTTCTCCAGCATCTTCAGGCCCAGGGTGATGGAGGCCAGGGCCTGGCCGGTCTGATCGTGCAACTCGCGGGCTATCCGCTGGCGTTCATTTTCCTGACCGGCGATCACCCGTTGCAGAAACTCCCGCCGCATCTGTTCCTTTTCCCGCCGGCTTTCGTCGGCTCGCTCCAGTTGGGCCACCATCTCATTGAACGAGAGGGTCAGGCGCCCCACCTCGTCCTTGGCCGTCAGCGGCAGCCTGATCTGGTAATTGCCCTGGTTGACCGCTTGGGTGGCCTGGAGCAACTGCAGAATCGGGCGGGTGATCAGCCAAGTGAGATAGGCGGAAAGCAGCAGGCCGATGATTACCACCCAGAAGGAGCTCAACGCAAAGGAGTAGAGGAAATTGCCGATCTGTTGGCGGAAGGCGTCCTCCCGCACTCCGACCCGGACCCGGCCTTCGTCACCCTGCATCACCGGGGCCGTGCTTTCCCAGATGATCCCCTCGTTGGTTTTGATCTTTTGCAGGGTGACCTCGCTGGGCGAGCCGCCGGCGCGGTGGTGAAACTCCAGCAGGTCGGCGGGAAAGCCGGCCCCGAAGGTGTGGGCCACAATCTGGTCGTGGCGGTCGCTGACCACCGCATAGCGCAAGTCCGGGCGGCTTTTGACCGTGCTTTTCAGCATCTGGCTGAGGCCGTAAATGTCGTGGATCAGCAGATATTCCGGGGCGCGATGGGCCAGCTCGACGGCGATGGACCGGCTCTCCTTTTCCAGCAGCTCCTCCATGTTGAAGACCAGGGTGTCGTGGATGGTGAGCAGGCTCATGGTTCCGAAAAGGATGATAATCCCCAGCGCCATCCCCATGATCTTGACATCAAGCGGCAACCCGAAAAGCAGGGAACTGAGCCATTGCCAGCGCCTGCCGGTTTCTCTCTTCTCTTCCAGCATGTTTATCGCACCAATGGCCAGTGGTCAGGGCTCGCGCAACGCGGAAAATCAGTTGTAAAGGTCAATGTCGCCCGCCACGAAGCGTTCGATCCCCAGTTTGGCCAGCACTTCGGCGCCGATCGGGTCCCGGTGGATATTGAGAAAGAAATTCCGCAACAATCTTTTCCTCTCCTCTCCCAGCCGGGGCGGAACCACCACCGGGGGAATTCCGTATTCTTGGGAGCGGTGAATCACGCGAAAGCGATCTTCCAGGGCGGGATCACGGCGCAGGGCGTGATCGTAAACAATGCGATCCACCGAGGCCCCGTCGACCACCCCGTCCAGGACGGCGGTAATGGAGCGATCATGGCTGTAGCTAAAAATTATCTGGCTGAAAAACTGTTCGGCCGAGGCGCCCTGGGCCTGGATCACCCCCATGGGATAGCGGTAACCGGTGTTGGACATGGGATCGGTAAAGGCGAAGGACTTGCCCCGCAGGTCATGGACCGTGAAGTAGGGTGATGATGCCAGCACAATGAATTGACCATGGTAGGTGAGCTTGCCGCTGATCTGTGGCACCACCAGCATCTCCATAATCCCTTCCCGTTGCCCGGTTATGAAGGGCCCGGTGCAGACAAAGGCCACATCGACCAGTTCCCGGGCCAGCAGCTCGTTGACCTCCTGGTAGGTGCGGCGTTGGACCAGGATGACCGGTTTGCCGAAATGTTGCTCCATATAGGCCTGGAGCGGGCGGTATGAGTTGACAGTGCCCTGGGGTGAGAGAATGGCGGCCACCGCCAGCCGGATGGTTTCATCCTCCTGTTCCCAGGTGGGTTCGGGTAAAGTGATCAGGCGGTCAAGGCGGACGGTGGCCTCGGGATGCTGCTGCCCCTCTTTTTCCCCGGCGCAGCCCCATAAGAACAGCGCCAGGGAAAAGAGCAGCAGAAGAACTAACGGACGCTGACGGGATAGCGTTTGTTTTGCCATTCAGGAAATCCTGCCCGGAAGGTGAAGACATTCTTATGGCCGGCCTGTTGTGCCGCGACCGCGGCAGCGGGGGCCAGGCCTCAGTCCATGCCCCGGCAGTAGAAAACCAGGGGGACATCCTTGTTTTCCGGCAGCAGGGGGGCTATCCGCTGAAACTGGTCACTATCCTGCGAGCTGATGTTGATCGCCCCGCTGATATGGCCCTGGCGGTATTCCTGGGCGGTCCTGGTATCCACCACCACAATCCGGCGGGGCTGGTCGAGGCGCTGTTTCAATTCGTCGGCGCTGAG
>JBLRWU010000140.1:0-1200 GCA_047921155.1 Desulfurivibrio sp.
GAGGGGGCGATCTCCGATTTCAACTACCGCCAGGAGCTGGCCGGCCTGCTGCGGTTTGAATCCTCCAAAACCGAGCCGGGCAAGCTGACTTCGCTGGATGAATACTGCCGGCGGCTGGCCCCGGAGCAGAAGGATATCTATTATATCAGCGGCCCCAACCGCGAGGCGATCGAGAACGGCCCTTACATCGAAGCGTTCCGCCAGCGTGATATCGAGGTGCTCTACACCCTGGACCCCATGGACGACTTCGCCCTTAACCATATCGGCGAGTTCCAGGAGCATAAGCTGATTTCCGCCGATCTGGCCGATCTCGACCTCTCTGCTCTGGATAAACCGGAAGCGACTGAGCAGGGGGAGAAAAAGGAGGAAGCGGGTCTGGCCCCGGAGCAGGCAGCAGCCCTCGGCCAGTGGTTCAAAGAGGTGCTGGGCGACAAGGTCAAGGAGGTCAAGGAGTCCAAACGCCTCACCGACAGCCCGGCCATGGTGGTTAACCCCGACGGCTTTATGACCAGCAGCATGGAGCGGGTGATGCGGGCCTCGGGCCAGAAGATGCCCTCTTTCGGCGGTAAAAACCTGGAGATCAACCCTCACCATCCCCTGATCGCCGGCCTCAACGAGCTGCGCGAACGCGACCAGACCCTGGCCCGCCAGGTGGCGGAGCAGATCCTGGACAACGCCCTGATTCAGGCCGGGCTGATGGTCGAGCCCCGCAGCATGGTGAGCCGCAACTACGAAATCCTCTCCCGCCTGGTCGGGTAGGGTTGCAAGAGGGGTAAGCCGCCTCAGAAAAGCAGCTGTTCCAGACGATCGCGGATGATAAGAGCGGCGGGATCGCGCAGATCCCGGGGCCGGGGAAGCTCAAGGGAGACAATATCCCGGAAGGCTCCCGGCCGGGGCGGCAGCACCGCCACCCGGTCGGCCAGGTTGATCGCCTCGTTGATATCGTGGGTGACGAAGATGATCGTCATTTGCCACTGGCGCCAAAGCCGCAGCAGTTCACCCTGCATCCGTGAGCGGGTCAGGGAGTCCAGGGCACCGAAGGGTTCATCCAGCAAGAGAATTTGCGGCTCCACCGCCAGGGCCCGGGCGATGGCCACCCGCTGGCGCATCCCCCCCGACAGCTCCCGGGGGTGCTGCTCCTCGCTGCCGGCCAGGCCCACCAGGGCGATCAGTTCCCGGGCCTTCTGCCGCCGGCGCTTA
>JBLRWU010000140.1:1300-3193 GCA_047921155.1 Desulfurivibrio sp.
TTCAATCCCCCCAGAATCGGCTGCCGCCGCCCCCGTTTATCGGCAAAACTTTTTTCGATTCCCCGGGCAGTTATCTTCACGTCACAATCCCCCAGCGCCGCCGGACCTTCCTTTCGGCGGCAGCCATCAGGCGGTCGAGCAGCAGGCCCAGGGCCCCGACCAGCAGCATCCCGACAATCACCAGGTCGGTGCGCAGAAAGTTGCGGGCATCGAGAATAAAATACCCCAGGCCTGACTGGGCCCCCAGCATCTCGCCGGCCACCAGGTGGATCCAGCCCACCCCCAGGGCGATATGCAGACCCACGGTGATATAGGGAAAGGCGGCCGGCACCACCACTTTATGCAGCAAACTCCACTGGCTGCTGCCGAAATTGAGGGCCACCTTGATGTAGGTGGGATCGACATTGCGCACCGCCGCGATGGTGGAGAGCAGAACGGGAAAGAAACTGGCGATGAAGATGATGAAGATGGCCGGCAGATCGCCGATTTTGAACCAGAGTACCGCCAGGGGAAACCAGGCCACCGGCGAGATGGGACGCATCAGTTGGATCAGGGGATCAAGGGCTCGGTGCAGACGGCTAAACCAGCCCAGAATCAAACCCATGGGCAGCGCCACCGCCACCGCCAGCAGATAGGCCACCCCGAAGCGAAAAAGGCTGACCGCGATATGCTCCGGCAGCATCCCGCTGCCCCAGACCTCAACCAGCCCCTGCATTACCCGGTACGGCCCCGGCAGCAGGTATTCATTGGCGTAGCCCCGTGCCACCCCCTCCCAAAACAGCAGCAGCAGCAGAACCGCCAGCAGGGGGCTGAAAAAACGTTCGCCGGGCAACTCCGGCAGGTGGGATTGGGGGGGAGATTTGGTCACGGCGGTCAACGGCGGTTCAGGTTGATAGCATCCGGGCTGCGAAGGCCGGTTCCAGGTAATTATCCAGGTTGACCTCCCGGGCCTCCCGCAGACCGACCCGCAGCATCTCCTCACGGGTGGCGGCAAAATCGGCCGCGGCCGGAAAGAGATCGTGATAGGTAACCCGGTCCGGCGGCCGGGTCAAGACAAACTCGATCACCTCCGGGGCCTGCCCCAGGTATTTAACCGAACGAACGGCGGCTTCCCGGCGATTGGCCTCGATAAAGCGGCCGGTGGCGGTCAGCCCGGCCACCAGCTCCCCCACCGCCTCCGGATAGGCCTGGATAAACTCTTCCCGGATATTGAGGACACAGCAGATATGGCCGGGCCAGATCTCCTTGGAGAGGGTAAAAACCTTGCCCACCCCATGCAACTCAGCCTGGGCCCCGAAGGGCTCGGCGACGATAAAACCATCCAACCGGCCGCCGGCCAGAGCCTGGACCATCTCCGGCGGGGCCATGTCGATATATTGCACCGCCCCCGCAGGCAGGCCGGCATCGGCCAGCAAGCGGCGCAGCAGCAGGTAGTGGGTGGAAAAACGGCTGGGAATGGCGATCCGCTTGCCGGCCAGATCGGCAGCCGAGCTTAGCTCTTCCCGGGCGGCCAGAGTAAGGACGCTGCCGTTGCGATGGCCCAGCAGTACCGCCTGAATCGAGGTGTTTTGGCGGCGCAGGGCCAGCCCCAGGGGGGTGAGCAGAAAGGCGGCATCCACCGCCCCCACCCGCAGGGCCTCGGCCGCCTCCGGCCATGAGGAATATTTAACCGGGCTTACAGCTACTTGCTTAAAATCATAATAATCATGGGCCAGCATCAGCAGGTGATCGGTGATCGGCAGATAACCCAGCCGCAAGCGCGGCCGCCCGGAGGCCGCTTCCTGGCCGGGCCGCTCACCGCAGGCAGCCAGACCGCCAACCAGACCGGCGGTCAGTACGGCATGCAAACCAAATTTGACAAATTGCCTTCGATCCATCCCTTCATCCCCATGA
>JBLRWU010000141.1:0-3159 GCA_047921155.1 Desulfurivibrio sp.
CCCCGGCTACCACCTTTGCCCATCTCGACGGCACCGTTGTTCTCTCCCGCCAGATCGCCGAGCTGGGGATCTATCCAGCGGTTGACCCCCTGGACTCCACCTCCCGGATTCTCGATCCCAACGTTCTGGGCGAGGAACATTACCTGGTGGCCCGTGGGGTTCAGGTTACTCTGCAGAAGTACAAGGATCTCCAGGATATCATCGCCATTCTCGGCATGGACGAGCTCTCCGAAGAGGATCAGCTCACCGTGGCCCGGGCCCGGAAGATTCAACGTTTCCTCTCCCAGCCCTTTACCGTGGCCGAAACCTTCACCGGGATGCCCGGCAAGTATGTGAAGGTTGAAGACACCGTCCGCGGTTTCAAGGAGATTCTGGAGGGCAAGCATGACGAGTTGCCCGAGGGCGCCTTCTACATGGTGGGCAGCATCGACGAAGCGGTGGAGAAAGCCAGCCGCGAAAAGGCGGAGGCCTAAACCGTTCAGCAGCACCTTACAGGGCGAGGATAGACATGGCGGCATTAATACAGTTGGAGATCGTGACCCCCAAGGGGGCGGTACTCAGTGAGCAGGTGGAGATGGTCACCGCCCCTGGCTACGCCGGGGTTTTCGGAGTACTGGCCAATCATGCCCCGTTACTCAGCACCATCAAGGTCGGCACCCTGGTCTACAAGCAGGGGGGACATGATCAAACCGTGATGGTCAGTGGCGGCTTCTGCGAGGTTTCCAGCAACAAGGTTACCTTTCTGGTGGAGAGCGCCGAGCGGGGTGGCGAGATCGACGTCGATCGTGCCCTGCGGGCCAAGGAGCGGGCCGAGAAAAGGCTGGCCGAGGCGGTGGCTCAAAAGGAGAAGGTCGATCGGGTCAGGGCCGAGGCGGCGTTACAGAGGGCTTTGGCCCGGCTTAAAGCAGCCGGCAAGATGTAGTGGGCCGGGGGGCATAGCTGACTCTGCTTTGACCCCCCGGAGCCCTGAAGACAAAAAAGCCGTTCCCGGTCAGCCACGGAACGGCTTTTTTGCGATCAGCGGGGATTGAGATTGGCCTCGACCACGAAGCAGCCCTCTGCGGTTTCAAAGGGGATGACGATGGTCGGAGTGCTGGAATAGTACGATATCTCCACGCCCTTGCCCACCACCATGGTGGGGGTGGCCAGATCGAACTTGTGGTTGATCCTGGCCAGTTCCGCCTTGGCTCCGCCGCAAATCATGTTGGTTATTTCGCCCACCGCGTCCACCACCACCTCGTCGATCTTCAACCGGGGGCTCTCCATCAGCATGTTGGCGACGATTTTCAGGATGGCGTTGGCCGAAAAACTGACGATCATTGAGCCGCTTATGGTATCCGAGCTCATCCCGATCACCCCGGTGACTTCCCCGTAGGCTAAATTGTCCTTCTTAACGTGGGGCTGGCCGGACTTGACCTGGGTCTGGGCCATGGTTTCTATGACGTTCTTGGTGGCTTTGAGGAACGGGTTGATCAGTTCAGCCTTCATCATTGCAAAAATCTCCAGTCTAATTTTCAAACGGCAGGATAGGTTGTTGGAAGAGCTTTTGTCAAGTTATTTTGTCACTGTTTTATGCATGAAATCTGCGGCGAAAAGGTTATATTATCCGGTTTTGGTCGAAGCTGGATTCCCGGGATAGTTAAGTTTGTATTTTTCATTAATCAGCGCTAAGCCAACAAGAAGGGAGTGAGCAATGGATGCAAAGGAGCGTATGGCGATACCTCGCCAGCAGCCCCGGGAGATGCCGGTGGCTGAGCGGATCAGCAATTTTAACGAAGTAGTTTATGGTTATGACGACGAGAGCGCCCGTCGTGAGGCTGATCGCTGTCTGCAGTGCAAAAAACCCAAATGTCGCGACGGGTGCCCAATCCACAACGATATCCCCGGTTTTATCCGGCTGATTCGGGAGGGTCGGATCGAGGAGGCTTACTGGCTGGATCGGCAAACCAACACCTTGCCGGCAATCTGCGCCCGGGTCTGTCCCCACGAGTTTCAATGCGAGGGTCACTGTCTGCTGGGCAAAAAGGGCCAGCCGGTGGCCATCGGGATGCTGGAGCGCTATATCGTCGACTGGATGGTGGCCAACGGCAAGAATCTGCTGCCATCCTGCGCCCTGCCCAATGGTCGCAAGGTCGCCATCGTCGGTTCGGGGCCGGCGGGGATGTCGGTGGCGTACTATCTGGCCAAGGAGGGTTATGACTGCACCATCTTTGAAAGCCTGACCAAAACCGGCGGCATGCTCACCGTGGGCATCCCTCCCTATCGTCTGCCCCGCGCGGTAATCGCCACCGAATTTGAGGCCTTGAACAGTTGCGGGGTAAAGGTACTCAGCGGGGTGACCATCGGCCGGGACAAGACCCTGGCCGATCTCAAGGAGGAGGGGTTCGAGGCGGTTTTTCTCGGGCCGGGGGCCCACGCCAGTCGCAAGCTCGGGGTTGAGGGAGAGGAGTTGGCCGGGGTGGTGCACGGAGTGGATTACCTGCGCCGGGTTAACCTGGGCGAGCCGGTTAGCCTGGGTCGCAGTGTGGTGGTGGTGGGCGGCGGCAACGTGGCCATCGACTGCGCCCGCACCGCTCTTAGAACCGGATCCGACAAGGTCTTTATTCTCTACCGCCGCAGCCGTGAGGAGATGCCGGCCTCCAAGGCCGAAATTCATCACCTGGAGGAGGAGGGGGTCCGGATCGAAATGCTGGCCGCCCCGGTCAAGATCCACGGCGAGAACGGCCGTCTCAACCGGATTGAATGTATTCGGATGCAACTGGGTGAATGTGACGCCTCGGGACGCTGTCGGCCGGTGCCCATGGAGGGCAGCAACTTCATGATCGAGGCCGACGCCATCATCCCGGCGATCAGCCAGGATGTTGACGCCACCGCCGGCAGCGGCCAGGATCTGGCCTTAAGCCGTTGGGGAACCTTCGAGGTTGACGAAATCACCCAGCAAACCACGGTGCCCTGGATCTTCGCCGCCGGCGACGCGGTGTTGGGCCCCCAGACCGTGGCCAAGGCGGTCTTCCAGGCCAAGCAGGCCGCCGAGTCGATCCACCGCCTGCTCCAAGGTCGCGACCTCAAAGAGGGCCGCTAAACGTGGAACAGCACCGCATGTGCCGGACCGGCATGCGGTGCTGCCCTGCTTTCGGTAGCCGTTCAGCGGTAAAAATT
>JBLRWU010000142.1:0-2982 GCA_047921155.1 Desulfurivibrio sp.
CGGATCCCACCGGCCTGGTGCGCCTGAACAAGCCCCGTGAGCAGTTGTGCAGCGGTTGTCACGGCGGCGAATGGGAGAAATATCTCGCCGTACTCGACGGCGCAACCGGCTGGACGGGTACTTCCTATCCTGATTACGCCTCTTACCGGGGCCGCGGAAACAAAAATCAGCACATCTTTCGCGCCGACGGGGTAGCTCAGGACGCCTCGCCTTTGGGTCGTTCCCACGGCCTGGACCCCAACCAGTACACCTGGGGTCAGCTGAGCAACGGGAACTGGGAAGCCATCTGGCCGTGGGAAAAGGATCTTCCCCGCTACGTGGCCACCCACACCGGGGCAACCGCTCCCACTAACTGATAGTCCAAGAGATCATGGTTCTCCGTTCGGTCCTCCCTCCGCAACGGATGGCCCTGATGTAACACGATCCCCCGGGTCTTTCTCAAGACCCGGGGGATTTTTTTATGGAGCCGCAAGGCGGAACCGAGTAATAAGTGAAGCCTACAGCCGTAACCATCGACAATTAGAGGATTAACCATACTTACAAATCTGGCCGCCGGACTGGTTTGATCCGCAACTGCGAGCTATAAATGATCCCCCATGGCCCCCTGATTGTTTTTCTGATCTACCTCTTTTACGGAGCGGCCTTTTTCGCCATCGGGGTGGCGATCATCTCCCGGCTGAAAACCTTCGCCACCCTGCGGATTGCCGGACTCTTCTGGCTGCTGGCGGTTTTCGCCTTCAGCCACGCCATGCACGAGTGGCTGGAGATGTTTCTTTTCCTGGAGCAGGTGGAGCCTTTTCTCGCCCTGCGGATTCGCTATCTGAGCATGATGCTGCTGGCGGGCTCCTTTCTCTTTCTCTATCTGTTCGGCGTCAATCTCCTGCGAGCGATCAACCCCCGCAACACCCCTTGGCTCCTGGGGCTGCTGGCGGTCGCGACCATCATTTTTCTGTTGCGGCTCCATGACCACAGCTACCTGCCGGCCGCCGATTTTCTTAAGGTGGTTGACCAAAGTACGCGCAGACTGTTCGCCATTCCCGCCACCCTGCTAACCGGCAGCGGTTTTCTGCTCTACGCTCGCCGCTTGCGGGCCTTGAGCCGCCAGGGGGCCGGCAACTTCACCGGGGCCGGACTGGCCTTCCTGGCCTACGGGGTTTTCACCGGTCTGATTCCCTCCAACAGCACCTTACTGCAGTTGCCGATCCAATTTTGGCGAGGGTTGACCGCCTTTGTTATCCTCCACTTCATAATGTATGCCCTGGATATCTTTTGGCGGGAACGGGACGCCATGCTCAACAAGCGGCTGCAACAGGCGGCGCGGGTTGAGAAGCTCAGCGCCATTGGCCGACTGGCGGCGGGAATAGCCCATGAGATCAACAACCCGCTGGCCAACGCCTCTCTGCAACTGGAGCTTTTACAGCGGGATCCGGCCGTCAACGCCCTGCCGGAGAAGAGCCTGCAAAGGCTGCAACATATTGCCGGCAGCGTCGAAAAAAGCTCCCGAATCGCCACCGAATTGCTGCATTTGACCGGCCGACACCAGTTAACAACCGCCTACGAACCCGTGGTATTACAAACCGCCCTGGCCACCGCCTGGCGGGAGCTGGCGGCAGGTCACAATCACCACCTGGAAAATCTCCTGCCGCCTGCTCTGGCGATCTACGGTCTGGGCCTGAAGCTGGAACAGCTTTTCCGCAATCTGCTGGAAAACGCCCTGGACGCCATGCCCGCCGAGGGCACCGTCACCGTAACCGGCCGGGAAGAGGAAGGAAAAATCGTGGTCGAGGTTCTCGATCAGGGCGAAGGGGTGGCCGGGGAAAATCGCCAGCAGGTTCTGGAGCCATTTTTTACCACCAAGGAGGTGGGTAAAGGTACCGGGCTGGGGCTGGCGATCTGTCATGCAATCATGGCCCAGCACGACGGCACCCTGGAGCTTAATCCCCGCTCGGATCAACGAGGCACCGCGGTCACCCTGACTTTCCCGGCCTCCATCCACCGGCGGGGAAGACCCGGCAAACCCGCGCGCCCAAGAGGAATAGCCCATGAGTAGCGAATACCCCATTCTGGTGGTCGACGATGATCGGGAGTTAAGGCAAACCATCGCTGAAATCCTCGTTCAGGAAGGTTTTGAGGTGGTAACCGCCGAAAGCGCCGACCGGGCCCTGGAGCTGCTGGAGAAATCATCCTTTGCCTTGATCCTGCTGGATATGATCATGCCCGGCACCGACGGGATGACCGCCATCAGCCTGATCCGCAGAATAGCACCTAAAATCCCGGTGGTGATCATCACCGCCTACGCCTCGATCTCCAACGCGGTCCAGGCCATGCAGCAGGGGGCCGACGACTATCTCACCAAGCCCTTCAAAATCGAAGCCCTGCTGACCACGGTGCGCCGTAATCTGGCGGAAGCGGCCATCAACAGTTGTCCCGAGTGCGGGGATATCGACGCCATCTTCCAGGGGTTGGCCAACCAGTTGCGCCGCCGGATCATTATCACCCTGCGCCGGAACGGAGAGAGCCGCTTTATGGAACTGGTCCGAACCCTGGGGGTGGAGGACCACACCAAGGTCAACTTCCATCTCAAGATGTTACGGGAGGCCGGCTTTATTGAGCAGAAAGGGCGCAACAAGAGTTATTTTCTGACCCCGGCCGGCATCAGGGCGGCGGATTGCCTGGCCCTGATCAGCAAGGGTATTTAAAGCCTCACAGCCAGAAGAGGTAGAGCAGAACGGCGCCCAGGAAAAGGCGGTAAACCACGAAGGGCTGCATCCCCATCCGACGGATAAAGGCCAGAAAGTAGTGGATGCAGAGATAGGCGCTGATTCCCGAGAGGACCACCCCCAGGCCCATGCTCACCCAATCCACCACCTCGTCGCTGCGGAGCAGGGCAACGGTTTCCAGGCCCATGGCCAGGATAATCACCGGAATCGAGAGCAGAAAGGAGAAACGGCTGGCGGCCTCGCGGCTCAAGCCGAGAAAGAG
>JBLRWU010000143.1:0-2971 GCA_047921155.1 Desulfurivibrio sp.
TTCAGCGGCCGCTTGTTGGGACCGGTGATCACCTTGCCGCGGCGGCCGTTGTCAAACAGTACATCCACCGCCTCCTGCAGCATCCGTTTTTCGTTGCGGATGATGATCTCCGGGGCATCCAGCTCCAACAGGCGCTTGAGCCGGTTGTTACGATTGATTACCCGGCGGTAAAGGTCATTGAGATCGGAGGTGGCGAATCGCCCCCCTTCCAGGGGCACCAGGGGCCGCAGATCGGGAGGCAGCACCGGAATAACCTCGAGGACCATCCACTCCGGACGGTTGCCCGACTCCAGAAAGGCCTCGGTCACATTGAGCCTTTTGGCCAGCTTCTTGCGCTTGGCCTCGGAACCGGTTTCCCGCATCTCCAGCCGCAGCTGTTTGGAGAGTTCGGCCAGGTCGATGACGGCAAGCATCTCACGGATCGCCGCCGCTCCGATCCCCACCTTAAACTTGTCGGGAAAGGTCTCCCGGGCCTGGCGATAGTCCTCCTCGCTGAGCAGACTCCCCTTGCCGATGGAGGGCTCGGATGAGTCGGTGACCACGTAGGAGTCGAAATAGAGCACCTTCTCCAGCTCCTTCAGGGTCATATCCAGCAGGTTACCGATCTTGCTGGGCAGGCTTTTGAGGAACCAGATATGGGCCACCGGGGCGGCCAGCTGGATATGCCCCAGACGTTCGCGCCGCACCTTGGACTGGATCACCTCCACCCCGCACTTCTCGCAGACCACGCCGCGGTGCTTCATCCGCTTGTACTTGCCGCAGTTGCACTCATAATCCTTGACCGGACCGAAGATCTGGGCGCAGAACAGCCCCTCCCGTTCCGGCTTGAAGGTACGGTAGTTGATGGTTTCCGGTTTTTTCACCTCGCCGTGGGACCAGTCGCGGATCTTGTCCGGAGAGGCAATGGCGATACGCACGGCTTTAAATTTGGTCGGTGACTTCGGTTTGGCGAAAAAGCTGAAGAGTTCTTCCACGGCAACACCTTTCTATCTAAGTGAAGGAGACCATCGCAGGCCGGTTAGATACATTCCACACCCCGAGGGGGCCCCTACTTCTTTGCTGCAACGACCGGGATATCATCAAGCAGTTCCATGTCCAGGCAAAGTCCCTGCAACTCTTTAACCAGAACGTGGAAAGATTCGGGCAAGCCCGCCTCCAGGAAGTTATTGCCCTTGACGATCTTCTCATACATCCTGGTCCGCCCACTGACATCGTCGGACTTGACGGTGAGGAACTCCTGGAGGGTGTAGGCAGCGCCGTAGGCCTCCATGGCCCAGACCTCCATCTCACCCAGGCGCTGGCCGCCGAACTGGGCCTTGCCGCCCAGGGGCTGCTGGGTGACCAGGGAGTAGGGACCGGTGGAGCGAGCGTGGATCTTGTCATCAACCAGATGGTGCAATTTGATCATATACATGGTGCCCACGGTGACCGGGTTGTCGAACTTATCACCGGTCAAACCGTCATAAAGGGGGATCTGGCCGACTTCGTCCAGACCGGCTTCCACCAATAACTTGCGGATCTCATCCTCACGGGCTCCGTCGAAAACCGGGGAGGCCATATGGAGGCCGCCACCCATCCGGGAGGCCAGATCCAGCAGATCATCGTCGGAAAGCCCGGCTACCAGCTGCCTGTACTCATCCGGACTGTAAACGGCGGCCAGTTTTTTCTTTACCGCCGCCAGATCCCGGGCCTCGGCCATACTCTGCACCTGCTCACCCAGCTTTTTGGCGGCCAGGCCGAGATGGATCTCCAGCAACTGGCCGACGTTCATCCGCGAAGGAACGCCCAGGGGGTTGAGTACGATATCGACGGTGGTGCCGTCGGCGAAGTAAGGCATGTCCTCTTCCGGCAGAATCCGGGAGACCACACCCTTGTTACCGTGGCGGCCCGCCATCTTGTCGCCCACCGCCAGTTTGCGCTTGATGGCGACATAGACCTTGACCATCCGGATCACTCCCGGGGGCAGATCATCTCCCTTCTGCAGCCGGGAGATCCGGGCCTCGTAACGGCCCCGGACCATCTTCACCTGGGCATCGTAGCGATCAAACAGGAGCTTGAGCTCCCCTTCAAAGCTCTCGCGGCCGCTGTAGTCAAGCTTCTTGATTTCGGAGGGCGAGAGCTGCTCGATCACCTCGCGGGTAATCTTTTTGCCCTTGGCCAGCAGGACCTCATCCTTGCGGTCCTTGACCGGGTTCTTCACCGCCTTGCCTTCCAGCAAGTCGGCAATCCCGTTCTTGACGCTCTTGGCCAGCAGAGCCAGCTCATCCTCCAGATCCCGTTCCAGGGCCTTGATCTCCGCCTCCTCGATAACCAGAGTACGCTCGTCCTTTTCCACCCCCTTGCGGGAGAAGACCTTGGCGTCGATCACCACCCCTTCGACCCCCGGCGGCACCCTAAGCGAGGTATCCTTCACATCCCCGGCCTTTTCGCCGAAGATGGCCCGCAGCAGCTTCTCCTCGGGGGAGAGTTGGGTCTCACCCTTGGGGGTGATCTTGCCGACCATGATATCGCCGGCCTTGATCTCGGCCCCGATGCGGATGATGCCCGATTCGTCCAGGTTGCGCAGGGCCTCCTCACTGACGTTGGGGATATCGCGGGTAACCTCCTCCTTGCCCAGTTTGGTATCCCGGGCCACGGTCTCGAACACCTCGATATGGAGCGAGGTATAGGTGTCCTTTTTGAGCAGGCGCTCGTTAACCAGGATGGAGTCCTCGTAGTTGTAACCCCGCCAGGGCATGAAGGCCACGGTGACGTTCTTGGCCAGGGCCAGTTCTCCCTGGTCGCAGGCCGGTCCGTCGGCCAGGATATCACCCTTTTTCACCCGGACCCCGGGATCGACCAGGGGGCGCTGGGTAAAGCAGGTATTCTGGTTGGACTTTTTGTACTTTTCCAGCCGGTAGATGCCGATCCCGGTGGTAAAGCCGTCGGTGCCCGGCTCATCGTAGCGCACCACGATCCGGTTGGCATCAAC
>JBLRWU010000144.1:0-2965 GCA_047921155.1 Desulfurivibrio sp.
CTGGGCTGGGGCTGGGGTTGGGGCTGGCCGCCCTTGGCGGGCTGGGGGGGTGCTCCGAGGAGCAGGCCACCCGGGTTGATCTCAGCGACCGGGAGCCGGCCCGGCTGCCGGCCCGCACCGAGGCCATCACTTATGCCTACCTGCCCCAATATGCCCATTCCGTTGCCCATCGCCGCCACCGGCGGCTGGTGGAACATTTGCGGGAGGAGACCGGTTTGCCTCTGCGCCAGGTCTTTCCGGCCACCTTCGACGAGCACCTCAAGATGGTGATCCGAGGTGAAATCGATATCTCCTTTACCAATCCTTTCGTTTACATCCAGATGGCTGATTACGGCGTCCGGGCCTTCGCCCGGGTGGTGGAAGACTCCAGCGGGGCGGACTTTCGCGGCCAGCTTATCACTCGGGTCGACAATACGGAAATCAACGCCATCGAGGACCTGCGAGGCAAGCGCTGGCTGGCCGTGGATCCCATTTCCGCCGGGGGTTACTTTTTTGCCCTGGGCCTGTTTGCCGATCACGGCCTGCAACCGGCGGATTTCGGTGAAGTGGCCTTTGCCGCCGGCAGCGGCAAACAGGAGCAGGTCGTACTGGCCGTCTTATCGGGAGCCTATGATGTCGGCTCGATCCGGGAAGGAACCCTGCCGCTGCTGGCCGACAAAGTTGACTTGAGCCGCATCCGGGTGCTGGCCGAGACCCAACCCTACCCCGGCTGGCTCTATGCCGCCGGCCGGGGCCTGGCGCCCGAAGTTACCGCCAAGATCGCCGCGGCCCTGCTGAGCCTGGATCCGGACAACCCGGGTCAGGCCGCCATCCTGGAGGCCGCCGGCTTCAAGGCCATCATCCCCGCCGAGGACGCTGATTATGACCCCATTCGCAAACTGGCCGCCAAGCTTGCCCTGCCCTGAGCTGCGGAACTTCGAGCCATGTCTTTTCTTTTTCAGCTGAAGTTCCGCAGCAAGCTGATCCTGGGGATCTGCGGCATCGTCATTTTTATCGCCTTGCTGCTGGCCGTCACCATCACCCGGATGGCCTCCCAGGCCCTCATCGAAGAGAGCAAGCAGCGCGGTTCGGTCCTGACCGAAAACCTGGCGGTCCGGGTGGAACAATGGCTGCTGGTCGAGGATTTGCTCCAGCTCAAGAACCTGGTCGACGAGCTCGACCGCCTGGATGACGTGGAGTACGCCTTTATCCAGAACATTCACGGCGAGGTGCCGGCCCACAGCTTCAGCGGCGGTTTCCCCCGCCAGCTCGGCCGGATCCACCCGGAGTTGCCGGAAGACCGCACGGTTATCCTGTTGGACACCGGGGCCGGGTTGGTTTACGATTTTGCCGCCCCCATCCTCATCGACGGCCAGTGGTTCGGCACCGCCCGGGTCGGTCTGTCCCGCGCCGGGGTGCAGCAGGTGGTCAACCGGCTGATCCGGGTCGTGGTTGCCCTTTCCGCCGGGGCCCTGTTGATCGCTTTGCTGGCCGGAACCATCTTTGCCGGCCAGATAACCCGCCGCCTCAATAACCTGCGCAGCTCCGCCGAGGAGCTGGTCAAGGGCCGGCTGGACCAGCAGATCGGGCCCACCCTGCGCCGCAACTGCTGGGAGCTGCGCCACTGCGGCCATACCGACTGCCCGGCCCATGGCGATCACCGGCGGCGCTGCTGGTACCTCGACGGGACCCTTTGTCCGGAATGCGGGCCGGGCACCTTTGCCGCCAAACAGGACTCCTGCCAGGAGTGCCCGGTTTTTCTGCAAAACAAGGGGGATGAAATCCAGGATCTGGCCGAAACCCTGGATATCATGGCTCTGGCCCTGCGCTCCCGCCTGGAGGAGCTGCAGGCGGCCGAACGGGTCCTGACCCGCCAGCAGCAATTGTTGAGCACCATCCTCGAAGTCATCCCCGACTTTGTCTGCCTGCTCAACGAGAAGCTGGAATATCTCACGGTAAACAAGGCCGCCGCCGACTTCATCGGGCTGGCCCCAACAGAGCTGGCCGGCCGGCCGGCTCGCGAGGTTGCCGCCACCCATGAACACACACTGCTGCTGGCCGCCGAGGGCCGGGCGGTGCTGGCCGCCGGCAAGGCCCGCCAGCGGGAGCTTACCGTCCTGCGGGACGGCCGGACCTACTGGTGGCACCTGGTCGGGGTCCCGGTGGTGGAAAAAGGTAAAAATATCGGGGTATTGCTCGCCGCCCGGGACATTACCCAGATCAAAAGATACCAGGAGCAGCTAATCCAGGCCCAGAAGATGGAATCGGTGGGACAGCTCGCCGGCGGGGTGGCCCATGAGATCAACACCCCCCTGGGGATCATTCTCGGTTATGCCCAGTTGCTCCAGGAAGACGAAACGCCGGACCCCGAGCAACTGAGCCAGGATCTGCGGGTTATCGAAAAGCAGGCCAAGGCCTGCCGCAAGATCGTCTCCGACTTGCTGGGCTTTTCCCGCCAGGTCCAAAGCGCCAAGCGCGACACCTGCTTCAACAATACCATCATGGAGGCCGCCGCTTTGGTCCGGCACGCCTTCTCCCTGGACCGGATCGAGATTATTCTCGATCTCGACGACCGCTTGCCCATCATTTACGCCGATCCGGAGAAGCTCATGCAGGTCTGGATCAATCTCTTCAGCAACTCCCGGGACGCCATGCCCGGCGGCGGCCTGATCCTGGTCAAAGTCAGCCTGGACAGCCCCCACCAGGTCATCACCGTCCAGGTGGCCGACACCGGAAGCGGGATGGCGGAGCACGAGCTGAACAAGATCTTCGATCCCTTTTACAGCACCAAGCCGGTGGGCCAGGGCACCGGCCTGGGGCTGTCGGTTTCCTTCGGGATCATCGAGGATCATGGCGGCCGCATCCGGGCCTTCAGCCCGCCGCCACCGGAACTCTCTCCCTTGCGCACTGCCTCCGCCCGGTTGCCGGAAGACATCGTCCCGGGCAAAGGAGCGCTCTTTGTCGTCGAATTGCCGCTGGATTTCCA
>JBLRWU010000145.1:0-2961 GCA_047921155.1 Desulfurivibrio sp.
TCCACCCACGACACCCTGCTCTTCTTCACCAACAAGGGCCGGGTCTTCTGGCGCAAGGTCTATGAACTGCCCCAGGCCGGTCGTACCGCCCGGGGCAAGGCGGTGGTCAACCTGCTCGATCTCGGTCCCGAGGAGAAGGTGGCCGCCATCCTGCCGGTGGCCTCCTTCGAGGTGGCCGAAAATGAGGCCTGCAATATCCTGATGGTCACCAAGAAGGGGATCGTCAAGAAGACCGCCCTAAGTGAGTTCAGCCGTCCCATCCGCCGGGGCAAGATCGCCCTGACCATCCGCGAGGATGACGAGATTCTGGCCGCCACCCTGACCAATGGCCACAACGAGGTGCTGCTCCTCTCCCGTCGGGGGATGGCGGTACGCTTCAACGAAGAGGATGTGCGGACCATGGGCCGCACCGCCAGCGGGGTGCGGGGCATCAGCCTGGCCCCCGAAGATGAACTGGTGGGGGTGCAGGTCCTCTCCGGCGATCCCGAATCCTCGATTCTGGTGGTCAGTGAAAACGGTTTCGGTAAACGATCCAAGATCGATGGTTATCGGCTGATCCGCCGGGGCGGCAAGGGGGTGATGGCGATCAAGGCCAGCGCCCGCAACGGCCAGGTGGTGGGAATGTTGCAGGTCTGCGACGAAGACCAGGTGATGATGATCACCAATCGGGGTCAGATCATCCGGATGCCGATGACCGATCTGCGGGTGATTGGCCGCACCACTCAAGGGGTAAGGCTGTTCAACCTGGATAAAGAGGAAAAGGTGGTGGCCCTGGATCGCCTGGCGGAATCGGTCGCCGATGAGGACGAGGGTGAGTTTGACCAAGAGAACGGGGATGAGTAAGACCCCTTTATCCGGCCGGGTGGCGGTAATCGGGGCCGGGAGCTGGGGCACCGCCCTGGCCGGGGTTCTGGCCCGCAAGGGCTACCGGGTGCCCCTTTGGAGTCACACCCCGGAACGGGTGGCCCGAATGATCCGGGAGCGGGAAAACAGTGCTTATCTGCCCGGGTTTCCCCTGGCGGAAAATATCGAACCCGGCAGTGATCCGGCGGCGGTCGCCGGCTGCGAGGCCGTGGTGATGGCGGTGCCTTCCCACGGTTTCCGGGCCGTCTTCAAGAAGATTATCCCCCATCTCCAACCCGACAGCGCGATTATTTCCGCCGCCAAGGGGATTGAAAACGACTCCCTGTTGACCATGACCGGGGTGATGGCCGAGGAACTGGCCTCCCGGCCGGGACTGAAATGTCGCCTGGGGGTGCTGGCCGGGCCCAGTTTTGCCCGGGAGGTGGCCGAAGGTCTGCCCACCGCCGTCACCGTGGCCGCCGCCGATCAGGCCACCGCCCGTTTTTTCCAGCAGCTTTTCTTCACCCAGCGTTTCCGGGTCTATGCCGGTACCGACCTGATCGGTCAGGAGCTGGGGGGAGCCCTGAAAAACATTATCGCCATCGCCGCCGGGATCAGCGACGGGCTGGGTTACGGTACCAACTCCCGGGCCGCCCTGATCACCCGGGGGCTGGCCGAGATCACCCGGCTGGGGGTCAAGATGGGGGCTCAGCCCCTCACCTTCTCCGGCCTGGCCGGCCTGGGGGATCTGGTGCTGACCTGCACCGGTGATCTCAGCCGTAACCGCACGGTGGGGCTGAAATTGGGGCGAGGGATGAAAATCGGCGAAATTTTAGCGGAGATGCAGATGGTGGCCGAGGGGGTCAAGACCACCGGTTCGGCCAAAGCCCTGGCCCAGCGGATGCAGGTGGAGATGCCGATCCTGGAAGAGGTTTACCGGGTACTCTACGAAGATAAACCTTGCCGGGAGGCGGTCAGCGACCTGCTCGCCCGGGAGGGCAAAGAGGAGTTGGGATAATTTGAAGATGCCGGAAAAACTGACCGCCACCGTAAAAGCCGCCGGTTGAGCGGCTAAATTGGGTCCGGGGGACCTGGACCAAATTTTGGCGGGGCTGCAATTACCCAGCGATCCTCGGTTGATTGCCGGAATTGGTGGGGGTGAGGATGCCGGGGTTTATCGACTAAACGATGAAACGGCCCTGATCCAGACGGTGGATTTCTTCACCCCCATCGTCGATGATCCCTACCTTTTCGGCCGGATAGCCGCGGCCAACGCCCTGAGCGATGTCTACGCCATGGGCGGGACGCCGCTGCTGGCCATGAATCTGGTGGCCTTCCCGATCCGGAAAATGGATTGCGCGGTGCTGAAGGAGATCCTGCGGGGCGGCCTGGAGGCCCTCAACGAAGCCGGAGCCCTGCTGGTGGGCGGCCACTCCATCGAGGATGAGGAGATCAAGTACGGCCTCTCCCTGACCGGCACCGTTCATCCCAGCCGGGTTTTGCTCAATTCCGGGGCCAAACCCGGCGATCAACTGCTGCTGACCAAGCCGGTGGGCACCGGTATTCTGGCCACCGCCATCAAGGGGGGCCTGGCAGGGCCCGATCTCGAAAAGATGATCGGTCGGGTGATGGCCCTGCTCAACCGGGAGGCCGCCCAGGTCATGGTTACCTCCGGGGCCCATGCCTGCACCGATATCACCGGCTTCGGCCTGCTGGGTCATCTTTACGAGATGGCTGCCGCCTCCGGGGTGGCGATCAATTTGGATCCGGCGGCGGTGCCGATCCTGCCCCAAACCCTCCATTTTGCCGGGATGGGGATTATTCCGGCGGGGGCCTACAACAACCGCAACCATTATCGCCAGTTCGTTCGCTCCACCCGGGCTGAAACCGACCCCCTGGAGATGGCCCTTTACGATCCCCAAACCTCCGGCGGTCTACTGATCGCCGCCCCCCCCGCCACCATTGCCAAGATCGCCTCCCGGCTGGCCAAGCGCCATTACCCCCTGGACTTCGGGATCATCGGTGAAGTTATTCCCGGCCCCTCCGGCACCATCAATCTGCTGTAACTGTCCAGCAGCACCCCATCTTGGGGCGATCGGCCCGGCTTGCGTACCCAAC
>JBLRWU010000146.1:0-2814 GCA_047921155.1 Desulfurivibrio sp.
TGATGGGGTCAACAACGATACGCTTAGCGGTCATGGGTCGTTCTCCTTAAAAGTTCAGTCCTTTTTCTTGGGAGTGGTATCGGTTTTGCCGCCGTCGTTATCCGGATTGCGGAAATTGCCCTTGATTACCGAATAGACGGCGTGGGCGCCGATTCCCACCGCGGCGGCGGTCAACACCCCCAGGCCGATCTTGTCGGCGGTGGCATCGGCCCCGCGGCCGCCGAAGAGCGTACGATAAAGGCGATCCTTGCGCGGTTCGACCATCGGCGCCATCACGTCCCAGAAATCGGGTTCACTGCAACCCATGCAGCCGTGGCCGGCCTGGACCGGCCAGCTGGTGCCCTGGTTGAACTTCTGCCGGGAACAGTTGTTAAAGGTGTAGGGGCCTTTGCACCCCACCTTATAAAGACAGTAGCCCCGCTTGGCCCCTTCGTCGCCGAAGCGTTCCACAAACTCGCCGGCATCGAAGCGGCCCCGCCGTTCGCAAAGATCATGGACCCGCATCCCGTAGGACCAGCGGGGCCGTCCATAAAGATCAAGGGCCGGCAGGGAGCCGAAAAGGATAAAGTGGAGCAGGCTGCCCACCATGTTTTTTTCGCTGGGCGGGCATCCCGGGATATTGATCACCGGTTGTTTGATGATTTTGCTCAGGGCCTTGGCATTGGTGGGGTTGGGGAAAGCCGCCTGGACACCGCCGAAGGAGGAGCAGGAACCAAAGGCGAACACCGCCATCGCCCCGTCGCCCGCCTTGCGGCAGATCTCCATGCCGGTGTGGGCCTGGGGTCCGATGGTCAGGAAGGTGCCCTGGTCGGCGGTGGGGATCCCGCCCTCAACGATCAGCAAGTAACGGCCCCGATGATTTTTGATGGCGTTATCCAGGTTTTCCTCGGCCTGCCAGCCGCTGGCGGCCATCAGAGTTTCGTGATATTCCAGGGAGATATGATTGAAGAGCAGGGTGTCCAGAGTGGGGGCGTCGGTGCGGATAAAGCTTTCCGAACAGCCGGTACACTCCGCCATATGCAGCCAGACCACCGGAATCCGCCTGAGCATCTCGGCGGCCTCGGCGGTCAGAGGGGCAAACCTGGCCGGCAGCGACAGGGCGGCGGTCATGGCCAGCGACCACTTCATAAAGTCGCGGCGGCTGATGCCGTTTTCGCGCAGATCAGCGGCCAGCGAGTTGCCGTTCCGCACCGGATCCCGGCGGCGGAACGAGTCCAACCTCTCACGGGCTCGGGCGGCGAGGAGATCGAAGCTGCTCGGCGGAGGATTGCCTGGGGCCTGATGGGATGCGGTCATGGACGGGCTCCTTCTATATAAGGTTGAATAGAAGCGTGCCGACGGATTGTACCGCCGAGCAGGTTCATACCTGGCAGCATTGTATAGAACAAACGGAGCAAGTGTCAAATAACCTTTAAAAAAAATATTGCCGCCGGACCGGTTACCAGACCCCGGCGATCTCCGTGGCGCATTGGGGGCAATGGCCCTTTGCCAGACGGTTGCCCTCGATCTGGAAGCCGTGGCGGGTGATCAGGGTGGCGCCGCAACTCGGGCAGCGGGTGTTTTCTCCCTCCGGATCCTGGATATTGCCGACATAGACATGGCGCAACCCCGCCCCCAGACCGATCTCCCGGGCGCGGAGCAAAGTTTCCGGCGGGGTGGACGGCCGGTCCATCATTTTATAGGTGGGCCAGAAGCGGGAAACATGCCAGGGGATATCGGGGTCGATCCCGGCCAGAAACCGGGCGATCTCCCGCAGCTCATCATCCGAGTCATTCCAGCCGGGGATAATCAGGGTGGTCACCTCCAGCCAGACCCCCAACTCATGCAGCAATATAATGCTGTCCAGCACCGGTTGCAGGTGGGCGCCGCAGACTTCGTGATAAAAACCCTCGCTGAAAGCCTTGAGGTCGATATTGATGGCATCGAGCAAGGGGGCGATCTCCCGGGCCGCCTCGGGGCCGATATAGCCGTTGCTGACGAAAATGTTTTTCAGCCCGGCTGCGGCAGCCAGCTTGGCGGTATCGAAGGCGAACTCATAAAAGATGGTCGGCTCGACATAGGTATAGCTGATGCTGCTGCACCCCCCGGCCTGGGCCGCCGCCACCACCTCCGCCGGAGTGCGGATGACCCCGGCAATCTCGTTGTCGTGGAGGGCCGGGTATTGCGATATCTCATAATTCTGGCAGTGCAGGCAGCGGAAATTGCAGCCCACGGTGGCGATGGAGTAGGAGAGCGAACCCGGCAGCAGATGGAAGATCGGCTTTTTTTCGACGGGATCGATATTGCCGCTGATCAACCGCCCGTAGTTGAGACTGTAGAGGGTGCCGGCCCGGTTCTCCCGCACCCGGCAGATCCCCCGCTTGCCCGCCTTGATTCGGCATTGGTGCGGGCAGAGGTAGCATTGAACCTTGTCCCCATCCAGGGTCCGGTAAAAGCGTGCGGTTTCCATGGCGTTCCTCCCGCTCACGATTATTGAAGCGACCAATTACCCCGCCGTTTGAAGGGACCGTGATCAAACCGCCCCGATTTTACCGGCCGGAATCTCCCCCGAGTATAGTGGAATAATCGGGCCGAAGAAAGCAAAACCCCCTGGCCGGATCTGTTGTCCCCGGGGCAACTGCTCGATCTTACGTCGCCCGGTTGTGGTGGCTGGTTTTTTGTGCAATCCTGGCGAAATTAGTGTTGACTCCCCCAGGCGGTTCGGCTATGTTGCCCGTCTCCCGCAAACGGGAGGGTCGGAAGCCTTCGAGGCCCCGGCCAGCAAGCGATCTTTGAAAACTAAGCAGAGAGAATTAAAGATGGGCCCTTGAAGTC
>JBLRWU010000147.1:0-2651 GCA_047921155.1 Desulfurivibrio sp.
TCTCCGAGATGTTCGGCTACTCCACCGATCTGCGCTCCTTGACCCAGGGCAAGGCGGAGTTTACCATGGAGTTTGCCGCCTATCGTCCGGTGCCCAAAGGTGTCTCCGAGCAGTTGATCGCCGAGGCCAAAAAAGAGAAGGAAAAAAAGTAGGAGACCGCCGCCATGCTTAAGCAGGACCTGATAGAAAAAAATCCGATTCGCCATCTGAACACCGTGGAGGGCAAAGTTGACTCGCGCATGGGGCTGGTGATGTCCCGGGCCGGGTTGGGCAAAACCGCCATGCTGGTGCAGATCGCCCTTGATTCGCTGCTCCACGGCAAGCAGGTGGTACACGTCAGTGTGGGCCAGAGTCTGGAAAAGACCCGGATCTGGTACGATGACATCTTCAAGGATATCGTGGCCGGCTGCCAGCTGGACAATCCTTACGAAATCTACGACGAGATCATGCGCAACCGGATGATCATGACCTTCAAGGAGTCCACCTTCAACCGGGCGCGGCTGGAAGAGCGGCTCAATGATCTGGTCTACCAGAACATCATCCGGCCGGGCTGCGTGGTGGTGGATGGTTATGACTTCAATGCCTTGGACCACCAGGTGCTGGCCGACCTCAAGGAGATGGCTCAGGCCATGGACCTGCAACTCTGGTTTTCGGCGGTGAGCCATCGGACCGACGAGCAGACCAGCCCCGCCGGGGTGCCCGCCCCCTGCCACGAACTGGATGACCTTTTCGACACGGTGGTTCTGCTGCAGCCCGGCTCCGGCACGGAATGTATCGATCTCAATATCATCAAGGACACCGCCGGTGGGGCGAGCGGCGGTCGGGCTCTCCAGCTTGACCCCATCACCTTCATGGTCAAGGAAGGCTGTTAACCGGTCCCATGCAGTTTAGACCCTGTATCGATCTGCATGAGGGTCGGGTTAAGCAGATTGTCGGTTCCACCCTTTCCGACAGCGCCCGGGGCTCCCTGGCCACCAATTTCACATCCGAGCATCCCGCCGCCTATTACGCCGAAATGTATCGGCGGGACGGGTTGACGGGTGGCCATGTGATCATGCTGGGACCGGGTAACGGGGCGGCGGCGACTTCGGCCCTGGCCGCCTGGCCCGGAGGGCTGCAGGTCGGGGGCGGAATCACCGCCGACAACGCCGGCGAATGGCTGGAGCGGGGGGCGGCGGCGGTGATCGTCACCTCTTATGTTTTTCGTGACGGCCGGGTGCTGGAGGAACGGCTGGAGCGCCTGGTGCGCTCCGTGGGTCGGGAACGGCTGGTGCTTGATCTCAGTTGCCGTAAGCGGGACGGGCAATATCTGGTGGTCACCGACCGCTGGCAGAAGTTCACCGAGATGGTGGTGGATGCCGCCGCCCTGGATTACTTCTCTCGCTATTGCGCCGAATTCCTGGTCCACGCGGTGGATGTGGAGGGCAAGTGCGCCGGGGTGGCCGAGGATCTGCTGTGCCTGCTGGGCGAGCACTCTCCCCTGCCCACCACCTACGCCGGCGGGGTGGCGAGCATGGCCGATATGTACCGTATTCGGGAGTTGGGCCGCAACCGGCTGGACGCCACCATCGGCAGCGCCCTGGACATTTTCGGCGGTACCGGGGTAGAGTACCGGGAGGCGGTTGCCTTTAACAAGGGTCAGGTGGTGGAACGAACCGAGTCGCCGTGAAGACGCGGTCTCCGGTTTCCGCTCTCTGTCCCCTGTTCACTGACGAGGGGGGTTCGTGGCCGGCGACCAGCAGCAAAAGCTGATTCGTGAGTTTATCGACCGGATGCCGAGTCTTTCCACCACCGTTACCAAGGTGTTGGAGATCTGCAACCAGCCCGATACTTCGCCCAACGACCTCAATCGGGTTATCTACCTGGATCCGGTGCTCACCGGCCAGGTCCTCAGACTTATCAACTCCGCCTACTACTCCCTGCCCAACCAGATCGGCTCCCTGACCCGGGCCATCATCATGCTGGGGATCAACACCGTTAAAAATCTGGCCCTGAGTACCGCGGTCCTTGGCAGCCTGGGCCGGACCGACTCCTTTCACGCTTTGGACATGGATCAGTTCTGGACCCACTCGCTGGGGGTGGGGGTCACCGCCAAATCCCTGGCGGCCCGGCGGGGCATCGTTCGCCAGCAGCGGGAGGAGTTTTTCGTTGCCGGCCTGCTCCATGATCTGGGCAAGATCCCGCTGAACGCCTGTTTCCCCGAAGAGTATGGCCGGATCCTGGAGCTGGCCGCCGCCAGGAAGGTTCCCCTTGATCGGGTTGAGGCAGCAGTTCTGGGCCTGGACCATTGTCAGGTGGGACGAATGATCGGCGAGAAGTGGCAACTCAACTCCGGTTTGGTGGAACTGCTGGCCGGGCATCATCGGGCCGCCGAAAACGTGGGAGCAAGCTCGGGGGAGGAGGGTGCCGCCCTCACGGGCCTGGTGTCCCTGGCCGATGCCTATGTTAATTTGCTGGGCCTGGGTTCGGCCGGTAACCTCTATCCCGATCGGGAGGCCCTGAAAATCCTGGCTCGGGAATGGGGGGTGGGTCGGCAGGCGCTGACGGAATTGAATTCGGAAGTGCGCCAGGAGATCGAAAAGGCTAAGATCTTCCTGGCAGTGGCCGCCAGGTGACCTTGTACATGGTCACGGGGGCCACAAGGTAAGCGA
>JBLRWU010000148.1:0-2506 GCA_047921155.1 Desulfurivibrio sp.
GCCCTGACCCACCCCTCAAACCGGCCCTCATCACCGAAAGCCCCGGCCAGCCGGCCCCGCAAGGGTGCCCATGGCAGCGGCCGCAGCCGCCAGGAAAGCTCCCGCACCGGGGTACCCATCACCTGGCCCGAAACGGCCGAGCCGGTGTGCCAGGGCCCCCTGATGCCATGCAACTCGACCAGATCCACCCCCTGTTTCTGCAAAAACTGCCAGGCCAGTTGGGCCGGCAAGTAGTAGATTAGAAAAAAGGCGAACAGGACCCCCGCCGCCAGCAAATATCTCTTCATGATTACTCCCTTATCAGGGTGAGGCGGGAATTGACCAGGCCCGAAGCGGTGCGCCCCGGCTCCACCACAATCTCCGCCACTTCGATCCCGTGACCGGCCTGCAGCAGGACCAGCCACCGCAGCAGATCATCAAAGGCGGCGTTTTCCAGCCAAACCCGGACCTCGCGGCTACCAACGGGTTCCACCCGCTGCATCGCCTGCCCCAGCCCCAGTTGGCGGGCACTTGTGTCGATGGCCGCCAGGGGAGAGGCGCCCCCCCCGGCCCTGCCACCGTTGCCGGCGGTGGTCGTGTATTGCCGCACCTCCTTCGCCGCCTCCCGCATCCAGGCCAGTTCCTGCTCCTGGGCCGCAATCTCCCGGGCGAGGGTAGCACGGGATGAACCAAGGGGGGCCAGCAGCAGCAGCCAGATCAGCAGCAGCACCAGCAAACCCAGGCCGATAAAGAGCAGGGGGCGCTGGCGGGGCGGAATATCGGCCAGCAGGGTCTCCAGTTGACTTTCAATGCGAACGCGCAGATCATTAATCATGGGCTTTCCCTGAGTTGCAAACGGGCCTGGACATGTTCGCCCCGGGTGGTGGCGGTGCGAATTTCAACCGCCAGCCCCCGCTGGACCAGTTGCTCTTTGAGGGCGTCCAGGGCCTGGAGAGCCTTGACCTCAAGATCGAGATCCAGCTCGCCGGCCCGGTAGCGCAGGCCGCGCAACTGCGTCTCCTCCCCGGCCGCCAGGATCGGGGCGCTCAAATCCAGCAACCGGATAAAATTGTGCTCCGCCGTGGCCGGTCCCTCGCCCCGCAGGGTGCGCAACTGCTGCTCCATCTGGACCCGGGGGTTGACCACCCGCTGGGTGGCGGGGAAAGTCCGGCGATAGACCTCCTCAATGGCCAGCCCCAACTCCTGCTCATAATGGGCAAGGCGGCTGTTTTCCCGCAAGCCGATCCCGGTGTGGAGCAGCAGCAGGATCAGGAGCAGGGCCGCAGGCAGCCGCCAGCGCCGCCATTGCCGTTCCCACAGGGCCTGGGGGCTGTATTCGCCCTGCAACAGGTTGATCGCCTCCTTTTCCCCCAGCCCCTCGGCCAGCAGGGTCAGGGGATCGACACTCCGCCGCTCACCGACCAGTTCGGCAATCTCGGGCGGCAACTCCATCCCGTCGTCGGCCTGGTAGAGCAGCAGATCCACGGTTCCCGCGAAACCGGGCAGGGCGGGCAGCAGGGCCAGGCTGTCACCCTCCAGAACAAAGCCCTCCTGAATCCCGGTCCGCACCTGGGCCAGCCCATCGGCCAGCAGCAGACTCCTGCCCCCATCCTCCAGGGGCAGCGCCAGCATTTCGGGGCATATCACCGCCGGCTCCAGGCCGTGGCTGCGACAGAGCTGCAGCCAATGCTCCAGGCGCTCCCGGGCGATTACCGCCACCGCCAGGGCGCCGTCGGCGTCGGGACCGCCGACGGCAAAATGCTGCTCCTCGATTTCGGCAGCCAGCGATTCTTCCAGGGCGTAAGGCACGGCGGCCAGCATCTGCTTACGGTTGCCCGGCGGCAAGCTCACCTTGGTGAGCAAAACCTCGGTGCCGGGAATCAGCACCAGCAAGCGGTAACCGTTAACCCCGGCGGCGGCCAGCTCCGCCAGGGTGCCTTGACCCGGCAAAGCCGACCCGTCGGCCTCGATCCGAACCCAGGCGCACTGTTCCGGGGCCGACTCCCCCAGCCTGATGATGATTCGCTTCATAACTCTCCTATCTGTTCCGCCGCAGCACCCGGACATCTTCGCCCTGACGCCTGACGACAGAGAAAAGTACGATCCGGCTCTGGCCGATCAGGACCTGGGATTGTACCATAAAGTAACGACTTTGCACATCGAGGAAGCCGGCGGCGACCTCGGAACTGAGCCCGCTGCCGGCCAGGGCCGGGTGTTCAATAAACTCCGCCAGGGACTGATAGCCCCGGGGAGGACGCTCGGTCACCAGCCGTTCGGCCCGTTCCGGTTCAAGCTGGTCGGAAAGTGAAGCCAGCAGCGGCGCGGCCGCGGTGCTGACATTGAGCGGGGTGGCCTCGGGCAGGGCGCTGAGCAGGGGGCGCAGACACTGCTCAAACTCCTGGTTGGCCAAACCGTAAACCAGGGCCAGCTCGCGGGGATCGCTGATGGGCCGATTCGCCGTCCGGTAGGGGGGATCGCGCCGCAGATATTCGCCATCTTCGGCCCCGCCGGGAAAACGGGGCTCCTG
>JBLRWU010000149.1:0-2459 GCA_047921155.1 Desulfurivibrio sp.
GGGCGATGTTCGACTTCGCCAACCAGGCCTACACCCTGCTGATCATCACCGTGGTCTTCGGCGATCTCTTCACCCGGATCATCGTCGGCGACCAGGAGAGCGGATACCGGCTGGGCAACTTCCTCTGGAGCCTGGGGCTGGCCATCAGCTACCTGCTGGTGGTCCTGACCGGACCGGTGTTCGGGGCGATCATGGATTTCAGCGCCACCCGCAAACGTTTTCTCTTTGCCAGCTATCTGCTCACCGTTATCGCCACCTCCCTGCTTTACTTCGTGGCCCCGGGCTATGTGCTGCTCGGCCTGCTGCTGCTGGTGATCTCCAATTACGCCTACGCCATCGGCGAATCCTTCATCGCCAGCTTTCTTCCCGATCTCGGCCGGCCCGAAGATCTGGGCAAGATCTCCGGCTTCGGCTGGGCCCTGGGCTATGTGGGCGGACTGGTGGCCACCGCCTTCGCCCTGATCCTCCTCGGTGAGGTGAGCGCGGAAAACTTCTCCCGGATTCGCTGGGTGGGACCCTTTGCCGGACTCTTTTTCCTGGTGGCGGCGATCCCCACCTTTCTCTGGCTCCGGGAGCGGGGCCGGCCCCGCCGGCTGAAGAAAACGGGCCACTATCTGCTCCTGGGGCTGCGCCGGACCAGGCGGACCTTTGCCGGGCTGGGCGATTTTCCCGATCTGGCCATGCTGCTCTTTTCAACCTTCTTCGCCATGTGCGGGATCTATATCATCATCTCATTCACCTTTATTTACGGGGCCCAGGTGATCGGCTGGGACGAGCCGGTGCGGGTGTTGATGTTCGTGGTGGTCCAGATCACCGCTTGCCTGGGTGCGCTGGCCTTCGGTTTCCTCCAGGACCGTACCGGCGCCAAGATGATCTACGCCCTGACCCTGGCCCTGTGGCTGGTGGCCATCACCCTGATCTACCTGACCCCGGCCATCGCCGTCTGGGCCCAGCACCGTTTCGGGCCGGCCTGGCAGGCCCAATACATCTTCCTGGTGGTGGGTCTGCTGGCCGGCACCTGTCTCGGCTCCACCCAATCGGCGGGACGGGCCATGGTCGGCCTCTTTGCTCCCCGGAACAGGGCGGCGGAACTGTTCGGCTTCTGGGGGCTGTTCAGCAAGGCCGCCGCCATCGTCGGCCTGCTGGGCATCGGCCTGCTCCAGGTCGCTTTCGGCCTGCAAAACTCGATCCTGTTCTGCCTGGTGCTTTTCGGCCTGGCCCTGGTGCTGGCCCTGAATGTCGATGAGGTCCGGGGGCGGGCGGCGGCAAAACCCTGATGCTGCCCCGGGCGGGGCAGCCGTGAACGGTTACTCCGTTTTGCGGTCCGTCCAGTAGGGGTTGATCAGGTCTTCAAAGATGGCCAGCGCCGCTTCGGACCCCTGGCCGGCCGCGGTGACGATCTGCTTGAAGCCGCCCTCCACATCGCCGGCCGAATAGAGCCCCGGCACCGTGGTCCGGTGGCGCTCATCTTTTTTGATATAGCCCTCCGGGGTCAACTCGGCCCCGAGGCTTCGGGCCAGCTCCACCGCCGGAGCATAGCCGATGGCGATAAAGACCCCATCCACCGGCAGGGTGGATTCCCGGCCGGTCCGGCTGTTTTTGATCCGCACCCCTTCAACCCTGGTCCGGCCCGAGATCTCGACAACCTCGCTATCGAACAGCACCGGGATCCCAGACTGGCGCAAGGTGACCTGCAACCGTTCCTGGGCGCGCAGGCTCTCCCGTCGATGCACCATGGTTACTTCGACCCCGATGTTGTGCAGATGGAGGGCTTCGGTTACGGCACTGTCGCCGCCACCCACCATAATCACCTTTTTCCCCTTGAAAAGCTGGCCGTCACAGGTCGAGCAGTAGCTGACCCCGCGCCCGGCCAAACGCTCCTCCCCCGGCGCCCCGAGTCGCTTATTACCTGCGCCGGTGGCCAGCAGCACCGCCCGGGCCTTGTAGCGACGCCGGGGGGTGGTGAGGGTAAACAGCTCGCCGGGAACAATCTCCTGCACCTCCTCGCCGGGGAAAATTTTCACGTATTCCAGGGCGTGGGTGACCATGATATCCACCAGGGTCTTGCCGCCCACCTGGGTAAACCCCGGATAGTTCTCCACCGTGGGGGTGGTGGCGACCTGTCCCCCCAGGACCCCTTTTTCCACCACCACCGCCTGCAGACCACTGCGAGCGGCGTAGATACCCGCGGTCAGGCCGGCCGGACCGCCACCAACGATGACCAAGTCGCAGGAGATCTCCTCGGTATCGCTGTCCGGGATGAAAACCTGTTGTGGTTCCAAGGCGGCCAGGGAGGCGACAAAAAGTTCCTCCGGCTGGGCGCCCAGGCCGATCAGGGTCTCATTGGCAAAGAGCTGGGGTACTCTCTGGGCATCGTAGCGGTCGGCCAGGTCCGGATTGGCCTGGATATCGATGATCTCCAGGGTGACGAGATCCGGCTTGCCAAGGAGCCGGGTTTT
>JBLRWU010000150.1:0-2456 GCA_047921155.1 Desulfurivibrio sp.
CACCACCGCCATCGTCAACTCCTACGACGCCGAACTGATGGCGATCTGCAAGGGCGAGCGCCAGGAGCTGGTGGAGATGGTCCACGGGATGATGGACGGCAACGATCCTGATCCCGCCGCTCTTTCCGGCACCGCTCTCGAGCATTACAAGACCTACAAGGTGCTCTCCGGCCAGAACGTCTTCTCCGAATCCTGGCTGGAGCTTTAGCCCGGACCCGCCGCCCGGCGGCGGCAGGGAACCGGCAAGGGGCGGGGAAGAAGCGACCGGCGGCTCTTCCTTGCCCCCTTTTTAATTGGCCCGCCCGCCCGGTTTTGCCGGCCGGGAGGGCGGTTTGTCCTGCTGACCATTATGGCGGATATCGCTTCTCACCATATGATCCATGGTCACCTGGAGGATTTCCTCACCGGGGAGACCCTGGTGGATACCGATGACGAGCGCTACCGGCAGCAGTTGGCCCGGCTGCTGGTAACGAAGAAGGGTTTTGCCAAAAGCGAGATTGAGCCGCGGCTGGTGATCGAAACCCTGTTCGCCGGCTGCTTCGTCAGTTCTAAAATCGATTTCGTGGTAAGGCTCAACGGCCGGAGGGTAATGCTGCTGCGCTACGGACCCGGCTCCCTGGTTACCCGCCAGCGCCCGGCCCTGGCCGCCGCCCGGGTTCTCGACCCGGGCCAGATCATCCCCTTGGCCGTGGTCAGCAACGGCCAGGACGCCGAAGTGCTGGAGAGCCGCAGCGGCAAGGTGCTGGCCCAGGGGCTGGCCGCCATCCCCGACCGCCCCGCTCTGCTGGCCATGATGGCGGACCTGGATTTCAGCCCCCTGGCGGAGTCCCGCCGGGAGCGGGAGTTGCGGATTCTCAACGCCTTCGATGTGGAGGTGTGCTGCGCCGGCGGGCCCTGCCCCCTCCCCAACGCCCCCGAGGGGTAGTAAAACGCTGGTCAGTACCGCATCTTTGGGCGATCGGTCCGGCTTGCGTAGGCGGGCTACGCGGCGCCGGACCGCTTGCCCAAATCTGCGGCACTGATCAGCGTTTTACCCGGTCGTAGCGCCATTTTTGGGGCGATCAAGGCCTTGCGCCCTGATAAAGTTTTAGCCTTTGTATATCGTTTTTTTTGTTAAACCAGGTAGGTATCGGTAATTGAATTCAGGAGTTTTTTGCCATGAGCAGTCAAAAGCCTTGGAGTAAGGAAAGCTGGCGGAATTTTCCCGCCCTGCAGCAGCCCAACTGGCCCGACCAGCAGGCCTACCAGGAAGCCCTGGCCACCCTTTCCCAATTGCCGCCTCTGGTTTTCGCCGGGGAGATTCGGGATCTGAAACAGCAACTGGCCATGGCCTCCCGGGGAGAGGCCTTTCTCCTCCAGGGCGGCGATTGCGCCGAGAGCTTCTCCCTCTGCACCGCCCCGGTGGTGCGGGAGCTGCTCAAGGTTATTCTCCAGATGACCGTGATTCTCGGCTATGCCGGCGGCAAGCCGGTGGTCAAGGTAGGGCGGATGGCCGGCCAGTACGCCAAGCCGCGCTCGGCCGATACCGAAATGGTCAATGGGGTGGAGTTGCCCAGCTACCGGGGGGACATGGTCAACAGCAGCGAACCGACTCCGGAAGCGCGCCGGCCCGATCCCCAGCGGCTGGTCAAGGGCTATTTCCTGGCCTGCGCCACCATGAACATCCTTCGGGCCTTCACCCGGGGCGGCTATGCCGCCCTCGACCGGGTCCATGCCTGGAACAACGAATTCGTCAAGAATTCACCCCATGGCCAGATGTATGAAAAGCTGGCCCGCCAAATCGAACAGGCCATCAACTTCATGCGGGTAGTGGGGCTGGACACCAACATCCCCCAGCTCACCCAGGCCAGTTTTTTCACCTCCCACGAGGCCTTGCTGCTGGGCTACGAAGAGTCCCTGACCCGTCAGGATTCCACTACCGGCGACTGGTACGACTGCTCGGCCCACATGCTTTGGATCGGCGAACGTACCCGCCAGGTGGAGGGAGCCCACGTCGAATTTTTCCGGGGCGTCCACAATCCCATCGGGGTTAAGATCGGCCCCAATCATGATATCGACAACGTCAAACGCCTGATCAGCACCCTGAACCCCGAAAACGAGCCGGGCAAGCTGACCCTGATTACCCGGTTCGGCATCAAGAAGATTGCCGAAGGGCTGACCCCGCTGGTCCGCTCCCTCAAAGAGGAAGGGTTCAACCTGGTTTGGAGCTGTGACCCCATGCACGGCAATACCTATACTTCCGCCAGCGGCCTCAAGACCCGCAACTTCATCAATATTCTCGAGGAGATCCGGGCCTTCTTCGAAATCCACTGGCAGGAAGGGACGGTGCCCGGCGGGGTGCATTTTGAAATGACCGGAGCCGATGTAACCGAGTGCGTCGGGGGCGGCCGTGACATCCTCGATCAACAACTGGGACAAAGATACATGACCATGTGCGACCCCCGCCTCAACGCCGA
>JBLRWU010000151.1:0-2401 GCA_047921155.1 Desulfurivibrio sp.
CGCGTACCCCGTGTACGTAAGCTTGGCTGATCGCCCGCAGATGGGGTGCTGCTGGACGGTTACCCTACATCATTCTGATCCGGCCGCAATCGGGGCAGACCCAGGTGGGGCCGTTGCTGAGACCCCAGCGATTCTCCCGGAAGCAATCGTCACAGATCTCGAAACCGCAGGGGCAGTTCCAGCAAAAGGGCAGGCGGCGGCCGCAACAGTGGCAGGTAAAACCGTCGGGCCGGCGGCGACGGCGAGGGGGTTTTGTCGGGGCAGCTCCGCCCATCTCAATCCTGCAGCTCCGTACGCAACCACTGTTCGTAGGCGCCCCCGCAGGAGGGCATGGGGATGGCCACCACCTCCGGCACCTCGTAGGGGTGGATCCGGACGATACTCTCCTCGACCTGGTTGAAATGATCGGCCCGACTCTTGATCTGACACTGATACTCTTCCGTTCGTTCGATACTGCCCTGCCACCGGTACATACTGGTGATCGGACCGACAATCTGGACGCAGGCGGCCTGGTGGTCTTCCAACAGCGTTCTGGCAATCCGCTCGGCATCCTCTCTGGTGCCCACGGTGGTCATGATTTGAATATACTCCATATTTCTACCTCCGAATAATTAGCAACCGCGGCGTGTTGCTGGACAAGCAGCTTTTCTTTCTGTTACAGTCGATCTTTACTCACCGCAACAGCCAAGTAATAACCGGTAAGGAGAGCTTTCATGCTGCTCGCCATTGATGTGGGCAATTCCCACACGGTCATCGGCCTCTTCGACGGCGCCCGCCTGCGCTGCCGGTGGCGACTGGGCACCGACCGAGGAATCACGGTGGACGAGCTGGCCGTCCGTCTCCATGTGCTGTTCGCCATGGATAATGCCACCCTGGGCCAGATCAGCGGAGTGATCATCGCCAGCGTGGTTCCGCCCATGGCCTCCACCTGGAGCGCTTTCACCAGAAAGTACCTGGGGCTGGAGGTGGAGATCAACCCCGTGGTGGTCGACAACCGGCTGGACAGCGGCATCCGGGTGGCAACCGACCAGCCGGCCGAGGTGGGCGCCGACCGGCTGGTCAACGCGGCGGCGGCCTACCGGGATTACCAATGCGCCCTGATTATCGTCGATTTCGGCACCGCCATCACCCTGGATTGCGTTTCCGCCGCCGGCGAGTACCTTGGCGGCACCATCACCCCCGGGGTGGCCATCTCGCTGGACGCTTTAAATCAGCGCACCGCCAAACTGCCCCGGGTGGATATCGCCACTCCGCCTCGCCGCCCCATCGGCAGCAACACCGTGGAGGCGATCCGCTCCGGCATCCTCTACGGCTATGCCGGGATGATCGAAGGCCTGGTCCGACGAATCCGAGAACAGATGGCGCCGGAAAAACCCAAGGTGATCGCCACCGGCGGCATGGCCGAGCTGATCGCCCCCTACGCCCCGGTGATTGAGGAGGTCGACCCGTTACTCACCCTGAAGGGCCTGCAACTAATTTATGAACGCAACCACTGAACAGCGCATCATCCCGCCACCGCTCCGGCGGGGGGACACCATCGGCATCTTCGCCCCGGCGGGACCGGTGACCGATGGCGGCAAAGGCGCCGAGGCCGGACTGGGCCTGCTGCACGAGGCGGGCTTTAAAACCCGCCTGCAAACCGGCCTGACCGGGCGCCGCCAAGGCTACCTGGCCGGGGATGACCAGGAGCGAACGCGGGAGCTGCACGACCTCTGGCGCGACCCCGAAATCAAGGCCCTGCTGGCCCTGCGCGGCGGCTACGGCTGTCTGCGCCTGCTGGAGCGGCTGGACTGGGGACTGCTCGCCGGCCCCCGCAAAATGGTGATCGGGTTTTCCGATCTCACCATACTCCATACCGCCATGCAGCGCCACGCCGGGCTGGTCACCCTGCACGGCCCGATGCTCAGTACCCTGGCCGGCAACGACCGGGAATCAATCCACAGCTTCTTCCAGGCTTTGGGGGGCGAATGGCCGGCGGTCGTCCGTCCCGCCGGGCTGGAGATTTTGCGCTTTGGCCGGGCCCGGGGTCCGCTCATCGGCGGCAACCTCACCTGCCTGAGCCATCTGCCGGGCACCGGCTGGGAACCGCCGCTGGATGGGGCGATTCTGCTGCTGGAGGATGTTGGCGAGGCCCCCTACCGCCTGGACCGGGCCCTGACCCATCTGGCCCTGGCCGGATGGCTGCAGCGGGTGGCGGCCATTATTTTGGGGAGTTTCAAGGATTGCGGAGCGGTGGAGGAGGTCTGGCAGCGAACCATGGAACTCACCGCCAATCGGCCGATTCCAATCTGGGCCAATTTTCCCTCCGGCCACGGCCGGCGCAATCTGACCCTGCCCCTGGGGGCCGAGGCCGACCTCGATTCGGAGCAGCGGAGCCTCTCATTCTACGGCCGTTGACCAT
>JBLRWU010000152.1:0-2373 GCA_047921155.1 Desulfurivibrio sp.
ACCGTAACCGCGCAGCCGCATGGCCCGATAGATCCAGTCGGAGCGTTCATAGCTGCGGAGCAGCAGGCTGCCGCTGAGCCAGGCCAGGTTTTTCAGGCCGGCGGGGCTGAAGCGCCGCTCGTTGAAGCCCCGGCTCCTCATGGCGGTGCGCATCCGGCCCAGATCGTTGCCGATCACCTGCAGGTAGCGCAGCACCAGCAGGGCCATGTCCACCATGATCCAGGGCAGCCCCAGGGCCCGCATCGCCTTGATGTTGTCGGCCGGCGGACTGGTGTTGAGCAGCACCAGGGCGCTGAGGACGATGGCCAGGAAGCGGCTGCCGATCAGCAGGGCCGCCTCCAGTCCTTCCCGGTGCAGGGCCAGTACCCCCCATCCCAGCAGCTCGGTTTCTCCGACCAGCAGTGGCATGGTCACCAGCAGGGTGAGCAGCAGCAGGGAGGGGTAGCGCAGGCGCCGGAAGATAAAGCGGCCGGATAGCCCCGAGATGGCGGTCAGCCCCATGGCGACGGCCAGCATCAGCGGTACCAGTCGCAGGTCAGCCACCATGGCGAAGGCCAGGGTCAGGCCGAGCAGGCCCACCAGCTTGGAGCGGGGATCCCGTCCCTGCAGCCATCCTTGCCGGCCCCGCCCGTTGTCGGTGTGGTCAGTCAACATCATATCCCGTCGAGAATTTGTGGTTTAACCCGTTGCAGAAACATCACCAGCAGGCCGGTGCCGACGCCCTCCAGGAGCAGCAGCGGCAGATGGGCGAGCAGCAGGGCGGCCAGGGCTCCCCGGCCGGCCTGGTCGATATAGTCGCCGGGCAGTCCGGCCAGCAGGGCCAGGACAAAGAGCAGCAGCGAGGCGGCGATCGCGCCGGCTCCGGCCAGGCCTCCCCATAATCCGGCTTGGGCGGGGCTGGGGGCCGGTCCGGGCCGCCGCGGCCGGCTCCAGCGGAAAATCTGCCCGGCCAGCAGGGCTGGCAGCCCGAGGATCAGCCCGTTGATCCCCAGGGTGCTCAAACCGCCGTGGCCGAACATCACCGCCTGGAAAAAGAGGCCAACCAGAATGGCGGGGAAGGCGTAGAGCCCCAGCAGGACCCCCAGCAGTCCGTTCAAAACCAGGTGGACGCTGGTCGGCGGCAGGGGGATCTGGATCAGCGAAGCGACAAAGAAGGCGGCGGTGAGCAGGGCCGCCTTGGGGATGCCGGCATGGGGGTCCGATTGTCGCTTGATCCGCCCCAGGCAGTACCAGGCCACCGCCCCGCTCCCGGCCGCCCCTCCGGCGATCACGGGCAGACTCAAAATTCCATCGGCAATATGCATTAAAGGTTCTTCCGGTTGTTCGGTCAGTGATGCCGGTCGGGTTACAGGCTTTTGCCGGTGCTGCTCATGGCCAGGTGCCCGTCTTTGACGCCGCGCAGGGCGATCAGTCTTTCGGCCAGAGACTGGACCGTGCTGGCCTGTCCCCGGACGATCAACACCTCCAGGCAGTTGTGATGATCCATGTGGACGTGGGTGGTGGAGGTTACCAGATGGTGAAGGTCATGCTGGATCTCGGTGATCCGCTCCTGGATCTGGGACTGGTGATGGTCATAGACCAGGGTGATCACCCCGATCACCTCCCGGTCATCACCCCACTCCTCCCGAACGAAGACCTTACGGATCAGATCCCGGATCGCCTCCGAGCGGTTGGTGTACTGCCGCCGCCGGATAAATTCGTCGAAATCGGCCAACAGAGCGTCTTCCAGAGAAACGGAGAAGCGTTTAAGCATCTTGGTAGCACCTTTTTGCATTTAAGTGTTACCGACTCATTAAACAGAAAAAGCCAGCCTTGTCAAGGCCTGGAAAAGATTTTTCGGGCTCAATTTTGATCTGCCCGAAAACACGTCGGAAGGGTTCCAGAAAAGAGAAAACAGGAGCAAAAAGGAGGAAAACGAAGCAATGGAGAGTAAAGCTTATAGTTGAGTGTTTCATTAAATTCTTGGTGCGCTCCCCTTTTAAGCTCTAGGCTGCGGTATATACACCCAAAAATCCCGCTGCAGATTTTGCCATATTTTGGGATCGTTAGCCTTGCGCATTAGGTAATAACCTGAAAAAACGACTTTAAATTACTGTTGAAAAGTGGGAGCCCCTTGGGGAGTAAAAGGGGGCAGGTCGCTTTTGACAGTCCGTCAGCAGTTGAATACAACATCGCCCACGGCAGCGGTCGCGGCCTGCTGACCCGTCTCCATGGGGAGTGATTCCGGAAAATCAGGGATCATATCGGCGGGATTCGGTGAGCGGGCCCGGAAAGCCCCACTGGTACATAGTGGTAGTGGATCGGCTTGAAAAAACGTAACCGTTCACTAGGGCCGACAACCTGTTGCTTTAACGGGCTGTAAACGTTCGGCAG
>JBLRWU010000153.1:0-2294 GCA_047921155.1 Desulfurivibrio sp.
ATCCCCTGGTTCGACGAGTACAAGCTGGTCAACATGATCATGAACGAGCATTTTGACCCGCTGAGCTTCCAGATGGACTACAAGATGTTCTCGGCCAAGATCTACAAAGGTACGATCCGGGGCCAGAAACAAGCAGAACCGGGACCGATGATCGCCTAGAGCAAAACGGTCCCCACTATTACCCTCCCTAGACAGGCGGGGGAAGCATTGTATGACCTGCGCTTCCCTCGCCTGTCGTTTTTTCAGTTTTCAAGTTGCGGCGGTATTGCCATGGGTTTGAACAGACGCGCATTGCTTAAGGTTGCGGCAGCGGCCGGCGCAGCGGGAGTTGCCGGCGGCAGCGGGCTGTTGCTGCGGGAAGATGCCCGCCGACGGGCGGCCGAGGCGGCTCAATACCACCTTAGCCCTTTGGCGGAAATCACCGAAACCGGCCTGGTCCGACCACCCGGCGCTTTGCCGGGCCAGGAGTTCCGGGCCAATTGCAGCGGCTGCGGCGCCTGCCTCAACGTCTGTCACAACATGGGTTATGACGCCATCACCATGGCCGGACCCCGCCACGGCAGTGCCGCCGCCACCCCCTACATCAAGGATATGCGGGATTTTCCCTGCACCCTCTGCATGGAGTGCCCGGATAGGTGCCCCACCGGAGCCCTGCGGCCGGTGGAAAAACCGGCGGTCAAGATGGGCATGGCCCTGATCGACCTCAAGCTCTGCTTCGGCTGGAACGGCGATGTCTGTCTCTCCTGCAGCAAGGCCTGCCCCCTGGGGGCATCAGTCTTCGATTTCTATTACGGCGCCTGGGGTAACCAGCCCTACATCAATGATAAGTGCGTGGGCTGCGGCCTCTGCGTCAAATACTGCCCCCTGGGGGGCTCGGCGGTGAAGGTGGTGACCCCGGAGATCTATGCCGAACTGGAGGACGATTATCTCAAAGAGATCGACAGTCTGCTGCAGATCTCCGGCGAGGAGCGCTACGAACTGGTTTATGGCCGCAATCTGCCGGAAATAATGGCGCGCGGAAGGTTGGTGGAACGTGAGTACCGCTAAGAGCGCAACCAACAAACCCGCCGGCCGGGCCATCCCCTGGACCCTGCTGCGGCGGACGGTGATGCTGGCCATTGTCGCCCTCTTCATGCTGCAGTACTTCAAGATTAACCTGCTGGTGGGCAGCCTCTCCGGCTCCACCCTGCTGGGCAAGATCAAGCTGCTGGACTTTTTTGCCTTCATCGAAATATCGGCGGCGGCCCAGGGGATAAGCCTGATTATGTTCACCGCCGTGCTGCCGGTGGCGCTGCTATACCTGGTGCTGGGCCGGGCCTTCTGCGGCTGGGTCTGCCCCATGGACCTGCTTTTCTCCCTGACCGACAAGGTTCGTCTGGGCGAGAGGACGCCCCCCGCTCCACCTCTGCCACCACAAGTCGGCTACTGGCTGGCCGGCGGCCTGCTGCTGCTGGCCCTGCTGACCAGTCTGCCGATTTTCACCAATTTTTTCTCCCACCTGACCAACTTTTTCCGGGCCATCGCCGGCGGCGTCTTCCTGGCCTCGGACCTGCCGGTGGAGCCGGCGGTGGTGGCCTGGTCGCTGCTGACTCTGCTGGCCCTGCTGCTGCTGGAATATTTTTACCCCCGGCTCTGGTGTCGAACCCTCTGCCCGGTGGGCAAGACCTACGGCCTGTTCAACCAGGTCAGTCTGCTCAAGCTCCGCTTCAACCAAGGCGATTGCGAGGGCTGCGAGTTGTGCGAGCATAAGTGTTACATGGGGGTTAAGATCGTCCGCAACCTGGACCGGGGCAAGCTCCGCGACCCCAACTGCATCTACTGCGGCCGCTGCATCGAGGGCTGCCGCCACAAGGGCAAACTGATCAGAATGAGCCTGAAGTAAACCAAAAGGAGAAGACCATGCTGGTAGCCAGCGGCTATGTGGAAGTAAACGAGGAGAACGACTTAAACGAAGTAAAGGCCGCCCTGAGCGCCAAAAATATCGAGATCACCAACGCCCGGGAGGAAAAGATCGTCTTCCTGATCGAACGCGACCACGCCAGGGAGGTAAAGGCGGCCCTGGACTCCCTCAAGGATATCCCCGGGGTCCGCACGGTCTACCTGGCCTACTACAGCCTGGAATGCAGCGACCAAGAGAAAGACGAGCTGCTGGCTTGACCGACGCCGAAGCAACGTTCATTCGGTTTCCCCGGCAAGCCATTTCGCCACCTCCGCTTTCGTGCTGTTGCCGTTAACCGCGGAAATTAAGCCTCATCTGATATGGCAGGAACGACATAAAGCACTGTTGAAATTGT
>JBLRWU010000154.1:0-2291 GCA_047921155.1 Desulfurivibrio sp.
GAAACCCGTTATGTCAACTCCAGTTGCGCCATCTGCACCAGCAAGTGCGTTTTCCGCGGTCAGGTGGTCAACGGAGTAATTAAGCGGCTGGAGCCGGAACCGGATTTCCCTAAATCGCGCGGCATGCTTTGCGCCCGGGGCAATGCCGGAGCAGCCACCCCGTATGATCCCAACCGGGTTAAATATCCCATGATCCGCACCGGCAAGCGCGGTGAGGGCAAGTGGCGTAAGGCCACCTGGGAAGAGGCTTATCAGTATATCGCCGAAAAAACCAAGCAGGTGGTGAAAGAGGAGGGCGGCAACCGGGCCTGCATCGGCTTTGCCTCCTCGGAGGGGACCTACCAGGAGCACTACTGGAACCAGTTCCGGATGGTCTTTGGCTCCCCCAACTCCCTGCGCCACCCCACCCTCTGTTTAAGCTCCAATATCCGGGGGTTTCAGTCGGTCTTCGGCACCTACCCCAGCGCCGATGTGGCCAATGCCCGCTACCTGATCATGGCCGGGGCCGACCGGGCCGAATCGATCTTCACCCCGGACACCATCGATATCTTCAACCGCCCGGCCGGGAGCTGCAAGCTGATCTATCTTGATCCCCGCTTCACCAAAACCGCTGCCAAGGCCGACCTGTGGCTGCCGATTAAACCGGGCACCGACATGGCCTTTGCCCTGGCAATGATGCAGGTGATTATCGGCGAGAATCTCCATGACCGGGAGTTTGTTGAAAAATATTGCAGCGGTTTCGGCGAATTGGCCGATCATGTCAAAGGTTACACCCCCGAGTGGGCCGAGCAGGCGACCGGGATCGCCGCAGCCGATATCCGCCGGATCGCCCGCGAATTCGCCACCACCCCCAACGCGGTTTTCTACCCGGGGCGCCGCTCTTCCTGGCAGGGCGATGAGGTTCAGACCCGGCGGGCCATCGCCATGGTCAACGCCATTGTCGGGGCCTTTGACCGCCCCGGCGGCCTGATCCCCAATATCAGCATTCCCCTCAACTCCTACTTCTATGAGCCGGCCTGGTACAGCGACCCCAAGCCCCGGCTGGAAGAGGGAGACGTCACCTTCCTCAATCCCCGGGACGGTTCCTGGATCGCCTGGCGCGACCGGGCCATCTCCGGCGAACCCTATCGGACTCGAGGCCTTTTCGTTTACAAACAGAACGTAATCGATTCGGTGCCGGACCGGGACAAGACCTTCGCCCTCTTCGACAAGCTGGACATTATTGTTTGTATCGATGTCTTTATGAGTGACACCGCCTGGTATTCCGATGTGGTTTTACCGGAGTGCAACTACCTGGAACGGTTCGACCCGCCCTATGCCCTGGGAGGAATCGAGCCGGTGGTGGTGATTCGCCAGCCCCTGATCAAACCACTCTTCGACACCAAGCCCTGCCTGGATATCGTCCGGGAGCTGGCCGCCCACTTCGAGGATGAAGACGGGGAGCCGCTGAGTTCCTATTTTGAAGGCACCGTCGAGGAGCATGCCGAGGATTTTGTCGCGGACCATCCCGGCGCCATGGAGCAGTTGCGAAAAAAGGGATTTTTTACGACGGGGGCCACGGCCGGTTACGGCGCCTATCGCAGCGGCAAGAAGAGTATCGCCACCCCCAGCAAAAAGATCGAACTCTACAGCGAAGATTTTGCCGGCCGCGGGCTCGACCCCCTGCCGGTATTTCGCCCGGCGGCCGATCCCGGCCCCGACCGTTTCCGTTTTATTGTCGGGCGCCACGCCATCCACACCCACTCCATGACCGCCGCCTTTCCCGAACTCAACTGGCATATGCCGGAGAACGCCGTCTGGCTCAATCCGGTGCCGGCCCGCAAGCTGGGGATTAAGAGCGGGGATCTGGTGCTGATGAAAAACCGGACCGGTGGCGAGGTGAAGATCAAGGCCATGGTTACCGAGGGGATTCGCCCCGATTGTGTCTATTACGCCCCGGGTTACGGAAGTCTCTCACCGGGTAAAGCCCAGGTATACAACAAGGGGGCCGCCCAGGCGGCCATTCTGGAATCCCACTTCGAGCCGATCTCCGGCAATGCCTTGATGCATGAAACCATTGTCGAAATCAGGAGGGCCTAAGCCATGTCCGAGAAGAGAAACAAACGCTGGGTCATGGTGATCGATCCCCGCAAGTGTATCGACTGCAAGGCCTGCGATGTCGCCTGCAAACGGGAGAACAAGATCGAAGCCCATGGCCGCCGCGACACCTATCGCAACTGGATCACCAGCAAGGGGGTGGAGGGGAGCTATCCCAACCTCAAGCAGCGCTTCGAGCCCAGCCAGTGCCAGCA
>JBLRWU010000155.1:0-2261 GCA_047921155.1 Desulfurivibrio sp.
CGCCCCGCCCCCGCAGCGGCCCCGGAGCAGATCGGCGGCTGCAAGCACGTTTGCCGGCCGGCGGCCACCCGGGCGGCCTATATCCAGCACCTGCTCGGTTATATCGATCGGACCAAACTTAAACCCCTGACCATCGTAGCCAACCCCGGCAACGGCGGGGCCGGGGCGGTGGTCGACGCTTTGGCCGCCCACCTGCCCTTCACCTTTATCCGCCGGCAATGGGAACCCGACGGCAACTTTCCCCACGGGGTTCCCAACCCCCTGCTCCCGGAAAATCGGGAAATTACCGCCCGGGCGGTTCGGGAGCACCAGGCCAATCTCGGCCTGGCCTGGGACGGCGATTTCGATCGCTGTTTCTTCTTCGATGAACAGGGGAATTTTATCGAGGGCTACTATCTGGTGGGGCTGCTGGCCCAGGCCATGCTGGTTCGCCATCCCGGCGGCAAGATCATCCACGACCCGCGCCTGACCTGGAACACCGAGGAGATCGTGCGCCGGGCCGGCGGTATCCCGGTGCTGGCCAAAACCGGCCATTCCTTTATCAAGGAGCGGATGCGCCAGGAGGACGCGGTTTACGGCGGCGAGATGAGCGCCCACCACTATTTCCGCGATTTCGCCTACTGCGATTCGGGGATGATCCCCTGGCTGCTGGTTTGCGAACTGCTGGCCACCAGCGGCCGCACCCTGGGCCAACTGGTGGCCGCCATGCAACAGGCCTTTCCGGTGAGCGGCGAGATCAACCGCCGGGTGACCGATCCGGCGGCGGCCATCGCCCGGGTTAAGGCCTGGTGCGCCGATTCCACCGGCGACTATGATTACACCGACGGGCTCAGTTTCAGCAGCGACCAGTTCCGCCTAAATCTGCGCTCCTCCAACACCGAGCCCCTGCTGCGGCTCAACGTCGAGACCCGCGCCAACCCGGAGCTGTTGCGGCAGATCACCGCCCAGGTCCTGGCCCTGATCGAAACCGGGGAGTAGGTTCGGGGTAGGCGGCCGAAGAGGGGCCTGTCTGTTAATTATCTTGGGGTAAAATTGATGCGTTTATTGCTGATTTGCGCGAGTATTCTGGTTTTTGCCGCCCACTCCCACGCCGGGGAGTTGACGGTTGCAATCGTCAATGTCGAGGGTGGGGAGGGCGGAGTTTATGTGGCCCTCTATGGCCCCGAAGACGGATTCCCCAGCCGGCCTTGTCGCTGGTGCCAAAGGGCCCCCGCCCACCCCGGAACCATGGAGTTCCATTTTCGCAACCTGCCCGCCGGCGACTACGCCGCCTCGGTCTACCACGACATTAACGGTAACGGGCGCCTGGATACCAATCGCCTGGGGGTTCCGGCCGAACCCTACGGATTTTCCCGCGACGCCCGCGGCACCTTCGGGCCACCATCATTCGATGATGCCCAATTTACCGTGGGCGACCAACCCCTTACCATGGAGATAAACCTGGTAAGCCCGGCGCCGGAGTTGCCGGAGTTGGAGCAGTGACCGCCGGCCAAGCCCCTATTTCCGGTGCATCGGCAGGCTCAGGGCCTTTTTGGGGCAGTTGACCACGCAGTTTTCACAGCGCATGCACTCCAGGCTGGGCACCGCCCCCTGCTCCTTGTAGGCCCCGGGGTAGGTCTGGATCGGGCAGACTTTTTTGCACAGGCCGCACTCCTTGCAGTCCGCCGAGACCTGCAACAGGTTGGTTTTAGGGGCCAGCACCCCCTGGATGGAGGCCATGGGGCAGAAGTTGCACCAGGAGCGAGGCTTGTAGTAAATGCCGAAGACGATGGCGATGGTGGTGGCCACCGTCCACATCATCACGAAGACCGCCCCGACCTTGGCCGGATCACCGCCGGAGGCGATCAGCCGGCTGACCATCAGCCCCATCAGGCCCGCGAAGAAGAGCCAGCGGAACCAGGTTTTTTTAAACAGCTCCGGCATCTCCCGCCCCAGGCTGATCTTGGCGGTAACTCGCTCGTGGAAGGCCCCCATGGCGCAAAGCCAGCCGCAGTACCAGCGGCCCCAGAAAAAGGTCAGCCCGATCATGGTGATCATCATCGCCAGGGCCAGATAGCCCAGGTAGGGGTAAAAATAGCCCCCGACAATCACCAGCGGCACCAGCGGCGCCAGAAAATATTGAATGGTTCTGCGATAAGCTTTTTCCCGTATCTTTTTCATCACCTACCTGCCTTCGCTTAAATGGTTACCAAGTAAAGAGGTTAATTAAACCATTAAGTACCACGACGGGGCAAAGCTGTCAAGGCCCGACCACCCGGCCA
>JBLRWU010000156.1:0-2216 GCA_047921155.1 Desulfurivibrio sp.
AGGTCCACCTGGAACGCTTCGGCCTGCCGGGCAAGACCCTGCTGGGTTCCGACAGTCACACCCCCACCGGCGGCGGCCTGGGGATGCTGGCCATCGGGGCCGGCGGCCTGGATGTGGCCATGGCCATGGCCGGCAAACCTTTCTATCTGGTGATGCCCAAGGTTTACGGGATCAGGCTCACCGGCAAGCTCTCCCCCTGGGTCTCGGCCCGAGACGTGCTGCTGGAGGTGTTGCGGCGGCTCTCGGTCAAAGGGGGAGTCGGCTACGTCATGGAATATTTCGGGCCGGGGGTAGCTGAGTTGACGGTTACCGACCGGGCTTCCATCACCAACTTCGGGGCCGAGCTGGGGGCCACCACCTCGGTCTTCCCCTCCGATGCCAACACCCGGGCTTTTTTGGAGAGTCAGGGTCGGGAAGGGGGGTGGGTGGAGCTCTCCGCCGATGCCGACGCGGTCTACGATCAGGTGATGGAACTTGATATGTCGACCCTGGAGCCCCTGATCGCCTGCCCCTCCTCGCCGGATAAGGTGGTGCCGGTGCGGGAGGTGGCCGGTAAGCCGGTGGCCCAGGTCCTGGTGGGTTCCTGCTCCAACTCTTCCCTGCGTGATCTGATGGTGGTGGCCAAAACCCTGGAAACCCGGGAGGTAAGCCGGGAACTCAGCTTCGAGATCAACCCCGGCAGTCGCCAGGTTCTGGAAAACCTCACCGCCCAGGGCGATATGCTGACCCTGGTCCGGGCCGGGGCCCGGGTCCACCAGGCCGGTTGCCTGGGCTGTATCGGGATGGGCCAGGCGCCGCCCACCGACGCCATCTCGCTGCGCACCTTTCCCCGCAACTTCCCCGGCCGCAGCGGGACCAAGAACGATCAGGTCTATCTCTGCAGCCCGGAGGTAGCGGTGGCGGCGGCGATCACCGGCAGGATCACCGATCCCCGTGAACTGGGGGAATATCCGCAATTCACGCTGCCCGCCCGCTATCTGCCCGGCGATGCCCGGATCGAGCCCCCCCGGGATGGCGCCGGCATCGAGATCGTCCGCGGGCCCAATATCGCCCCCTTTCCCGCCTTCCCGCCGCTGCCCGCCGATTGGCAGGGGACGGTGCTGCTCAAGGTGGAGGATAATATCACCACCGATCATATCATGCCGGCGGGGGCCAAGGTGTTGCCGCTGCGCAGCAATGTCCCGGCGATCAGTGAGTTTGTCTACGAGGCGGTGGATCCCGAGTTCGTCAAGCGGGCCAAAGAGCAGGGGCCGGGTCTGGTGGTGGGGGGCGATAACTACGGCCAGGGCTCCTCGCGGGAGCATGCCGCCCTGGCGCCGCGTTACCTGGGAGTGGAGATCAAGCTGGTCAAAAGTTTCGCCCGGATCCACAAGGCCAACCTGATCAACTTCGGCATTGTGCCACTGACCTTTGTTGACCCGGCCGACTACGACAGGATCAAGCCGGGTGAGGTTTTGCGGATTCCCGCCATTCGGGAAAAGATCGCCGCCGGGGCCGAAACCCTGACCCTGGAGGTGGGCCCCCATAAGATCCCGGTGCGCCTGGAGGTTTCCGATCGCCACCGGGAAATTCTGCTGGCGGGAAGTCTCTTGAATTGGGCCTCCAGGTAACCGGCGCGGCGGCCAGCCCCATGTTCAGGAACTTGCAGCCGCTGGTGCTGGCTTCGGCCTCGCCCCGTCGCCGGGAGATGCTGACCGATTTGGGGATCGCCTTTACGGTGCGGCCGGCGGATATTGTCGAGGAGACGGAGCCCGGCGAGGACCCGGCCGCCTTTGCCGGGCGGCTGGCCCGGGAGAAGGCGCGGGTGGTGGCGGCCCTTTGCCCCGGATCCTGGGTGCTGGCCGCCGATACGGTGGTGGCGGTGGCTGATGAGATCCTGGGTAAGCCCGCCGATGCCGCCGAGGCCTGCCGCATGCTCACCAAACTGGCGGGCCGGAGCCATACGGTGTTTACCGGTTTCTGCCTGGTGCGAGGAGCGGAGGGAGGCAGCCAGGGGGTGACGGCCACCGAGGTCCGCTTTGCCGAACTCTCGCCGGCGCTGATTGCCGCCTATGTGGCCACTGGTGAGCCGCTGGATAAGGCCGGGGCTTATGGCCTCCAGGGGTTGGGCGGCGCCTTGGTCCGGGAGATTCGGGGTTCCCACAGTAACGTGATCGGCCTGCCTCTCCACCAGGTGACGACCGCTCTCCTGGCGGCCGCCGTGATCACCTGCCGTT
>JBLRWU010000157.1:0-2211 GCA_047921155.1 Desulfurivibrio sp.
TGGTAAACTCCGCCTTGCCCTGGGTCAAGGAGCGCAGGTCGGTGGAGTAGCCAAACATCTCGGAAAGCGGCACCTCGGCCTCGATCACGGTGTAATCTTCCTCCTCGGTGGTGCCGATGATCATCCCCCGCCGCTGGTTGAGGCTGCCCATGATCGAACCCTGGAACTCGGTGGGGCCTTCCGCCGCCACCTTCATGATCGGCTCCAGAATAACCGGCTTGGCCTTGAGGTAACCTTCGCGGAAGGCGCCGATGGAGGCCAGCTGGAAGGCGACATCGGAGGAATCCACCGAATGGGCCGCGCCGTCGTTGATCACGCAGCGCACCCCGGTGATCGGAGCGCCGATCAGCACCCCTTTCTCAAGGGCCTTGTGGAAGCCCTTGTCGCAGGAGGAGATAAATTCCCGGGGAATCACCCCGCCGACCACCTTGTCGACGAACTCGTAATCCCCCTCCTCCATGGGTTCCAGGTAACCGCCAACCCTGGCGAACTGGCCGCTGCCGCCGGTCTGTTTCTTGTGGGTGTAGTTGAATTCGGCCCGCTGGGTGATCGCTTCCCGGTATGCCACCTGGGGAGCGCCGACCTCGACCAGGGCGCTGTACTCCCGCTTCATCCGCTCGATATAAACCTCCAGGTGCAACTCGCCCATGCCGGAGATGATGGTTTCGTTGGTTTCGGCATCGACAAAGGTCTTGAAGGTGGGATCTTCCTTGGTGAACCGGTTGAGGGCTTTGGACATGTTGACCTGGGCCTTGTTGTCGACGGGCTTGATCGCCAGCGAGATAACCGGATTGGGCACATGCATCGAGCTCATCGAGACGTTGATGGTGCCGTCGGTAAAGGTGTCGCCGGAGGCGCAATCCACCCCGAAGAGGGCCACGATATCACCGGCGCCGGACGTCTCGATCTCCTCCATCTGGTCGGCGTGCATCCGTACCAGCCGGCCGATCTTGATCTTCTTGCCGGTGCGGACATTGACGATGGAATCACCCTTTTTCAGGGTGCCCTGGTAGGTACGCAGGTAGGTGAGCTGGCCGTAGCGGCCATCCTCCAGCTTGAAGGCCAGGGCCACGGTGGGATCCTTGGGGTCGTTGCTCACCCGCATCTCGGCCTCGTCTTTGTCCAGATCGAGGGCGAAGTTGTCGACTTCGGTGGGATTGGGCAGGTAGTAACCGACCCCGTCCAGCAGGGCCTGAACCCCCCGGTTTTTGTAGGCCGAACCCATCATTACCGGGGTCAGCTCCAGGCTCAGGGTGCCCTTGCGAATGGCTTTGCGGATCATCTCCTCGGTGGGACTGCCCTCCAGGATCGCTTCCATCAGCTCATCGGAGAACATCGAGGCGGCATCGAGCAGGGCCTCACGCTTCTCTTCCACTTCATCTTTCAGGTTGTCGGGAATATCGGCCTCACGAATGATCTCACCGTTATCCCCTTCAAAGTAGAGAGCCTTCATGCTGACCAGATCCACCACCCCGGCCAGGTCGGCCTCCAGACCGATGGGCACCTGGATGGCCACGGCGTTGAGGTTGAGCTTGTCCCGCAACTGCTGGATAACCCGGTCGGGGTTGGCCCCGGTGCGATCACACTTGTTGATGAAGGCGATCCGGGGCACCCGGTAGCGGGTCATCTGGCGATTAACCGTAATACTCTGGGATTGTACTCCGCCCACCGAGCAAAGCACCAGGACGGCGCCATCCAGCACCCGCAGGGCCCGCTCCACCTCGATGGTGAAGTCGACGTGGCCGGGGGTGTCAATGATATTGATCGAGTATCCCTTCCAGGCGCAGTAAGTGGCGGCCGAGGCGATGGTGATCCCCCGTTCCCGCTCCAGCTCCATGGAGTCCATGGTGGCGCCGACGCCGTCCTTGCCTCGCACTTCGTGAATGGCGTGTATTCTCTGGGTATAGAAAAGAATACGTTCGGTCAGGGTGGTTTTGCCCGAATCGATATGGGCGCTGATCCCGATGTTCCGGGCTTTTGCCAGGTCTCTCATGGTGCTTTCCTCGTTTGATTCCGTTAGCCGTTGTTCTGGGGGTTTATGCTTTGTGAGCCGGAAAAAAAGCGGCCCCGCACTTCGGAGCCGCCAGGCACATCCTTATCGACGAAACAGGGACTTTTACCGTTGGGCACGGGGATTGTCAAGGAGAAAAGCTGAAAAGGGAGGAAAGCCGACTCGTTAGCAGCCCTGAAAATTTTTAAGGCCCCGGGTGG
>JBLRWU010000158.1:0-2140 GCA_047921155.1 Desulfurivibrio sp.
AGGCAGTACCCTCCCTCGTTTACCACTCCGTGTAAGCAAATCCCCTACAAACCCCCGAGAAAGCCCTACAAAAAAATCAGGGAAAGCCCGGCTTACATCCGGGCTTTTTTTCAATATCCTGACCACCGTGGGATTGGGTGAGTTCCGGGTGACCTGGAGCCTCGTCCGATTATCAACTCGTCAACAATAAACCAAAGGAGGTGGGCGGACGCTGTTTTCCCGTTGGGGGCAAGAAGGGCATTTTATCAACCGAAGCATAAGGAGAGGAAAAGTGGAAAATTTCATCGCATGGCCAATTTGGATCGCCATCTACCTGTTTTTAGGTGGCGTATCCGCTGGTGCATTTTTGGTGGCGGCCCTGTCCGACCTGTTCGGCGGCGAAAAGTACCGCAGCATGGCCCGGACCGCGGCCTGGCTGGTGCCGGGCCCGATTGTTCTCGGCCTGGTTCTGCTGATTTACGATCTGGGACTGCCGTTTGCCTTCTGGAAACTGATGATCTACCCCAACCTCGGGTCGGTGATGTCCATCGGGGTGTTCCTGCTGGGTATCTTTACCCCGGTCGCCTTCATCTACGCCTTTATGCTGACGGCCCAGAAGGGTACTCCCTACCGGAAACCGGAAGGACTCCAGAGCTTTCTGGCCTGGGCCGGGATCGTGCTGGCCATCGGGGTAGCGGCCTATACCGCCCTGTTGCTCCAGTCGGTATCCACCAACGCCATCTGGGGCTCCTCGATCCTGCCGGTACTCTTCCTGGCCTCCGCCTTCTCCACCGGTATCGCCCTGACCATCCTGGTGGCCCATTTCAGCGCCCCGGACGCCCATGAAGCGATCCATACCTGGACCAGGTACGATGCCTACCTGCTCGGCTCCGAACTGGTGATCATCGCCCTGATGGTCATCGGCTGGGCCGTTACGGCCGGCGGTGAAGTGGCGCTGCAGGCCCTGGTCTTCGGCGGTTACGCCCCCCTGTTCTGGGTAGGCCTGATTCTGCTGGGCCTGATCGCCCCCCTCATCCTGGAGTACAAGGAGTTGCAGGGCAAAGGCGGCGGCGGGGCCCTGGCGATTGTCGCCTCGATCCTGATCCTGATGGGCGGGTATCTGCTGCGGCACGTAATCCTTTTCGCCGGTCAGCTGGCTTAATATAACAGGAGGTGTTTAGACTCATGAAGACAACACGGCGAAATATACTGAAAGCATCCGCTGTCGCCGCCGGAGCGGCGGCCATCGGCACCACCGGCGCCTGGCCGACTCTGAAGTCGCTGGCAGTGGCCGGGGGCGGCAATCCCGACGGCGGCCGCTGGGTAAGCACATCCTGCCAGGGTTGCACCACCTGGTGCTCGGCTCAGATCTATGTTCTCAACGGCCGGGGCATCCGGGTCCGGGGTAACCCCAACGCCAAAACCGGGGTGGGAAATCTCTGCCCCCGCGGCCACATGACCCTGCAGCAGGTTTACGATCCCGATCGGGTCAAGGGTCCGATGAAGCGGACCAACCCGCGCAAGGGTCGCAACGAGGATCCCCGTTTTGTCCCGATCAGTTGGGATGAGGCGGCGGATATGATTGCCGACAAATTTATCGAACTGCGGCGCAACAACGAAACCCACAAGTTTGCCCTGTTGCGCGGCCGCTACTCCCATATGCACCACCTGCTCTACGACCACCTGCCCAAGATCATCGGCTCGCCCAACAATATCTCCCACAGTTCGATCTGCGCCGAGGCGGAAAAGGTCGGGGCCTTCTTCACCGAACGTAACTGGGGCTACCGCGATTTCGACCTGCTCAACACCCGTTATCTCCTGGCCTGGGGCTGCGATCCCACCTCCTCCAACCGGATGGTGCCCTTCGCCATCAATGCGGTGGGCCGGATACAGGAGAAGGGCAAGATCGCCAGCGTCAACCCGATCATGACCACCATCGGCGCCAAGGCCGATGACTGGCTGCCGGTGATCCCCGGCGAGGACGGCGCCCTGGCCGTGGCCATCGCCCATGTAATCCTCCGTGAAGGTTTGTGGCACAAACCCTTTGTCGGTGACTTTGTGGACGGGCAAAACCGTTTCGTCAGCGGCCAAACCGTCGATGAGGGGACCTTCGCGGAGGTCGAAACCAACGGGGTGGTCAAGTGGTGGAACCTGGAGGTTA
>JBLRWU010000159.1:0-2023 GCA_047921155.1 Desulfurivibrio sp.
AGGCGGCACGCCCCACGACGTGATGTACCTGAACAGTTTCTTCCACCCGCGATTTACGATCCGGCCGCTGCTGGCGCGCCGTCTGGGCAAGATACCGTACCGCCCCACGGTGATAGCGCCCCGCGGGGAGTTCACGGGGGAATCCTGGGCCATACGCTGGTGGAAGAAGGTGCCGTTTGTGGCCGTCGCACGTGCCCTGGGCCTCTATGGCGACCTCACGTGGCAGGCATCGAGCGATTTCGAGGCGGCGGACATCCGGCGCGTGATGAAGTCGGCGGCGAAGCGGATCGCGATTGTGCCGAATTTGCCGGCACCCGTCGAGGCGGCGGCGGTGACGTTGCCCCCGCTTTGGCGCAGGGCCGCGGTCAGATACTCGCGGGAGAAACGGGTCAGGATTTCCCTTTTGGCTTCATTATATGAAAGCCCGGTCAGGGTCGGCTGGGGTGCGGCCGCCGCCGGGGTTTCCTCGGGGCCGGAGCCGTTTTCGGAAAGGTCGGCAGGGGTGATTTGCGGGCCGGCGGTGAGCAGTACCGCTCGCTTAACGGTATTCTGCAATTCGCGGATATTTCCCTTCCAGCGGTGCCGCAGCAGCTCCTGTTCGGTGGCCGGAGCAAAGGTCAAATCGCCCCGGTCGTATTCGGCCGCGAATTTTTGCAGGAAATGGCGGGCCAGCAGGGGAATGTCCTCGGGCCGCTCGGCCAGCGACGGCATGGTGATGGTCACCACGTTGAGCCGGTAAAAAAGATCTTCGCGAAACTGGCCCTGAGCGATCTTGGCTTCCAGATCCTGGTTGGTGGAGGCCACCACCCGGACATCGACCGCCCTTCCCTTGGTCTGGCCCAGCGGGGTAATCTCCTTTTCCTGGAGAACCCGCAGCAGCTTGGTCTGCAGGGTCAGGGGCAGATCGCCGATTTCATCCAGCAGCAGGGTCGAGCCGTTCGCCTCGAGAAAATAGCCGGTCTTGTCCTGGGCCGCCCCGGTAAAGGCCCCCTTTACGTAACCGAAGAGCTCGCTTTCGAGTATCTCGGCCGGCAGGGCCGGGCAATTGACGGTGATCAGGGGTTTGGCGGCCCGGCGGCTCAGGGTGTGGAGGGCCTTGGCGGCCAGCTCCTTGCCGGTCCCCGATTCGCCCCGGATCAGGACGGTGACATTGGTGTCGGCGATCTTGCGGATCAGGTCGAAAACTTCCTGCATCCGGCACGAGCAGCCGTGCAGGCCGCAAAAGACCTTTTTGGAGCTCAGCCGCTCCTGGAGATAGCGGTTTTCCTTGAGCAGCCGCACCCGCTCCAGGCAGCGCTCCAGGCTGTGGACGATCCGTTCCTGGTCGAAGGGTTTTTCGACGAAATCATAGGCCCCTTCCCGCAGGGAGCGGACCGCCAGCTCGACGTTGCCATAGCCGGTCATCACGATCACCGCGATCTCCGGATCATGTTCTTTGACCTGGGTCAGCAGCGACATCCCGTCCAGGCCCGGCATCCGCAGGTCGGTGATGATCACATCGGGCCGGTTGCGGTCCAGGTAGGCCAGGGCCGCCTCGCCGGAGGCAGCCGTTTCCACCCGGCAGTCGAACTTGCGGCGCAGCAGCCGCACCAGCATGGTCAGCATGTCGGCGTCGTCGTCGACCACCAGGACCAGCGGTTTATCAAGTTCCGGATTGGCAAGGGGCAGGGTCATGGGCCTTGCTTGGGTTCAGGTTGGGGGAAATAGGTCTGCCCTTAGGAATGGCGGTTTCCGCGGCAAAAAGCAACCCCATAATAAAAAAAACCGCCCCAAGCCGGGTTGCCAGACTTACCCCTGGCTGCTGCCGGCCAGCAAGCGCTGGAAATCCGCTTCCTCGAGGATGGTGATCGCCAGTTCGCGGGCCTTGGTCAGCTTGGAGCCGGGTTTGGCCCCGCAGGCCAGGTCGGTAACCTTGCGGTTGAGGGTGGTGGCGATTTCCCCGCCTCTTTCCTTGACCCGAGCCTTGGCTTCGTCGCGGGAGAAGTGCTCCAGGGTGCCGGTGAAGAGAAAAACCCGGCCCTGG
>JBLRWU010000160.1:0-2008 GCA_047921155.1 Desulfurivibrio sp.
GGTGATTTGAAGAAACTGTCATTTTTGGTGGTGGATGACAGCGCCACCATCCGCACTGGCGGCCACTCCCTTTATCATGATGACCACCAACGCAGGTCGTGATTTTATCATTATGGCCATTCAACTGGGGGTCACCCAGTATATTGTGAAGCCATTCTCCGCCAACGAGCTGGAAGCAAAAATTCGCGCCTCGATCAATATCCTCAACCGCCGCCGGGAGCAGCGTTACGCCCTGCCGGCCCATGAGGCCCGGGTGTGCAGGTGGGTGATAAGGTCCTGTCCGGGCAACTGCTTGATTTAAGCCGTACCGGCGCGGCCATCGCCGGGGTTAAATTCGATCCCGCGGTCGGACTTTTCAAGCTGTGCGAGCTGGAACTGAAACTGCTGGACCCCGATGGCCTGGAAAGTGATACCTCGTTGATCAGTGGACTCTTTGGCCGGATCGTCCGCCTGGAGGCGGAGGACACCTTTCATCCCACCTCACTGGGTTACCAGATGGCCCTCTATTTTCACCCCGGCACCATGGAGCGGGACGTGGAGAGAAAACTCAACAACCTGATCAAGTGGCTGGCCAGCAAGGCCCCGGACCTGATCGCCGAGAATTGAGCAATCTTGCCGGCCCCAATGCGACAATTTGCCGCATTGTGATCCGGACCATCTTCCGGGTAGTATCCCTTAGTTGGGGATACTTTACAGGGTGTCTCCGGAAGCGGCCGGACCCGAAGTGCGGCCGAAAGATCAAATTTGCGGAAAAGAGGGGAGACAAGATGAATGAGACCAAGGAGATCGTGAGCAGGCGGCAGGTTCTTAAGCTGATGGGAGCGGGCGCTCTGGCCGGGGCAGTCCTGCTGGGCGGCGGCGGCCGGGCGGATGCCTCTCATTGTCACGGGCAGAAAGAGGGCCATGCCGCGGCCGCCGGTTCCGGCGCATCCACCGACGGCACCCCGCTCCAGTTTATCCCCAAAACCGCCCCCGACGCCGAGCCCCTGGTGAACGAGCTGGAGAAGTACGGCAAGTGCCCCTACTGCGGCATGGACCGCCGCCAGTGGCACCACAGCCGCCACCTGATCCATTACGAAGATCAACTGGTTGATGCCACCTGCTCCCTGCGCTGCGCGGCTCTGAGCCTGGCCCTCAATATCGATCGCGGCCCCATGGCGATCTATGCCGCCGATTTCGGGGCTGCGGCCGAGATTAAACCGCTGGTCAACGTTGATGAGGCGGTTTATCTGATCGGTTCGCAACTGCCGGCCACCATGAGCCGGACCAGCAAGATGGCCTTTGCCTCCGGGGCGGCGGCCGAGGAGGCCCGCAAGCAGCAGGGGGGCGAGGTGGGCGATTTCGACGCCGCCCTGCGCCAATCCTATCTGGATCAGGCCGAAGATGCGGTGATGATTCGCCAGCGCCGGGCTCAACGGCGGCGGATGAGCGAACAGCAGCAACATCAGCACCACTGATCGGGCATGGATCGCCGGGCCATTATCGCCGATGAGCAGTTGCTGGTCCGGTACTCCGGGGAGATTCCCGAGATCGCCTACCACAACTCCCTTTACCATCTGCGGGAAGATCCGGAGGGACCCGGTCTGGAGAAGTTGACTCCGGCTGAGTTGGCCGGGTTGCGGGATGGGGTGGTGGCCCGCTACCGGGAGATTATCCTGCGGGATCTTAATCCCCTTAACCGTGACCTTTCCGTCTATCGTGGCGTGCGCCGCGCCATCTGGAACTGGCAGCGACTGGGCAAGTTTTACCGACGTTGCCGGATTGAGCCCGACCGGGATCTGCGGCGGGAGGTCGCCACGGCCCTGGTGGACTTTCTGGAAAACGAGGTCCGGGAAACCACCGCCGGGCAGCGAGCCTCCTCCCTCAACTGTAGCCCCGATGAGTTGCGGGAATTTCTGGTGGCGTTAAGCGTCCCCGGCTGCCCCAATCTTCGGCGGTGGCTGGCGCTCTGTTCTCCACCCAACTTTGATCAGGGATAACGAGGTCATGTTCAAGGAGCAGCGGCACT
>JBLRWU010000161.1:0-1952 GCA_047921155.1 Desulfurivibrio sp.
CGTAAACAATGGGGGCGATGGCGTCGTAGAAGGCCAGATGCTCGGCCCCGATCAATCGGGCCAGGGAAGCAGAGAGGGCAGCACCGGCCAGGGGGCCGGCGGCGATGATCAGGGGGGTGGAACCGGGGGGAGGGATCTCGCTGATCTCCCGGCGCACAATGGTGATCAGGGGGTGTTGTTCCAGGCGGGCGGTGATGAAACGGGCAAACTGCTCCCGGTCCACCGCCAGGGCGCGGCCGGCCGGGACCCGGGTGGCGTCGGCCGCGGCCATAACCAGGGAGCCCAGCCGCCGCATCTCCTCCTTGAGCAGTCCCACGGCGGCGTGACCGCCTTCGGCGCGCAGGGAGTTGCTGCAGACCAGTTCGGCCAGATCCGGTGAATGATGGGCCGGGCTGAAGGCGCCCGGCTTCATTTCGTAAATGAGAACCGCCAGACCCCGGCGGGCGAGCTGCCAGGCCGCTTCAGCCCCGGCCAGCCCGCCGCCGATGATGGTGATCTGCCGTAAGCGGTCACGGGGCACCGCATCTTGCGGAGATCGTTCCGGCTCACGTACTGGCGTACGCATCGCCGTCCCGCTTGCCGCAACCTGCGGCACCCCGTGACCGCTTACCTTGTGGCTCCTGCGATCGCTTGCGATCTGCTCGCTCACATTCCCAGTTCGGACTTGATGGCGCTGACCACCACGTCGCTGGAGGTGCCGGTGATGCTTTTCAACAACCCCTCCTTTTCATAGAAGCCGACCAGGGGGGCGGTCTTCTGGTTGTAGGTTTCCAGGCGGTGGCTGATCGCCTCCACCGTCTCGTCGTCGCGCTGGATCACCGGGCTGCCGCACAGGTCGCAAACCCCTTCCTTTTTGGGCGGGTTGCCTTTGACGTTGTAGATCGCCTGGCAATCGGAGTTGGAGCAGGTCCGGCGGGTGGTGAGGCGATCCAGGATCACGTCCCGGGGTACGTCGATGCTGACCACCATATCCAGCTTGATATCGAGCTTATTCAGCAGAGCCTTGAGGGCTTCGGCTTGGGGAATGGTGCGGGGAAAGCCGTCCAGGAGAAAACCCTTGGCGCAGTCGGGCTGCTGCAGGCGCTTCTCCATGATTCCCATGATCAGAGAATCGGGCACCAGATCACCCTTTTTCATAAAATCTTCGGCCTGCTTGCCCAGATCCGAACCGGCCTGAACCTCGCCCCGCAGAATATCGCCGGTGGAGATCTGGACCGAGCCGTCGATGGCGGTGAGCAGCTTGGCCACGGTGCCCTTGCCGGCGCCGGGAGCGCCCAAAAGAATCAGTTTCATCGCTAAACCTCCTTAGATCTGTTGCTTATTTTGACTATGGTGAATGAACGTAAATTGCAGAGCCCCACCTTATACCCGATTTTTCGCTGATCGAACAGGAAAAAACCGGATAGGGCGGCTGCGGCCGGAAAGCTTGATGCCGCAATTTTCCGCTTGACTTACCGGTTGGTCATATGCATATATGTTTATATCAAGATATCCTGGCTGGGAAGATGGGTGCCGGGAACAGAACAATCAACCAAGGAGGTGCATTATGAGCTGGCTGTTTATTATCTCGACCAACGATCCTGAAACGTTGTTCAACGCCACTCGGCTGGCCAATGCCAGCATCAAGAAGGGCAAAAGCGTCAACATGTTCATGCTGGGCCGGGGGGTGGAGTACGAGCAGTTGAGCAGCGCCCAGTTTGATGTGGCCGGCCAGTTGGCCGAGTTCGACAGCCTGGGCGGCAATTTCCTGGTCTGAGGCACTTGTATAAAATCCCGCGGTCTTGCGGGATCAGCCTCCTGTCCCCTGGGTATGATGACCGACCTCTACGAGATGGTCGCCGAAAGCGAAAGGGTTCTAACCTTCTGAAAGCCGGGGGCGGCAGCGGTCGCCGCGGACCGCTGCCGCCCCCGGTTCACCACCGTATTTGGTGCCGGATCTGCCCCATCGGTTC
>JBLRWU010000162.1:0-1913 GCA_047921155.1 Desulfurivibrio sp.
AACAAGACGGTGGTGATCAAGTACGGCGGGCACGCCATGGTGGACGAGGAGCTGAAAAAGAGCTTCGCCCTCGATATCATCCTGATGAAATATATCGGGATCAACCCGGTGGTGGTCCACGGCGGCGGGCCCCAGATCAACCGCTTTCTGGAAAAGATGCGGATCACCCCCAGCTATGTCCAGGGGATGCGGGTCACCGACGGCGAGACCATGGATGTGGTGGAGATGGTCCTGGTGGGCAAGGTCAACAAGGAGATTGTCAGCCTGATCAACTACCACGGCGGCAAGGCGGTGGGGCTCTCGGGCCGCGACGGCGATCTGATCCGGGCCGAGAAGATGCAGATCATGAAGGAGCAGGCGGAGAACGCGCCGCCGGAACTGATCGACCTCGGCCGGGTGGGCCGGGTCACCGAGGTCAACCCCGGGGTGCTGGAGACCCTGGAGGCCCGCGGCTTTATCCCGGTGATCGCCCCGGTGGGAGTGGGAGAGGATGGCCAGGCCTACAACATCAATGCCGATCTGGTGGCCGGGGCGGTGGCGTCCCGGCTGCGGGCCGCCAAGCTGATGCTCCTCACCGATGTTGAAGGGGTGCTGAACCGGGAGGGGGGCTTGATCTCGTCGCTGGCCTCGGCGGAGATCGAGGACCGGATTAAAAGCGGGGAGGTTAAGGGTGGGATGATTCCCAAGGTGCGCTGCTGCCGCGAGGCGGTGGCCGGCGGCGTGGGCAAGGCCCATATTATCGACGGCCGCAAGGAGCACGCCATCCTGTTGGAGATGTTCACCCAGAGCGGGGTGGGCACCGAGATTACCGGTTAACCAGAGTGGAAAACGCCATGACCAGCGAAAATGATGAGTGGGTGGCCCGGGGCGAGCGGGTTTTGATGCACACCTACGGGCGGCTGCCCACCACCATGGTGCGGGGCTCCGGCTGTCAACTCCATGATGCCGCCGGGCGGGAGTATCTGGATTTTGTGGCCGGGATCGCGGTCTGCAACCTGGGGCACTGTCATCCGGCGGTGACGGCGGCAGTGCGCGAACAGGTGGCAAGACTGGTCCACGTTTCCAACCTTTATCACACCCAGCCCCAGGTCGAACTGGCCGAGCTGCTGGTGGCCAACTCCTTCGCCGACCGGGTTTTCTTCTGCAACTCGGGGGCCGAGGCCAATGAGGCGGCGATCAAGCTGGCCCGCAAGGCCAGTCCCGAGGGCAAATATGAGATAATTTCCCTGACCGGTTCATTCCACGGCCGGACCCTGGCCACGGTGGCGGCCACCGGTCAGGCCAAGTTTCATCAGGGCTTCGAGCCGCTGCCCGGCGGTTTTGCCCATGCCCCTTTTGGTGATATCGATGGTTTGCGGAGCCTGATCGGCCCGGCCACCTGTGCGGTGCTTTGCGAGCCGCTGCAGGGGGAGGGCGGGGTCCGGCCCCTGGCGCCGGAATATTTGCGGGCCATCCGGGAGTTGTGCGATCGGCACGGATTGTTGCTGATCTTCGACGAGGTGCAGGTGGGGATGGGGCGCACCGGCACCCTGCTGGCCCATGAACAGTTGGGGGTCTCTCCCGATATCATCACCCTGGCCAAAGGGCTGGGCAACGGCCTGCCCATCGGGGCGATGCTGGCCGGAGAACAGGTGGCGGCGGCTTTTACCCCCGGCAGCCATGCCTCCACCTTCGGCGGCAACCCGGTGGTTTGCGCGGCGGCGGTGGCGACATTAAAGGTGCTGCTGGCCCCCGGTTTCCTGGCCGGGGTGCGGGCCCGGGGCGACTACCTGGCGGCCCGCTTGCGTGAGCTGGTCCGGCAACACCCCAAAAGGGCGGTGGAGGTCAGGGGGATGGGCCTGATCCAGGGCCTGGTCCTGAGCGAGAGTGCCCGGCCCGAGGGCCCGGAGATGGTGCAGCGGCTGTTTGAACAG
>JBLRWU010000163.1:0-1901 GCA_047921155.1 Desulfurivibrio sp.
TCCCGGCTGGTTTGCCAGGCCAGGAGCAAGTCGTCCTCGCGGCCCTTGGCCCGTAGCTGCCGGTTCTTGGCGGTATCGACCACTTGAAAGCGATCACGGCTCACATGGATCAAATCTTCGGCATAATGCGGCGAATAGCTGGTGACAAAATGCAGCCGCTCGTGGGCATCGATGGCGGCAATATTCTCCTCGGCGTTGATCCCCTTGTCGAAGACAATGGTCATCTTGCCCTGGCCGCTGCGACCGCTGGCGGCGAACAGTTCCTCCGCCAGGTTGAGAAAAACCTTGGAGTCGTGACGATTGCCCTCGTACTCCCGGTAAAACAGCGGCAGCTTGTTGTCCCGGGCGACCAGCAGCGCCACGCCGACCTGCCGCAGCCAATGGCGGCCCTCCTTGTTCCGGCCCCGCTGGGCCAGTTCGGAGGTGGTGTTGCCGGCCATGAAGGTGTAGTAGTTGGTGGTGTCGAACATCACCGCATCAGCCGACGAAGGCTCCAGCTCCGCCAGTTTATGGAAAAAACGTTCGGCCACCGCTGCCAGCTTACGGCTGTCCATCTTCTCCCATTGCTTCCAATAGGCCTGGGAGTTGAGGGTGTCGATATTCAGCGGCCGGATCTGCTGGATGGCGGTAGCGCGGTACCACTCGGCCAGTGCCCGCTTGGATTTAGCCTCTACCATCCGGTTGGCGATGGCGTAGAAGAAATAAGCGCCGACCGTGGGCGTCCCCTGGCGTTCGACGGGTGACAGCACGGAGTCAACCAGTTCGGCAATGCCGATTTCCTGATCGAGCAGATCGGCCAGCCACAACGAACCAAATTCTTGCACCTGAATGCGCTCGATCTCCCGGCCCCCGCCGGTGGCCAGTTCCATGAGCCGTTCGGGGCTGCCGAGGTAGATCTGATTGACCACCTTGGGCTTGCCGTCTACCCGGGCCATCTCCCGCAGGTAGTAGTAGGGTCTACCTTTTTTCATTTTCTTGTGTAAATGCGCCATGCCCCATCATATTCGGTAGGGTCTTACGATGTCAAGCAAAAAGTGAATATATTATGCAAAAACAATAAGAAAATGTATCTTTACGGGGAAGGAAGAGGGGTCTTACTGGTTTTCTTGAGGCAAAATACTGATTTTACGTAGTTTTAATGGCATGGATAGCTTGTGACGGTTAAACTCCTGTTGAAGCGGGCCGAGGCCCGTTATACCGGGATCTATCTGCTCTTCGGCGAGGATGATAACGGGCCACTGGCTTATATCGGCGAGGGCGAAGATATCAGCGCCCGGATCAAGAACCACGATACCGCCAAGGACTGGTGGGCCAGCGCGGTGTTGATCACCACCGCCGGCAACAACCTCAATAAAGCCCATGTGAAGTACCTGGAAGCCCGGCTGATCGAGGAAGCCCGCCGGGTCGGCAAGGTCCGGCTTGAAAACGGCAACACCCCGGCCCGTCCTTCCTTGAGCGAAGCGGCCCGGGCCAACATGGAAAATTTTCTCGAATATATCCTGATGGTGCTGCCGGCCCTGCGCATCGACAGCTTTCTGGCCCAGACCCGGCCCCAGCTCAAGCCGGCCACCGCTTCCCCGGCCAACGGCGATGACGCCCCCCTCCTCTTCGAGCTGCATACTCCCAGGCACGGCATCCACGCCACCGCCCGTCTGGAGGGCGGTGAATTCGTCGTCCAGGCCGGCTCCCAATCGCGCGGCACCTGGGCCGGCAGGGGAACCGGGCACACCAGCTACAGCAAACTGCTCGCCGAGCTGGTGACCACCGGGGTGCTCTCCTCCCAAAATGGCCGCTGCCTCTTCACCGAAAACTACGCCTTCAAAAGCCCCAGCGCGGCCGCCGCCGTAGTCAACGGCCGCCCGGCCAACGGCACCATCGAATGGAAACTCCAGGCCACCGGC
>JBLRWU010000164.1:0-1860 GCA_047921155.1 Desulfurivibrio sp.
CCGCGCCCCGGCCAGGACCAGGTCAACGGGGGTGGCCGAGGGCGTTTGGCTTACCGGTCGGCTGCGGATATTTTGCAGTTGGAGTTGACTGTAGTAGTTGCCGCCGATTCGCTCCACCGTCAGCTCGATCCCCAGGATCGGAGCCAGCTCGGCGTTGAGAGCCGCCAGCAACCGGGGGCCCAGCAACTGCTCCCGCAAGCCGTAAAGCCCGGCCGCCAGCAGGAGGAGCAGGGCGCAGAGCAGGGTGGAAAACAGCAGCAAACGTTTCATCAAATTCAATCCGGCAGGCGGGTGTTTCGGAAAAAAGGGTAATTTAGTATGGTGATACCCGGCGGCAGTGCCAGGGGCGGACATACTAAGATACATGATTTTAGCGGGAACACCAAAAGGTTGCCGTCCTTAACCATCACAATAAAACAGCAGCGGGGTAGCTCCATGACCGATTCCACTCCAGCCGGGATGGTCCGGCTCAATCTGAAAATTTCCGGGATGAGCTGCGCCTCCTGCGTGGCCCGGATTGAAAAGGTTTTGTCCCGCCATCCGGCGGTGCAGTCCGCGGCTGTTAATCTGGCCACCGAAAAGGCGCGGATCGATTACGACCCCACCTTGGTGGAACCGCCGGAACTGATCGCCGCCGTCGAGTCCCTGGGCTTCAAGGCCGCCCCGGCAGAGCTGGAGGAAACCGCGGCCACCGCCGACCGGGAGCGGGAGGAGCGGGCCCGGACCATGGCCCGGCTGCAGAAGGATTTCGCCCTGGCCGCCCTGCTGACCTCCATTGTTCTCTTCGGCAGCCTGCCGGAGATGGTGCCCATGGCCTACTATGAGTGGGCCCGGGCGGTGGTGCCGGCCTGGCTGGGCAATCCCTATACCCTGCTGCTGCTGACCACCCCGGTCCAGTTTGTCTCCGGCTGGCGCTTCTACCGGGGAGCCTGGGCCTCGCTGAGCCACGGCACCAGCGATATGAACGTGCTGGTGGCCATGGGCACCTCCTCGGCCTGGTTCTACAGCGCCGCCATGACCCTGTTCCCCGGTTACCTCACCGCCCTGGGTTTCCCCTACCAGCTCTATTACGATGTCGCCACCGTGATCACCACCCTGATCCTGCTGGGCCGCCTGCTGGAAGCCCGGGCCAAGGGCAAAACCTCGGAAGCGATGCGCAAATTGATGGGCCTGCGACCGAAGACCGCCCGAGTAATCCGCAGCGGGAAAGCGGCCGCGCCAACCCTGGCCGCTTTCCCCACCGCCGCCCCGGTTGTCACCTGCGAACCGGAAGAGGGTGATGCCTGCCCGCTGCCCGGAGCCGCCGCCAACGGCGAGCAGATCCTCGATATCCCCATCGAGGAGGTGGTGGTGGGCGACCTGATTCAGGTGCGGCCCGGCGAGAAGATCCCGGTGGACGGGGTGGTGGAGGAGGGGCGCTCCTCGGTGGATGAGTCGATGCTCACCGGCGAGAGTATCCCGGTGAGCAAAAAGGAGGGGGACCAGGTGATCGGGGCCACCCTCAACAAGAGCGGGTCCTTCCGGATGCGGGCCGCCCGGGTGGGCAAGGACACCATGCTGGCCCGGATCATCCAACTGGTGGAGGAGGCCCAGGGCTCCAAGGCCCCGGTCCAGAAGCTGGTGGACCAGATCGCCGCCGTCTTCGTGCCGGCGGTGGTGGTCACCGCCACCGTCAGCGCCATTCTCTGGTGGTATTTCGGGCCGGAGCCCTCGCTGATCTTCGCCCTCACCGTCTTTATCGCGGTACTGATCATCGCCTGCCCCTGCGCCCTGGGCCTGGCCACCCCCACCGCCATCATGGTCGGCACCGGCAAGGGGGCGGAAAACGGCATTCTGATCAAGGGGGCCGAGGCCCTGGAG
>JBLRWU010000165.1:0-1819 GCA_047921155.1 Desulfurivibrio sp.
CTTGCCGACACCGACCACCCCGGGCCTGCTCTGGCCGAAATCTATCGCCAGGTCCATACCTTCAAGGGGCTGTTCGGGCAACTGGAGTTCATTTATTTACCCGATGCCCTGCACGAGTTTGAATCCGAACTGCGCCAGTACAAAGAGTCGACGACCGCCCGGCCCAACCCGGATGAACTGGTCGGCCGGCTCCAGCAGGCCGACGCCGCCCTGGAGAGGGATCTGGCTATCCTGCGTGACACCTTGGGTGAGTCCTTCTTTGCCCGCCGCGGCCGGCTGGAACTGGACCCGGAAGATGTGGCAATGCTGGAGCAGTTGGCCGATCGCCTGCTGCACGCCAAGGGACCGGCCCTGGACAGCGCGGATACCCGGGCACTGCTGCAACGGCTCAAACAATTGCGCTACGTTCCCTTCGGCCACCTGCTGGCCGGTTACGCCAAGGCGGCCGGCCGTCTGGCCCAGCGCCAGGAGAAAGAGTTGGCCCCCGTCGGGATCGAAGATCATGGCCTGCGGGTGCCACCGGAGATCTACGCCCCCTTTGCCAAGTCCCTGGTACATCTGTTTCGCAACGCGGTGGATCACGGCATCGAAACGCCGGAAGAGCGCTGGGAGTCGGACAAGGAGGAGGAGGGGCACATCAACTGCCGGGCCTGGGCGCAAGACGATGGCATCGTGCTGGAAATCGCCGATGACGGCCGAGGCCTGGACGTCGAAGCCATCCGCCGCAAGGCCGTGGAGAAAGGACTGCTTGCCGCCGAGGCCCCTCCCGACCTGGAACCGAAAGAGCTTTACCGATTGATCTTTACCGATGAATTTTCCACCAAACAGACGGCTGATACCATGTCCGGCCGCGGCGTGGGCCTGGCGGCGGTACGGATGGAAACCCAACGGCTGGGCGGCGACATCGAGGTGGAATCCACCCCCGGAACGGGTACCACCTTCCGCTTCCGGCTGCCTTACCTGGAAAAACCACTACCAAACATCATCACGGAGGAGAGAGATGAGCGACCATGAGCTGAACAGCGGCCGGGTGCGTCGGCTGATGCAGGCCATCGGCAAACGGACCATCGGCTACCTGAAGGAGGATCTGGAGATTCCGATCAAAAAAGCCTACCAGATCGGCGAGGACGTGGCGCGCATGCAACTGCGGGAGCTGACCTCGATTCTGGCCCTGGACGCCGCGGAAATCCGCCTGCTACTGGCCTTCAGCTTCGATCATGACCTGGCCGACCAGATACTGACGGCCAGCGCTGACGGGCTGGAAATAAGTGCCGACGAACGGGATGAGATGCGCGAGGAAGCGGTGGGGGAGATGATCAACATCGTGGCGGGCAATGCCATCGCCGGCCATGGCGTCGGCAGCCAAATCATTGCCATCACCCCGCCGGTGGTGATCAAAGAGGCGAAAACCATTAGCCGCCACAAAGGCGCGACTTTTCGCACCATTGAGATCGCCACCGCTTCCGGCATGATGAGCATCCATTTTGTCGGCCCCAAGGATTTTTTTACCATGAACCTGGATTACGCTGAGGGAATCAATGAATAAGCTCGAGATTATGATTGTCGATGACTCGGCCCTGATCATAAAAAAACTTGGCGCCATGCTGGAACAAATGGGCCACGAGGTGGTAAAAACCTGCAAAAGCGGCATGGAGGCGGTAGATACCTTCCAGTACCTGAAGGAAAAAGGCCTGCCCCTGCCCGACCTGGTGACCATGGACATCACCATGCCGGAAATGGACGGCATTGCCGCCACCCGCCGAATACTGGGCCTTGATCCCGACACCCTGATTATCATGGTTACTTCACACGGGCAGGA
>JBLRWU010000166.1:0-1768 GCA_047921155.1 Desulfurivibrio sp.
TGAGGTTCGGTTGCTGGATCTCGATCTCCAGCAGGTCGGCGCTTCTGGTCAAATGGAGGGGGCCGGGCTCGGGCAGCTTGCGAGTGCGGGCCTCAAGGATATTGGCGATATACTCGGCACCGACCACGTGCAGTTCCATAGCATCATCGATGGCCCTGACTACCGCCTCCCGGCCATGGATTTCCACAAGGGCCATGATCTGGCGCACGTGGCGCAGGGGCTGCAGATGCCGTTCTTCCAGCCGTCGGTAGTAATCGTCGGCCCGGGGTGAGATTTCCTGGAAACGGCGGATGAGCTGCTGGGTTTTCGCCTTGCGCCGCTGGTTGATCAGCTCCCTGGCATGATCGGGATCTTCAAAGTCGCGCTGCCGCTCGTAGGAGCGGAGGTGGCGGGCGATCAGCTGTTGCTCGTGGTAGATGCAGAGCCGGTCGGGATAGCATTTCAGGGTCAACCGGGCACCGGTAAGACGGGCCGGGACCGAGTAGCGGTTGGTCTCCAGGGTGACGCGGAACTGGGAGGAGGCCCGAACCGGCAGGATATTGGCCAGATCGCAGGGGTTTGCCGGCAGAGGGCTCAGGCTTGGTTTCTCCTCCTGCCACAGGTCCACCGGCCGGCGCTTGGTCTCGCCATGGGTACGGACATTGGCCACGGTGTCGAGCCAATGTGTGACGGCCGGGGCCAGGGCGGTGAACTCGGGCAGCTCGCTGCCGGCCAGGAAGTTTTTCTTGACGTAGCCGACCCCCGATTCCACCCGCCCCTTTTCGTTGCCCTTGCGGACCCCGCAGGGGGTGATGGTGAACCCGTAATGGTTGGCAAAGTCGAGATAGCGGGGGTTGAGGACCGGTTCGGCGCCGGGTTTGCGACTGATGACCGCGCTTTTGAGGTTGTCCACCATGATCCGGGCCGGAACCCCGCCGAAGGCGTGGAAGGCGTTAACGTGGGCGGCCAGGAAGTGTTCCATGGTCTGGGAGACGGTGAACTCGACGTACAGCTGCCGGCTGTAGCAGAGTACCATGACAAAGAAACTCAGCCGCCGCTGGGTGTTGCCCACCCGAACCAGCCCGTATGATCCCCAGTCCACCTGGGCGCATTCGCCGGGGGCGAAGGCCAGGGTCAGGTAGGCCGCCTGGCGCTTGGGCCGGACCCGGTGCACGAAGCGTTTGACCACCGAGTAGCTGCCCTGGTAGCCGTCATCCAGGAGCCGCTGATAAAGCTGCCGGGCCGACAGCACGGGATAGCGCTCCAGCAGAGCGGTGATGATCGACTTGAAGGGGTCCAACTTGCCGGCTTTGTCGGTGGCCTGGCGGGGCCGATAGCACTGCTCGCCCAGCCAGTGGCTCACCGTCCGATGGTCCAGTTGCAGTTCGGCGGCGATCTGCGAACACCTCAGGCCTTGCTGCTCGTGCAACTGCTTGATTCGGGCGAAGGTCTCATAATCGATCATGGCCGCCCTCCCCCAGTCGCTGGAGAATCCGGGCCATGGACCACGCCTGATCCGCGGAACCGCCCGTTGGCGTAGCAGCCGCGGTCCACCGCGGTCCGGACGCCGCCTGCCGGGGATTGACCGCCGGCAGCTCCAGCACCTGGTACAGCGGCGCCCGATAAGCGATAAGCTGATTGGCCACCAGACAGGCCCGGGCCTGCTCCAGGGGGGTGGCCGTCATGGCCAGCAGCCGGCCGATGTTGTGATCGGCGTAATAACTGAGTCCCTGACGGTCGGCGACGGTGACCAGAAACAGGTAGAGCGCCGCCGCTTCCGGGCTCAAAC
>JBLRWU010000167.1:0-1759 GCA_047921155.1 Desulfurivibrio sp.
GGCGATGACAAGAAAGGGAAAAAGGATAAAGAGCTGGATAAAAGTCTCTGCAAATTGGCCAAAAGCGAGTTTTTGACCGACTCCCTCAAGGAGTATAAAACCTTGGTCAGCAAAGGCAAATATCTCTGCCGCAAATAAGGAGAGACCGATCCGACGGAGCTGGCTCCCTTCATCGTCCCCAAAATCAAAAAATCTTCCCTGACCTCCACCAGCGCCATCCAGCGGGTGGTGGGCCGGATGGACTCCAAGATCAAGGCCATGAGCGTGGAAGGCCGGGTCAAAAAGATCATGGAGTTGATGAAGCGGCAGGACAAGGATCGCCTGATCCGGGAGATTCTGCTGAAATACTACGCCGATGAGGAGTTGAAACCTTGCCAGGCCGAGCTGATCAAGCTGCAGCGGCACCTTGAAAAAAACAACATGAAGATGATCATCCTCTTCGACGGCCGCGATGCTTCGGGCAAGGGGGGCACCATCCGCCGGGTCTCCCGCTATATGAACGAAAAACGCTACCGGGTTGTGGCCCTGGGCAAGCCCAGTTCCGACCAGAAAACCGAGCTGCATATCAAACGCTACATTCAGCAGTTCCCCCACGCCGGCGAGATCGTGCTCTTTGATCGGGATGGGGATCACGGATGCCGATGAATCCCGGCCCGTTTGGCCAGGATGATCCGCCCCCAGCCGTCGGGCAGAGAATCCTGAAACACCCCGTGAAGCCCGCTCTCCCGGTCGGGGGTGGGATAAACCTGATCCGCCAGCGGCAGATGGATCGGATCCAGGGGATAGGCGTCGGGCCGGCCCAGATAGCTTTGATCATAGCGAAAGAAACCTTCGCGGCTGCCGGGATGCCCCAGGTTGCGCCCCAGCAGCCGGCCCACCGGCACCACCTCCCCTCCCGGCATCACCGCCCGGACGTAAAGGTGCAGCTCGTCGGCTATCGCCTTACCCGAGTCTTTTCCAGCCATGCCTCTTCCTTCCGCTTGCGATCATACTCCTCAAAGGGGTCCACCGGAACCTGGAGCAGCTTCTCCCAAGGGCGGGACACCCCCAGCAACTCGGCCAAGGCCAACCAGGTTTCGATGGCCACGGAACCGGCCCCACGCTCCATGGCCCGCACCGTATCCACCGAAACTCCCAACCGGGCGGCCACGTCGCGTTGCCGTAGTTTGCGTTGGATCCGCAGCCGACGATAAAGCAGCCCCAGTTGGCTTAAATAGTGCCCTCTCTCTTCGTTCATAAAACAGATTATAAGCAGTTTTAGAGCATAATAACAAGCATAAAAAAGGATAAAAACAGCTTTGACGCCAATCTAGCCGGGTGGCGATGGAACAGATCACGCTGCGCTCGATTCCGGCAGCATCCATTGTGGCCAGTAAGGAGGCCAGCCGGCCAAAACTGGGGCTCCTGTTCCCCCGCGGCCACCGAACCGCTTGTCAATGAAAAAATCTGCATCTATAGTTGGAGTTATGAAGCACTCCAGCAGCAAGGACACCACCAAAATGGAGCGGGGCGAGCCGAAACCAGTTGCCACCTATCGCTTGCAACTGCGGCCGGAGTTCGGCCTTGCCGCCGCCGCCGAGCAGGTGCCCTACCTGGCCGAGCTGGGGATCAGCCATCTTTATACTTCGCCCTACCTGCAGGCCGCCGCCGGCAGCAGCCATGGTTATGATGTGGTCGATCCCGGTCGGGTCAACGTCGAGCTGGGCGGCGAGCGGCAGCACCGGCGCCTGCAGCAGGTGCTGCGCCGGGCCGGGCTGGG
>JBLRWU010000168.1:0-1744 GCA_047921155.1 Desulfurivibrio sp.
GCACTACCGCTACGTGCTGCACCGGGTAATCCCCCTGGAAAAGGCCGCTCTCCATCCCGAACTGGTGGCGGTGGAAATCTCCAGCCCCCGGCCCCCGGCTGAGGGAGCGCCGGCCGGCATGGCCATGCCGCCGCAACTGGCCGACGCCGACCTCAGGTGTAAGCCGCCGTCGGATTATTTCGAGCCGCTGTTCAACATGGTGGTGAACGATCCCGCTCGGGGCTGGCCGGACTTCAATGCCGTATGCGAACGCTTTCACCATCTGCATTGGAGCCTCTTTTTCCCCTCTACGGAGCAGGATGCGCGAGGTCGCACCCTGAACCAGGCCCAGGCCATGCTCCGCCGTTATCAGGCAGAAAACCTGCCGCCGGTGCTTGACCAGGCGTCCATGGAAGATCTGGCCATCCAAATGCAGGCCCTGGCCATGTCCGGCCGGAGAGCGGAAGCCCAGGAACTGGCCCGGCAGATGGCGGCCGGCACCCGCTCGCCCGGCATGCCGGTCGGGACTCCCGGCACCTCGGCCGCCATTGACTGGGACGACTGGGTCGACCTGCTGGCCGAGATCGACCGTCACGCCTACCGGACCCGAATCATGATCCATACCGACCCGGCCACCTGGCCCGACCGGATCAGGCTGCGGGAAAGAGAGTAAGTTTACAACAATATCCAAAAGGAGGAGAAAAAAATGAGAAGAGTTGCTGCCGCATTGTTTTCATTATCTTTTCTGGCGTTGACTGTTTCTTGCGTCACCCCGGCACCGACTGCCAGGGTGCAGTCCGGCGGCGGCCAGGACATCGGGGCCGCCCGGGCTGAAGCCTATCATGGCCCCAGGGCGGCGATCGCCGTGGCCGATTTCGAGGACAAGACCGTGGGCCGGGGTCAGTACCGCCGGGAGTACGGGCGCGGCATGCAGGATATGCTGGTAACCGAGCTCTTCAATTCCAACCGCTTTATTGTCCTGGAGCGGGAAAAACTCAAGGCGGTGATCGCCGAGCAGGACATGGGAGCCAGCGGCCGGTTCCGCCAGGACACCGCCGCCCCCATCGGTGAACTGGAGGGCGCCCAGTTGCTGGTGGTCGCCGCAGTCACCGGTTTTGAACCGGGCACCACCGGCACCAAGGGCACCGTCAAAGGGCGGGGCGGGCTGCTGGGCGATGCCCGGCTCGGCGCTCTGACCGCCGGTGTTCAACAGGCTCACCTGGCCATGGATCTGCGCGTAGTCGATACCGCCACCGGCCGGATCCTGGCCGCCACCAGCGTCGAAGGCAAGGCCCGCAGCTTCGATCTGGGAGGATCGGTGCTGGGCTCCCCCGCTTCCGGGGCCCTCTCCACCTTTGCCCGTACCCCGATGGAACAGGCCATCCGCCGGGCCATCGAAGCGGCGGTGGATTTTGTCGCCGATCAAACCCCGGCGGAATTTTATCATCACCGTTGAACGGCCGAATCAAGGGCTCAACGGTTCATAATTGGGGCGGAGAGCAGAAATGGACAAGGGCAAATATCTGCTGACGGCTGCGGTCCTGGCGTTGCTGATCATGGCGCCGACGGAGGGGTTTATCCCGATCGGCTTTAACGGCCTGGCGGCAGCGGCCGAAACCGGGACGAAGCCGCCCCCCGGCTATCGGGGCTGGCCGCCCCATTATTACCAACCGGGCAGCCCCCGTTACTATCACCCCTGGTATCCGCCCTATTACGAACCGGAGATTCCCTGGTACGAAGACGCGCCGCCGCCGCCCGCCGGCCG
>JBLRWU010000169.1:0-1687 GCA_047921155.1 Desulfurivibrio sp.
CCTCGACCAACCCCCGGGCCGCCTTCTGGCCCTCGCCATTGCCCACCAGATCAATATCATCGCCTGCCATACCAATCTGGACGTGGTCACCGGCGGGGTCAGCGATATTCTGGCCCGCCGCCTGGGCCTCACCGATACTGTTCCCCTCCAGATCACCGGGCCGGAGGTCACGGCCTCCCAGCCAACCGCCACCGGTTTCGGTCGCTTCGGCCGACTCTCCTCCCCGGTGCCCGGCCAACTTTTCCTGGCGCGACTGGCTGCAGAGCTCAAGCTGGAGGCCCTGCAGGTAGCCGGCCCCCTGCCGGCCATGATCCGCAAGGTGGCGGTGTGCGGCGGCAGCGGGTCCGACCTGGCCCAGCGGGCCGCCGACCTGGGCGCCGATATCTATATCTCGGCCGAGATCAAACACGCCACCGCCCGCTGGGCGGAGATGCGCGGCTTCTGCATGGTCGACGCCGGGCATTTTTACAGCGAAAATCCGGTGGTGAGCGAACTGGCAGCCATCCTGGCGCGCCACCTGGCCGCCGACGGCAGCAGCGTCCCCCTGCAGATCAGCCGGACCCAGAAGAGTCCGTTTAAAGTTTTTTGTTATCAACCGGCGGCTCCTGCCGCAGAACCTGCCGAATAACCTTTAGCAACCGTAGAGGATACCGCTTTGAGAGACGAGATCGCCCAACTGAAAATCCTGCAAGCCATCGATCTGGAAATCAGCGAACTGGAGACCCGCCTGGCATCGGTGGCCTCCGGACTCGACCAGCGCCGGACCGTGATTGCCGAACGCCAAACCGAAGCCGAGCAGCTGCAAGAAAAGCTCACCACCCTGGAACAGCGGCAACGGGAGCTGGAAACCGGCCTGGATGAAGATCTGGCCCGGATTCGTGACCGCCAGGCCAAGATGATGAACATCCAGACCAACCGCGAATACCAAAGCCTGCTCAAGGAGTCCGAAGACGCCAAAAAATCGAGCAAGGAACGGGAGGAGGAGCTGCTGCGCCTGGCCGGGGAGATCGAGGAGACCGGGAAAAAGATCGAGGAGTGCGAAAACCTCCGGACCGGCGAGGAGAAACTGCTGGCCGAAGACAGCAAGGAGGCGGACAGCAAGCTCGCCGAGCTGAACACCGCCAAGGATAAGATCCTCAAGAAACGGAACACCAAGAGCAAAAATATCCCCGCCGCCATCCTCAAGAAATATGAGATGCTGCGGGAGCGACGCAAGGGCCTGGCCCTGGTCGGAGTGGTGGACGGGGTCTGCCGGGGCTGCTTTATGAATATTCCGCCTCAGCTCTTCAACGACCTGCTCAAGGAGGAGAAGCTGCTGATCTGCCCCACCTGCAACCGGATCATGCACCACCAGGCCTCCGACAAGGAGTAAACACCCGGCGACTTGGTTCTTGTCTTTTTGCGGCAAAGGGCTTAGGTTGCGGGTTGGATCGGGGTGGGCGCATGGTCGCCGGTGGTGGCGGCTTGGGCCGACCAGCGCCGGAGGAAAGTCCGAACTCCGCAGGGCAGGGAGGTTCGTAACGCGAACCGGGGGCAACCCCAGGGAAAGTGCCACAGAAAATATACCGCCGGGGTTTCGACGCCGGTAAGGGTGAAATGGCGAGGTAAGAGCTCACCGCTTGCCTGGTGACAGGCAAGGCAGGGTAAACCCCTCCCGGAGCAAGATCAAATAGGGAAACGCTTGAGG
>JBLRWU010000170.1:0-1680 GCA_047921155.1 Desulfurivibrio sp.
GAGGCCTGCACCAAGATCGCCAGCTTTTCCGGGGACCGCCAGAATTTCTACAAGCTGGTCCACCGCAAGCTTTTTTCCGGGGCCGCCGCCCGCCTGGAGGTGATGCTGATCAAGATCGCCGACCGGCTGCACAATCTGCGCACCCTGGATTCCATGCCCAGACACAAACGCCAGAAGATCGCCGATGAAACCCTGGATATCTACGCCCCCCTGGCCAAGGTGATGGGACTCTACGCCATCAAGCGCGAACTCTACGACCTGGCCCTCTCCTACAAATTTCCCCGCCAGAGCCAGAAGGTCAGCAGCCATATCGGCAAGCTGGCGGCCAGCGAGGTGATCGCCGGGATCAAACTCCGCCTGGAGGAGAAGTGCCGGGAGTCCTGGGTCACCGCCGATATCCGGATTCGGCCCAAAGGACTGTGGGCCTACTTCGACCCCGAGCACAAAGTGCTGCTGAAAAGCATCAGCCACCCCATGGAGCTCGAGATCATCACCAACGATATCCAGAGCTGCTACCGGGTCCTGGGGTTGGTGGATCAGAACTATCCCCCCATTCCCCGCACCATCCGCGACTTCATCGCCAATCCCAAATCCACCGGCTACCAGAGCCTGCATGTGCGGGCCAATATCAAGGGCCAGCACATCCTGTTCAAGATCAGGACCTCGGAGATGCAGAACTCCTCCCGAACCGGGCTGCTGCGGGGCTGGACCAGCCGGGGCAAGGGCGATGCCGCCGCCCTGACCCGGGAGGTGCGGGAGATGTTCGACCTGATGGGCAGCGACGACGCCACCTCCTACCGGGAGATGATCGCGGTGAGCGGCCGCAAGGAGATCTACACCTACACCCCCAAGGGCGCCCTGATGGCCCTGCCCAAGCAGAGCATCGTCCTGGATTTCGCTTTCAAGATCCACACCGATATCGGCAAACGCTGCGTCAGCGCCATGATCGGCCAGGAGCGGGTGGGCCCGGAATATGTGCTGCGGGACGGCCAGCAGGTCAGCATCATCACCCAGAAGGAGCCGGTCCGCTTTGAACCGGTGATCCAGATGCTCTGCCAAACCCCCAAGGCCCGGGCCGAACTGGCCAAGATGTTCCGGGTCCGCCGCCTGAGCCTGGCCCTGGAGGTGGGACGCTCCATCATCCACCAGGAGTTGAAACGCTACGGGGTGCCGCTGGATATTCTGGAGAGCGCCGGCATGGCGGATATCCAAACTTACTTCCAGGCCGATTCCCTGATCGAACTGTTCCAGGCCGTGGGCGAAGGGCGGCTGCGGCTGCGGGAGCTGATCTTCGAGATGATCCAGGGGCTCTGCGCCGACCGCCCCACCCTGCAGCCCCCCACCGGTTCCCTGAACCGCATCTACCTGAGTACCCTGGATCCGGCCTGCGTCAAGTTCTCCCGCTGCTGCAACCCGGTCCCCACCGAAAAGGGGCTTTATGCCCTGCTCAGCGAACGGGGGCTGTCGATCCATCGCAAGGAGTGCCAGACCATGGCCGGCCTGGGGGTGCAGCGGGAGGATGTGGTGGAGGTGCGCTGGAACCTGAAGGCCACCCGGGTCCGTAAGCCCCAGACCCTGCTGATCATGGCCGCCCCCTCCCGCAACCGGGTGCTGATGATGCTCAGCGTGGCTCCCGAGGAGATGCAGATCACCGATATCGAACTGCTCTCCCGCCGCTCG
>JBLRWU010000171.1:0-1610 GCA_047921155.1 Desulfurivibrio sp.
GACCCGATCCTTGAGGGGGGTAGTGATAATCGCGGTGGCATCGTAACCGCTGGCCGCCGGCAGGGTGTCGCCGAGGACCGCGAAACGGGTCCGGTTGTAAGGGCTGACTTCCCGCTCCCGCAGCAGCAAGCCGTAACGGCGCAGGGCTTCTTCCGATTCGATTACCCCGAAGTTGTCTTCACCCCCCTTGATAAGTTCGGCCACCGTCCGGTCCAGATCGTGGACCGCCAGCAGGTCGGCGGCGGGATAATTGGCGGCGATGTACTCTTCGCCCTGGCGGAGAAAGGCCGCCCGGCCGGTGATGATTTCGATCCTGCTGCCGGCGCCGGGAACCCCCAGGGAGAGATGGACCGGCAGCACCACGTTGTCCTGCCAGTAGTGACGCCGGCTGGCGGTCAGCAATTGGAAGAAATCCCGGTTGCGGCCCTCGCGGGTATTGTAGGCCGGCAACAGGGCCCGGGCGGCCCGACCCTCATCGAGGGCGGTCAGAACCGCGGCGGGATTGGGCAGCAGCAGCAGGTCGGCTGCGGGATCGTACTGCCGGGCCGCCTGCCAGGCATGGGAGCCGGCAGGGCCTAAGGTGGCGATGGTAACCATCAGAATTCCTCGGTAATAAGCGGCGGTTAAAACAACGGGGCGGCCATGCTGGTGTACCCGGCGCGACCACCGTTATATCAATAATAGTTATAATGCCAGGATTATTAGTTGGTTCCGGACTTGTGGTCAATCGTTTTTGCGCCGGGAGCAGTCCCGAGAAAGAATAGCTATTCTATCATGCTGTCGTTGGGTGCTTTTTTTTGATTAAGGGCAAGATTTGTGCTTGCAAAGGGGAAAAGATTCGGGCACTATACTACAAAGTGTGACAAAATGTCGCACTCAAGCAGGGGTTGGTGCCGGTGGTATCCGTTGGTGGACAGGGTTTGAGAAAATCCCTCGCCGCGGGAGGGGCCGGCGAAAATTAAAGCACCACAGAGGAGAGTCAACATGAAAAAAGTACTGGTTACGGCGGTGGCTTTAACGATGCTGGTAGGCGGTTATCTGTCGTTCACCACCGTGGACAAGGAAGCGGCCCAGGCGGTAGCGGGCAAGCAGAACTATAAAGCCAACGTTTACGTTGCCGGCATGGGCGGCCATTTCGCCGTTGCCGATGTAATCATTGACCCCAACAACAGCGAGGCTCCGATCACCGTTAACAATCTCGGCATGCTCAATATCGGCGGCAAGTCCCATCCTACCCATGACGGGCGGATCGACGCCAATGACCGCAATATCATGTTCTGGTCCACCTATCGGCCGGATGAGGACGGCAACCTGCACGTGGGCAAATCCGATCTGAAGACCGGCCGGGTCCTGGTCGATGTCGCCCTGCCGCCGGATGAACGCGCCACCTGGACCGGAGCCAACTACTGCGGTTCCGGCCAGTCGGAAAACTATTTCATGCCGGTTTACATGGGCGATGAAGGCTATATCGACGTCTTCGCCAAGGATGATCTGGCCCACACCCAGCGGGTCTTTTTCGATGATCTGGGCTACAAGTCCGGCGAGTACACCTTCGCCCACGGGACCAATACCCCCGACATGAAGCATTTCCTGCTCAGCCTCAACCTGAC
>JBLRWU010000172.1:0-1590 GCA_047921155.1 Desulfurivibrio sp.
GGTCACCTTTCTGCCGGAGGGGCGCACGGTGGCAGGTAAGGCCGGCGAGAGCCTGCTGGCGGCGGCTCGACGGGCTGGGCTTCATGTCAATACTTCCTGCGGCGGCGACGGGGTTTGCGGCAAGTGCCGGGTGATTGTGGAGGAGGGGAGAACCAGTGGCGGGGGCAGCGAAAAGATAACTCCGGCCGACTACGCCGGCGGCCATCGCCTCGCCTGCGGGGCCTTGATCGAAAGCGATCTTACGGTCCGGATCCCGGTGGAATCGGGCCTGGGCAAGGGGGGGCTCACCACCGGGGTAGCGGGTCGCAACCGGGCCCGGATGCATATCTACGATATCGATGAGCTGCGGTTAAACGGGCTCTTTCTGCCGCCGGTGGAGAAGTTTTTTCTCGAGCTGCCCCGGGCCACCCAGACCGACAACATGGCCGATGCCGCCCGGGTCACCACGGCCCTTAACCACCAGTATGACGAGCGGGGGATGATTCTCACCCTGCCGGTGCTGCGCAAAATGCCGGCGGCTCTGCGGGCCGACGATTTCCGGGTCACCGTAACCCTGGCCCGACCGGTGCGCCGGGGCAAAAACTTTATCCTGGATATCCAGCCCGGCAACTGGACCCATCGCAACTTCGGCCTGGCAATCGATATCGGAACCACCTCGGTTTACGCCATTCTGATCGACCTGAACAGCGGCAGGGTTCTGGCCCGGGGGGGCGACTACAACGCCCAGCTCAGTTACGGCGAGGATGTGATCAGCCGGATTATCTACGCCGAAAAACCCCGGGGGCTGGAGTTGATGCAGGAGCTGGTGGTCGGAACCATCAACCGGGTGCTGGATGACCTGCTGACCAGGGCCCACCCCCCGGAGGAGGAGGACAAGGGGGCGGTGCGCCGGGAAGAGATCGGCTCCCTTACCCTGGCCGCCAACACCACCATGACCCACCTGCTGCTGGGGCTTGACCCCAGCCATATCCGCCGGGCCCCCTACGTACCGGTCAGCACCTTCCTGCCGCCGCTGCGGGCCGCCGACCTGGGGATCAACCTGCCCCATCATGCCGTGGCCCTGCCCTATCCCGCCATCTCCAGCTACGTCGGCGGCGATATTGTGGCCGGGGTGATGGGCTCGGGGATGTATCGCACCGAGAAGGTGACCCTCTACATCGACATCGGAACCAATGCCGAAATCGTCATCGGCAACCGGGAGTGGCTGGTCTGCGCCGCCTGCTCCGCCGGACCGGCCTTCGAGGGGGGAGGAATCACCCATGGAATGCGGGCGGCCCGCGGGGCCATCGAGGATTTCAGCCTCGATCCCGCCACCCTGGAGCCCCGACTGGGGACGGTGGCCAATCAACCGCCGGTGGGGATCTGCGGCTCCGGCCTGCTGATGCTGATCGCCGCCCTCTTCGAACACGAGGTCATCGATCACCGGGGCAAATTCCGCCGGGAACCCGCCTCCCCCCGCCTGCGGGAGGGGAAAAGCGGCTGGGAGTACGTCCTGGCCTGGCGGCAGGAGAGCGGAGTAGAGCAGGATATCGTAATCAACGAGGTGGATATCGAAAACTTCATCCGGGCCAAGGCGGCGATCTACGCCGG
>JBLRWU010000173.1:0-1588 GCA_047921155.1 Desulfurivibrio sp.
CCCCAAACCTACTGATTAAGAGTCAGTTGCTCTACCAGTTGAGCTAACGGCCCTTCGCGGGCTTGGTCAAGCCGCGAAGGGGTCTATTTATCACACTGCGGATAACGCGTCAAGGAGCAAGAGGGAAATAATATGGCTAAGGTTTTGATTATCGGGGCCGGCGGGGTGGGTAGTGTGGTGGCGCATAAGTGCGCTCAAGTGCCGGAAGTTTTTAGCGAAATTGTGCTGGCCAGCCGGACCGTGAGCAAGTGCGAGGCCATTGCCGGGTCGATTAAAGAGCGTACCGGCCGCACCGTCGAGGTTGCCCGGGTGGATGCCGATCAGGTGCCGGAGCTGGTGGCCCTGATCAACCGGGTCAAGCCGGCCCTGGTCCTTAACCTGGCCTTGCCCTACCAGGATCTGACCATTATGGACGCCTGTCTGGAGTGCGGGGTCGATTACCTGGATACCGCCAACTACGAGCCGCCCGACGAAGCCAAATTCAGCTACTCCTGGCAGTGGCCCTATGATGGGCGTTTTAAGGAGAAGAGGCTGATGGCCCTGCTGGGCAGCGGTTTCGATCCCGGGGTGACCAACGTCTTTTGCGCCTATGCCGCCAAGCACTATTTCGATGAGATCCATTATATCGATATTCTTGATGCCAACGCCGGCGATCACGGCCACCCCTTTGCCACCAACTTCAACCCGGAGATCAACATCCGGGAGGTGACCGCCAAGGGTCGCTACTGGGAAGAGGGCCAGTGGCAAGAGACCGCGCCGCTGAGTGTTAAGCAGAGCTTTGATTTCCCCCGGATCGGCCCCAAGAACGCCTATCTGATGTATCACGAGGAGCTGGAATCCCTGGTGCGGAATATCAAGGGCCTTAAGCGTATCCGTTTCTGGATGACCTTCTCCGACAACTACCTCAAACACCTTGAGGTCCTGCAGAATGTGGGGATGACCTCCATTGAGCCGGTGCTTTACCAGGGCCGGGAGATTGTCCCGATCCAGTTCCTCAAGGCCCTGCTCCCCGATCCCGCCTCCCTGGGGCCGCGGACCAAGGGCAAGACCTGCATCGGCAACGTGATGGAGGGAGTCAAAGACGGTCAACCCCGCAAAATATACATCTACAACATCTGCGATCATGAGGAGTGCTACCGTGAGGTGGGAAGTCAGGCGATCTCTTACACCACCGGGGTGCCGGCGATGATCGGGGCGATGATGATTCTGCAGGGCCACTGGAAAAGGGAGGGGGTCTTCAATATGGAACAGCTCGACCCCGATCCCTTTATGGAACAACTCAATCGCCACGGCCTGCCCTGGGAGATCAAGGAGCTGTGAGCGAACCGGAGTTCCCCTTTGCCGATCGGGCGCCCAGCCCCAGCTACGTTTGCGACACCGGCAGGCTGGCGGCCAATCTGGCCAAACTCGACCTGGTCCAGCGGCGCACCGGGGCCAAGATTATTCTGGCCTTCAAGGGTTTTGCCATGTGGCGGCTCTTTCCCCAGATTCGTCAGGTGTTGCCCGGGGCCACCGCCAGCTCCCTGGATGAGGCCCGGCTGGCCCGCGAGGAGTTCGGCGGCGAGGTTCATGTTTACTGCCCGGCTTA